>JBMCFH010000246.1:0-5092 GCA_048620455.1 Chloroflexota bacterium | reverse complement strand
TGTGCTACAATGGCAGCGTTGTACCGATTTCACTCACCGCCCACAACCACGGAGCCGAGCGAGGTAATGTATGCAATACCCCCAGATGAGAGAACGATTGGCGCAGAACGCGGAACGCATCGTGTTGCTGGTTCAGAACGTGTCGCAACAGCAGGCGCGCTGGCGACCGGACCCCGATAGCTGGTCCATGCTGGAGGTGATCAACCACCTTTACGACGAAGAGCGCGAGGACTTTCGCATGCGCCTGGACATTATCCTGCACTATCCCGAGCGCGAAGCGCCGCCCATCGACCCTCTGGGCTGGGTGCGCGAGCGTCGCTACAACGAGCGCGATCTGGAGGAGTCGATCGGCAATTTCCTCGCCGAGCGGCAGGAGTCACTGGAGTGGCTGAAAACCCTGCGCGAGCCGGATTGGGACGCTTCTTACGAGGCGCCCTTTGGCCAGATTCGCGCCGGCGACATCTTTAGCGCCTGGGTGGCCCACGATTTGCTGCATCTGCGCCAGCTGGTGGAACTACACTACGCCTACGTCAAGGAGCTTGCCGCGCCCTACAGCGTGCACTATGCAGGCGAATGGTAAGCGGAAGCGCCTACGGCCCGCTGTAATCCGGCGGCAGAGGCGGCCGTTCGCTGTGCGCCGCAGCTACGTGCGTGGCGTACACCAGCACCTGCCCATCCTCATAGACCGGGCTCCCCGGCAATGCTGCGCGCCAGGCCTCGGGGTCCAGGTCTCGCCACCCTTTCTCCACAACCAGGTAATCGACGCCCGCCGCCGCCAGCGCCTCTAGCGCCCGCTGAGGCTGGTCAGGAAACGGGGCCGGCGGCAGGTCCATGAAGCCCGCCCGCAGCAGGGGGTTGTTGTTGATGAAATCGCCGGTGACCGCCGGCGCGCGCGACACGACGCCGTTGACCATTTTGTGCCCGTGAATGGTCTGGTAGTAGAGATGCGGTTTGTCGTACTGCCGCCCGCTGGGCACGATGGCGATGGCAACGTCGTCCGGCTCGTGCGCCAGCACCTGCCGGTAGAAGCGCGGCGTTGACAGATGCGTGCGGGGAAAGGTGGGCTGTAGGTAGTCGGCGAAGATGAACAGGGCCAGCAGGAGCAGCGCCGCGCCTTTCACAGCCCGATGCCGTGGCAGGTGGCGGGCGAAGACCAGCCAGCCGTAGCCCACGAGCACAGCCAGGGCCAGGGAGACGATAATGTTCAGCCGGTACATGTTGCGCAACAGCGGCGCCAGGCTCAGGGACCAGGGCAGCACCAGGTCCAGTTGCTCGCCGTCCAGCGTGGGCCGCGGGCCGGCGGCAAAGAGAAAACTGACCAACAGCAGCGCAAACCAGAAGCGCGTCTGGCGCAGGCGACCGGCAGCCAGCAGCAGAAGCGCGCCGGGCATAATGCCGAAGTAGATGCCGCGAATGTACCAGTGGATCCAGTGCGGCGTGACGGGCGAGGCCAGGTCGGTGACAAAAGAAGCGTAGGGATCGACCACGAAACTGCCGTTGCCGTCGGCCAGCGCCTCGCGCAGCAGCGGAAAAAGGACGGGTAGAGAAAGAGACGCGCCGATCAGCCCAAAGAGCGCGAACAGACGCCAGTGTGAGAAACGCCAGCGCCGCGTTGCAAACATGAACAGGCCCAGCGCCGCCAGCCACAACGCCAGCAGGATCAACATCAGCACGCTGACCAGCGCCGTGAGGAAGACGAAGAAGCCGGCGACGGCGGCCCACTTCAGGCTGTTACGGTCCACCGCTTTGAGGAGAAAGAGCGCCGTCCAGGGCAGCGTCCAGATGCTGAGTAGCACCGGGTGGCAACTCTGATAGAGGCTGTGCGAATTGAAGGCGAAGACGATGCCCGCCAACAGCCCCGCGCCCGCAGAGCCGGTCCAGTAACGCGTGAAGTGGTACATGGCAAGGGCGATGAGGAAGTAGTTGAAGAGGATCGTCAGGTTATAGGCGGGCAGGGGGCCCACGAACGGGCGCAGCAGAAGGCTGAGCGCTGTGTTCAGGTGACTGAAGCTATGGTAGCTGAGGTCCGCGCCCTGCGGATAGAACATATAATCCGTCTGCCATAGGCTCAGCGCGGGGTCCGACAGCGCTTTCTGCGTCCACCAATCGGCCCAGGGGTTGATATACACGTCGATATCGTCGCCGGCGATCACCGTGTCCAGGTGCGAGAGCACCGGCCAAGCGGCGACGACGACCAGCAACAGAAAGAAGGAGGCGGCGAGGAGATCAGGATGTTGGAGTAATTGCACCAGCGTCTTCTGGCGCCGGCGCTTCCCTACATAAGTGCCCATGGCTCAGGAGTGCACCTTATGTCAACCGGTAGCCCCGTCTGCTGCCAAGCGACGTGTTGGGAAGGCTCCCGATGGTTACTATCAGACGACAATTATGTAAGGTGGGGATGCAGCAAACAAGGTCGGGCAGTGGTCGCGGCGACGTTTTTCATGAACATCTCAGCGACCACCCCCGAACGGGCCCCCCGGCGCCGTTAGCGGTTAAACTCGCGCCACGCCTCGCGGATATCCATTCCCGTGTATTGGCGACCCTCTGCCACCAGCTCCTGAGCGACCGCCATGCTCTCTTTCAGCCGGTCGCTGCCCTGCTCTGTGTATCTGTCGAAGAGGTGCGAGGCCAGATCCAGGTGCTGTTCGGTCAGGATCGCCGGGTCCGCCTGGTCCTCATGAACCAGCGCCTCGATCAGCGGCAGCCACGTCGCCAGCGTCTGCCGCGTTTGCTCGCGCAGCGCCGAATCGCGGGCCAGCAGCGCCGCCAGCTCCAGCCGGTTCGCTTCATAGTGTTCTACCCAATCCGGGCCCACACTGCTGGATAGCAGCACGTCGTCGCGGAACGCGCGCAGCAGGGACAGCGATTCCACAACGGAGCGCTCGCTAACCAGCGAGATCTCGGCGGCGCAGCCGGGCACGCAACCATCCGGTTCGCCGCTACAGGTGTCCACAGCCGCCTGCCACCCTCCGCCGTGCGAGTAGCGCAGGGCGCGGTAGGCGTTCAGCCGCCCCGCCGTTTGCCGGAACTGTTGCACCACGGGGATATACTGCTGATGGTCCGGGACAACGCCGTTGGGCCAGAGTCCGGCGTCCGGCCCGGCGGCGCTCTGTGCCAGCGGGAAGTCGTCGGCCGACTGGTACAGCCGGTGCCACAGCTGCGCATTGGTCAGGCTGGGGTTGGCGGACAACACCAGCCCCGCCACGCCGGCGACGTGCGGCGAGGCGGCGGACGTGCCGCTCGCCGTCAGATAGCCGTCGTCCAGTTCCAGGCTGTAAATGTCTTCGCCCGGAGCCATGATATCCAGCTCCGCGCTGAAATTGGAAAAATCGCTCTCCTGATCGTTGTGGTTACTGGAACCCACAGACATCACACGGGGCGAAGCCGCCGGATAACTAAGCACGCCCTTGTTGCTGTCGTTGCCCGAGGCGGCGACGAGCAGGCTGCCCCGGTCAAAGGCGTAATTGATGGCGGTGGCTACCGTTTGCGAGCAACCGCACCCCGCCGTAAAGCCAAGGCTCATATTTAGAATCTGCGCCCCGGCGTCAGCCGCGTACTGGATGCCCTGCGCCACCGTTTCGGCGCTGCCCTGCCCGTCGGCGCTCAGCACCTTAACCGGCAGAATGCGGCAGCCGTGGCAAATCCCGGCGATGCCCTCGCCGTTGTTGGTGTCGCCGGCTGCCACCGCGGCGACAAAGGTGCCGTGCCCGTGGTCGTCCATGGCGTCGTCGTCGCCGTTGTAAAAATCGCGGTCAATGTCGGTGCGCACGCGCCCTGCATCAAGGTCCTCGTGCGTGTAATCCACCCCGGTGTCGATGATGGCAATGAGCACCGACGGGTGGCCCGTCTCCAGGTCCCACGCTTCCACAGCGTCGATGTCGGCGTCCGCCGTGCCGCCCGTCTGCCCCGTATTGTGCAGCGACCACTGCTGGTCAAAGTCGGGGTCGTTCGGCGTCAGGAGCGTGCTGTAAATGCGGTTCGGTTCGGCGTAGGCCACGTCAGGGTGCGCCTGATAGGCAGCGATGAGTTCAAAAATGTCCGTGCCTGGCGGCACAGTCAGCTTCAGGATACCCGGCAGGCCATAGGAGCGGGCCAGCGCGTCAGACGCGTCGATCTCCGGGAAAACGGGCGCCATCTGTTGCACGCCGTAAGCCCTGTTCAGCTCGCGCAACGAATCGAGCGCAGCCACGGCGGTCAGGTCGCGCTGCCCCGCCACTTTCGCCGCCACATCGGCCTCCAGACCGATCAGAACCTCGTTGGGCACAAAGGCGCCTTCCAGCAGCGCCTCCTCGAAAAGCGGGTCCGCCTGCCCCGCGGTCGTCACCGCCCCCTCGCCGGCCAGCAGAACGATGAGCAAGATGATAACAAGCGCCGATACATTGGCTACGAATGATCTACCTGACATAGTTGCCCCCTTTATTATGAAACGCGCCGGCAACGCCCGTGGGCGCCGGCGCTAATTGATCTCCACCGCCGCGTTTACTTCCAGATACTGCACGTGCTGATCGGCCACATACTCGGCGATCATGGCTTCCACATCGGTGTTCGCCGGCACCGTTAACTTGTACACGCCGGCTAGACCGTGTTCCTGCGCCGCCTCGTCGTCGGGAGAGAGATCGGGATACACCGCTTCCATCGCCTGCACGCCCCATTTTTCGTTCAGAGCGTCCAGAGCGGCGATGCCGGTGCGCTCCGGCGTGATGCTGTCCGGCGCCTCCAGTTGTGGAATGTATTGGGGTTCAATGCCCAGGAGGAGTTCGGTAGGCGAGGATTGTGCCTGCGAGCACGCAGCACAAAGTAAGAACGTCGTGAGAATGAGGATGCCACCCAGGAACCGCATGCGCCTGCGCATGGCGACGACTTCTCCCATTATTCTGCTCCCTTCCGCCTGTGCCCGGATCTACCCGCCCAATGCAGATTCTGTTGCGGCAAACAAACAGAGGATAAATGGCCGATAACTCGTGTCTGGCTTCGCAAAACGAGCGAACGCGACACATACCCAATTACATTGTAACCATGCCAGGTTGTATGTCAATCGAAAAAAACGATCCTGACTCCCGGCTCGCGGCCTGCGCTTCCAGCCCCTGCCCCA
>JBMCFH010000245.1:0-5121 GCA_048620455.1 Chloroflexota bacterium | reverse complement strand
GCAGGAGGGTTCCTTGCCGGTTTCGGAAGAGAAAAAATTCTTCATTGATCCCAGTCGCTGTATCGGATGCCAGGCGTGCGTGCAGGCGTGCACGGAGTGTGACACGCACAAGGGGCAGTCGATGATTAACCTGGATTTCGTCGATCGCAGCATTTCGACACAGACGGTGCCTGTGATTTGCATGCATTGCGAGTCGCCGACGTGCGCCGAAGTGTGCCCGGCCGACGCCATTAAGCGCACGGCGGACGGGGTGGTGCAGACGGCGCGCAAGCCGCGCTGCATCGCCTGCAACAACTGTGTTCTGGCCTGCCCCTTTGGCGTGCCCAAGATGCACACGGAAATGAGCCTGATGATGAAGTGCGATATGTGCTACGATCGCACCTCTGTGGGTCTCAAGCCGATGTGCGCGTCTGTGTGTCCCAGCCAGGCGTTGTTCTACGGCACCCGCGAGGAGATCGAGGCCCTGCGCCCGCAGTCGCGGCCGGTGAACACGTTCCAGTTTGGCCGGCAGACGATTCGCACGCGCGTGTATATGATGGCGCCGGCGGAGGCGCCGGTCGATCTGGTAGATGTGGCCGCCAGTATGTACCGTCCGCCCGTGGCGCAGGAGATGGCCGAGGACGTTATGCTGGCAAACTTGTTTATGGATGAGAGTGTCATATGAGCGAGCAACAGAGCGAGCAGATCACGACGCCGCCGGACGGCCGTCCTCTGGAGGCGCAGCCGCGCTGGCGACAGGATTTTCCCATCGACTGGCCACAGGACGAGTACATTGCGCGGCGCGACTTCGTCAAGTTCTTGCTGCTGACCAGCCTCGCTTTTACCAGCGGGCAGTTCTGGTTGCTGGCCCGCAGCTGGCTGCGCGATCGGGAGCAGCCCGACGCAGTGGCCATCGCCCGCGTAGAGGACGTGCCCGTGGGCGGGTCGCTGGTTTTCAAATACCCCGAGAACAGCCCGGCGCGGCTGTTGGTGCGCGTGGACGAAAACACCTTCGTGGCCTACGAACAACAGTGCACGCATCTGACGTGCCCCGTCATCCCCGATGTGGCCAATGGGGAATTGCACTGCCCCTGCCACGAGGGCATTTTCGACCTGGCCACCGGCCGTCCTCTTGCCGGCCCGCCGCGCCGCCCGCTGGCGCGCATTACGCTGACCGTGCGCGAAGATACGGTTTATGCCACGGGCGTGGAGGAGAGAACGGTATGAAGAAGAAATCTCGTTTCGCCCGCTCGCAGCGCACGACGATTGTGGCGGGCATCCTGTCCATCGTCATCATTATTATCATCCTGCAGTTGTGGCTGTTTACGGCGACGATGAACGCCTATCTGGGCGGCGACTATTCGATTCTGCTGCCCGCGGCGCTGGCCAGCCTGGTCTGTCTGGGCCTGAACGGGGGGCTGCTGTGGTACCTCTATGGCCTTGACCGGTGAGCGGTCCTATTCGCCGTCGCTGTTGAACCGCCTGCAGCTGGGGATCCGCGGGCTGTTTCCCGGCTACTTTGCACTGGTGATGGCCACGGGCATTGTGTCCATCGCTGCCTTTCTGCTGGGGATGGTGCTGGTGGCCCGCCTGTTACTGCTCTTCAACGTCGCCGCTTACGTCATCCTCTGGTTGCTGACCCTCGCCCGTCTCATTCTCTATGCTCCTCAACTACTGGCCGATGTGAGTAGCCACGCGCGAGGGCCGGGCTTCTTCACGATGGTCGCCGGCACCTGTGTGCTGGGCAGCCAGTTGATTGTGGTTTCTGGGAATTACGGCGCGGCGACCGCGCTGTGGGTGTTGGGGGTGGGGCTGTGGCTGCTGATCATGTACGCGTTCTTTACCGCAGTTACCGTGCGCGAGGAGAAGCCGTCGCTGGAAACGGGTATCAACGGCGCCTGGCTGATCGCCACCGTGGCCACGCAGTCGGTGGCCATTCTGGGCACGCTTCTGGCCGCTCGCATGGCGCCCGCAGCCGGCGCAGAGTGGGTGAGGGTACTGCTCTTTTTCACCCTCTGTATGTATCTGTTGGGCTGCATGCTGTACATCAGCATCATCACCCTGATTTTCTACCGGTTCACGTTTCTGACCCTGCGCACCGCGGAGCTGACGCCTCCCTACTGGATCAACATGGGCGCAGTGGCCATTACGACGCTGGCGGGAGCGACCCTTATCCTGAGCGCCGGAGAGTGGTCTCTGTTGCAGGAGTTGCTGCCCTTCCTCAAAGGGTTTACCCTCTTTTTCTGGATCACCGGCACGTGGTGGATTCCCCTGCTGTTCATCTTGGGCGCCTGGCGGCATCTGTATAAGCGGCATCCGCTGACCTACGATCCGCAGTACTGGGGCATGGTCTTTCCCCTGGGTATGTACACGGCGTGCACCTTCCGCCTGTCGCAGGCTTTGGAGTTGCCTTTTCTGCTGGCCATTCCCCGCGGCTTCATCTACGTGGCGCTCGTCGCCTGGCTGGCGACCTTTGCCGGCCTGCTATATGAATTGGCCGCGAACGTCGGGCTGTTTTCCTCGAAGGCGGCCTGGGAATCTGGTTCTGGTTGAGGGCTGGCAATGACAGGGATGAACGAGGATGTCTAAGATGCGCCTGGCGGTAAGCTCCTGGTCCTGGCACGAAGATTATTATGCGGGGCGCTGGTCCCTGCTGGATCTACCGGCTGCAGCGGCGGAAGCCAGCCTCTCGTACATTGAGTGCAATGACTTCATGCTGCCGCCGCCGCGGTTCAGCCGCCTGCGCCGTCCCCTGCTCTCGTTGCTGCCCGGCGCGCCGCCGGAATTGTGGCGTTACAGCCGGGCCAGCGTGGGGCAGCTGGCACAGCGGGTGCGGGAGGCAGGCGTGACGGTGTTGACGTGGACCATCAACAGCGATTTTGCCGTGCCAGCGCACCATTGGCCGGCGCAGCAGCTCTATCTGTGGCGCGGCGTTGCGGCGGCGAGGCAGCTGGATGCGCACTTGTTGCGGGTGAACCTGGGCGGCGACTCGCAGACGCCGGCAGCGCGCGACCCGCTCATTGCCCGCCGCCTGGCGCGCTTTGTGCAGACCTGCCAGCGTTGGCGTTCGGGCCTGGTGGTGACGGTGGAGAACCACTGGGGCCTGAGCAGCGACCTGGGCCGCCACTTGCAGATTCTGCGCAAGACGAAGCGCCGATTGCCCGAGGCGCTGCACGGTTATTTCGGTTGCTGTTTCGACCCGCACAACATCCCCGAGGAGGAACGGGAGCGCTGGTGGCCGGGGCTGGCGGCGGCGGCCAACCACTACCATTTCAAGACCACGGCGTTTGACGAGGCGGGCGAGGAGACAGAGCTGCCTCAGGCGCACCTGCTGTCGTTACTGGCGGAGGCGAAATATGGGGGCGACGCCACCATCGAATTCCAGGGGGATGGCGAGGCGCTGGAGAATGTGCGGCGCAGCCGGGCGCTGTTTGAGCGGTTGCAGACCGGTGGGTGACGCCTGAGGCGCATCAGGCCAGCGCTGCCTGTAACGGCTCTATTGCCTGGCGTTCGATGTCGTGAATCTCCATGACGTGACCGGCAAGGCGCTGGCAGAACGTGGTTGCCTGAGCCTCGTCCAACGGAAATTGACTTTCCATCTGCTTGCGAACGTGCGCCAGACGGCTGTCAATGGACTGTATTTCGGGCAGGCCGTCGTTGCCTCGTTCCAGGAACAGTTTGTGGCGGCGGCGCATCAGCAGGCGTGTTTCGGCAAAAGCCGGAATGTCGTCGGGCAACAGCGCCTCGCCGAGGCGCGCCCAGGCCATTGCGGCGGCGCGGAACTGTTCTGCGGCTGCGCCCAGAGCGGGCTGGTTCAGGATGGTCGCGGCTTCGTCTAGAAAAGCGGCGTAGCGGGTGCGCTCAGCAGGATCGTCCTCCCCTTTGCCGAACAGATTAATGAAGTGGAAGGCCGAGGTCAGGCCGGCGTACATTTTGGGGCCGGGCGGAAACTCTTTGGCCCAACTGGCTCTCATTTGTGGTTGGCTGAGCAGCGCGGCCCACCGCTTGTAGGCGGCAAAGCCGAAATTGTGGGGCGACCCTTTGGGTGGTTTCTCGGTGTAAAGCTGCACGCAGTCGTGGATGCCTTCGCGCACGGCCGTTGCAAGCTTGTCGGGGTTGGGCGGTCCCAGCGTCATCAGTCTGTGCTTCGTTTTCTTGACCCGACTCCGCGCGCGCTCAAAGTCGGCGGGCGTGACGGTGAGGGGCACGCGGGCCCGGTCGGCGATGGATACGGTGCGGTCCGCTTCTTCAAGGCCGAAGACGACGAGGGGCATCATCTGCCACATACCGTCGGCGGCGGGCAGGGAATTGTAGGGCAGGCTGTAGGCGTCGGCCCACACGATGGCGGGACGGCCCTCTTCCAGCACGTCAACCAGATTCTGGCGGCCCCTGGCGGCGCTGGACGTCTGTTTTACGTCCTGCTCTACGCCGAGGCGCGAAAGCACCGTTTGCAGGGGATCAAAGGTGTTGCGTGTGAGGATGTTGGCCTGCGGATCATACCCTTCGTAGGCGAAGGAGAAGTAACCCATGACGGCGCCGCCGCCGACGCCCATGAGTAGGGCTTCGCTGGGCGCTGCGCCGTTGTGTGGCAGGGTGTAGCCGCAGTGGGCCATGAAGTTGCGCACGCTGCCCGTTTCCCAATGGCGCCCTTCGAATTCATTGTATTCTCTCAGGGTTGGCATCTTGCCTCCTTCACACGGTTATTACTGCCTACAGTATACGGCAATGACACTCCGTTTTGGCGAAGGAGAGACATACTTTTGCTAGAACCAGCGGCGTCCCCAGATAATGATCACAACACCGACCAGAGCAATCGCTGCGCCAAGCAGGTCGAAGCGATCCGGGCGCCAGTCGTCCACCACACGGCCCCACAGAATGGAAAGAACGATAAAGATGCCGCCATAGGCCGCATACACACGGCCAAAGGCCGGTTCCGTCTGCAGCGTAGGGATCACACCGTAAGTGAAGAGCACCGCTCCACCGACCAGGCCCAGCCACAGCCCTCTGCCTTCCCGTAGCCACTGCCAGACCAGCCAGCCTCCGCCGATTTCGGCGAGACCGGCGAGCATATAGAGAACAATTGTGCGTATATAATCAGCCATGTGTTGGTCCTCAGATAGAGATCTCGATGGAAGTGGAAAT
>JBMCFH010000244.1:0-5131 GCA_048620455.1 Chloroflexota bacterium | reverse complement strand
GGTATGCAGTCACGGTCAACGCGATCAGTGATTCTTTTATTGAACCAGGCAGATAGATTCCATATGCTGGATTCAACCATAGACTGTGGTATGGAGGAGAAGAGGCCCGATCTTGCATGGCTCGATTGTAACAGTTGTTCGATCTCGACGTCTTTGAGAGTGTCATCTAACCTTGCGAACAGAATATCGTCTGTCGGACGATCTTCTATGGAACTTCGTTGAAGAATTGTCACACAGACTTTTGTGCCAACCTCAGGGAAGACTACGTTGTTGCCGAAATCTAGAATTCGCTGGATCCGCGCGTTCTCCAAGATGTATGCTCGCAGTTTCTCAGCATAGTAAGACTCGAGAAAATATCGAGCGGTTATGAAAGACAGGAAGCCGTTTTGGCGAACCAGAGAGAGTCCTTGCTTAATGAAGTAGTAGAAAATGTCACTCTTCCCAGCCCAAATTTCATAGTATCTTTCCTTTAAGAAGCGAGCAGCTAGCGAACGTTTGCCCCAAACATCATCAACACTAAAGTAAGGCGGATTCCCCACCACCGCATCAAACCCCGCCCGCTCGCCCAACTCGTTCCCGGCCTCGTCGTAAAACACCTCCGGAAAGGCCAGCTCCCAGTGGAAGAAGCGCCGTTCCTGGGCCATCTGCCGCGCCCGCTGCACCGCCGGCATCTGCATCAGCGCCGCGGGCGTGCCCACGGCGTCCCGCGCCTCCTCGTACGTGGCCCGGTCGAACTCGTTGCCGAAGTAGGCGCTGACCCACAGGTCGGCCACCGCCTCGAAAGGCTCCTTCAACTGGCGCACCGTGCGGTCCGCGGCCTCTTTGGCCTGCACCGACTCATAGCTGTCGCTCTCCGCCTCCGTAATCTCCAGCACGCGGCCCATCACCGCCGGCAGTTGCTGCGCCAGGCGGTAGGCCAGCAGGTTCATCTGCCCCGCCTCCTTCACCTTCTCCAGCTCCCGCGCCTGCTTCCTGGTCAGCACCGTGGGCGGGGCCCAGCCCAGGTCCTCCACCTCCGCGCCCACCAGGCTGTCGCCGCACTTCAGGTGGTGGTCCAGGAAGCTCAGAGGGCGGTCCGCCGCCACCGTGTTCAGCCACAGGCTCAACTTGGCCAGCTCCACCGCCAGCGGGTTGCGGTCCACGCCATAAATACAACGCTCCACCACCCGCCGCTTCCAATACACCACGTCATCCTCCGCCGTCGCCGGCGGCTCCACCTGGGGCTCCGTGGCCAACGCCAGCGCCAGATAATCGGTGGCGTAGACCAGGAAATGGCCGCTGCCCATGGCCGGATCGAGGACACGTAGCGACAGGATGGCGTCGACGAACGCCTGACCGCCGTCCGCTGACTGCTGACCGCCGACTGCTGACCGCTGACCGCCGTCCGTCGTCTGCGGTCCGTCGTCCGTTATCCCCCCTCGCGCCTCCTCCACCAGGGGCCCCACCGTCTGCTCCACAATATAGCGAACAATATACTCCGGCGTATAGTAGCTGCCCGTGGCCTTGCGCTCGCCGCGGTCGGTGACCAGGTACACCTGGCCCGCCTTGCGCCGCGCCGTGACCGTGGCTCCGTCCGGCTTCTCGCTCGCCGGCAGCCAGCGCTCCTGGCCCCCGTCCTTCACCGCGACCATTTCCTCTTGCGCCAGGCGCGGCTGGTACTCCAGCAGCCCCTCGTAGATGGAGCCCAGCTGGCGCACGCCCAGGGTGCGGTAATCGGCGAACTCCTTGCCCTGCTCCGTGTCGCGCCGGCTGAGCAGGTCGATGGCCCCCGTCAGGTAGGCGTCGCCCACCGCCTTCTCCTGCAAGAAGGGGTGCAGGCGCGGGTTGAAGAGGCCGCCGTTGTAGCGCGGCACGCCCAGGAAACGGTTCAGCTCCTCGTCATCCCCGTTGATTATCTGGAACAGCGTCTGTACCCGTTTCCAGAAGTCGGTGGTGGAGGGCGCGGTGGGCGCGTTGTGGTTGGCGATGTCGTTCTTGATGTCGTGCAGGCTGTAATGCTCGCGGTAATCCTCGCGGTCCAGGGGCAGCAGGCCACGGCTCTCGGCGTAGAGGATGAACAGGAAGCGGTAGAGCAGGTAGAGGCTATTGTCGTACACCCGGCGCAGGTCGTCCGGTCCCAGGTCGTTGGCGCGCAGGTCCAAAAAGCCCTGCATCAGCAGCTCCAGCGCGCGGTACACGTTCTCCTGCATATCCTCTTCCAGGGCCACGGCGTAGGCGTTGCTGGCGTCCAGCGCGTCCTGCAAAAAGCGCCGGCCCTGGGCGTCGGGACGCAGGGCGTCCTGGCGGAAGAAGAGGGTGAAGTAGCGCATGGTGCCCGCGTTGCCGCCGCGCAGCAGTTCCACCAGGTCCACTTCGTAATAGATGGTCAGCCGCTGGCTGCTGTCGCGGTGCACCAGCCGCCACAGGCGGCCATTGCTCAGGATGCCCCACTCCAGCTCCGTGGCGCGCAGGTAGTAGTCGATCTGGTAGCCGGGGTTCTGGCGGTCGAAGCTGGGACCGCCGCCGCGCGCCTTCTTGTCCAGCGAGCGCTGCCAGGCCTTGGCCTCGCCCACCGCCAGCGCCTCCGCCACGTAGGCCGCCGTGTTCTGCGCTCCCACCGCCGCCGCCCGCGCGCCTTCATCCGGGAAAAAGACGTAGTCCGGCCGCTTCACGCCCTCGCCCAGCCCCGGCACCGAGGCCTGCCCCTCCCACACGTGCCCCAGCCGCTGCAAAATGGGCCGGATCCAGTGGTCCTCCAGCTGCGTCTCGTTATAGTCGTCCAGATGGTCCTGTTCCTGGGCGTACAGCGCCTGCACCCAGGCCAGAAAGGCCTCCGCCTCCGCCAGCGCCGCCCCCCAGCGCGGGTCCCTGGGCAGCAGGTTCAGCAGGTAATGGTCGGAAAAGAGGTACTGGTTGTTGACGGCGTCCTGTACGCCAAGGCTCAGTTGCAGTGGTTGTGACATCGTTCCCTTCCCGGTGATTACTCCAGCCGACGAACGGCCTCAGTCGTCGGCCCCCCGCGCCTGTGGGGCATTTTAACATGGGCCGGGGAAGTGGGCGAGCCGGGTCATTCTGACCCACCCGTGTCATTCTGAGCAACGCGAAGATATCGCGCCACAGTTGATCACCCGCCCAAATAGCGTATACTCCTCCCCTGACAAACCGTAGCCTATCCTGGCCCACACAAACACACAAAGGAATAAACCCATGCCCCACAACGACAACAAAGCCGTCATCGAGCGCTTTTTCGAGGACGTGTTCAACCAACAGAGCGAGGAAGCGGCGGCGGAAGTTCTCGCCCCGAACTTCGTGGCCCACCACCCCGCCTTTCCCGACGGCATCCGCGGCGTGGAAGGGCTGATGCAGATGGTGGGCATGTTCCGCGCCGGCTTTCCCGACCTGCACTACGTGACCGACGACCTGGTGGCGGAGGGTGATCGCGTCGCCGTGCGCTGGCACGCCACCGGCACGCACAGCGGCGCCTTCATGAACGTGCCCGCCACCGGCAACGAGGTCGTGGTCACCGGCACCGACATCTTCCGCGTCGAGGACGGGCAATGCGCCGAGGCCTGGGTCAATTCCGACTTCTTCGGCCTGTTCCAACAACTGGGCGCCATTCCTTCCATGTAGCGAGCGCTCGCGGCACCGGAGGCAGGCATGAGCTCCATCAGAGTCGTCGAATACGATGCGGCGTGGCCCGACATCTTCGAGCGGCTGCGGCGGCGCGCCTGGGCCGTGGTCGGCGATTTCGCCCTGAGCATCGAGCACGTGGGCAGCACGTCCGTGCCCGGCCTGGCAGCCAAGCCCATCGTCGACATGAGCGTCGTGGTGGCCTCGGAAGCGGACGTGCCGCGGGCCATCGAGCGCCTGGCGACCATCGGCTACGAGCACCGCGGCGACCTGGGCGTCGCCGGGCGCGAGGCCTTTTACAGCCCGCCCCACCTGCCCGCCCACCACCTCTACGTCTGCCCCGCGGGCAGCCTGGGCCTGCGCAACCACCTCGCCGTGCGCGACTACTTGCGCGCCAACCCCGGGGCCGCGCGCGAGTACGCGGCCCTGAAGCAGAAACTGGCGGCCCGCCATCCGCACGACATCGAGGCCTACATCGACGGCAAAACCGGTTTCATCCTGGACATCCTGCGCCAGGCGGGCCTTGCGCCCGAGCAACTGCAATCAATTGCCGACACAAACCGCCAGCCGCCGCGAAACGAACCGTCCTGAACCTTAGGCAGAGGAGGAAAACCCATGCGAGCCACCGGCCGCTTCGACGTTGATCTACGACGACTTGATCCATTCACCACAGGCAGTAAAGAAGTTACCGTGGGGCGCATGGCCATTGACAAAACGTTCCACGGCGACCTGCAGGCCCGCAGCCGCGGCGAAATGCTCACCGCTACCACCGGCGTCCAGGGCTCCGCGGGCTACGTGGCCATCGAGCAGGTCAAGGGCACGCTCAATGACCGCCAGGGCACGTTCGTTTTGCAGCATTACGGCATCATGGACCGCGGGCAGAGCCGCCTCATACTAGAGGTCGTCCCCGACTCCGGCACCGGCGAGCTGACCGGCCTCTCGGGGCAGATGACGCTCCGCATCGAGGACGGCGCGCACTTTTATGAGCTGGAGTACGAATTCGCGGACCCCGGCGCATCCTCCGCCAACAACTGACGCAGCGCCTCGGTGAAATCCGGATAACTCCACCACGTGGTCCAGGCGATTGCCTTCCAGAAGCGCTCCTCCGGCGCCAGTCCCTCCACGCACTCCGCGTTCAGATCGTCGTCGCTCAGCGCCCGCAGCGCGTCCAACATCTCGCGGTGCGCTTCATGATGCTGCTCCAGCAGCGCCGGCAGGGACTGGGCGTGGCTCGCTTCCAGGATGCGGGCCTGTTCCGCCTGCGGCAGCTGCCCGAACCTGGCCTCCACGAAGGCGCGCCTGCGCATCATCTCCGCCACCCGGCGCTCCTTCCAGGTCAGGATGGCGATGGCCTCACGCACCGTCCAGCCGCCCAACAGTGGCTCGTCCATGCGTCCTGAGGGCATCTGCCGCAACGCATCGTCCCACTTCGCGCGCTTGGCGCCGATCTGCGTCGCCAGCTCCTGCACCGACATCGGCGTCACGTTCTCCATATAGATGGCAAAATTCTGCTCAAACGTCG
>JBMCFH010000243.1:0-5138 GCA_048620455.1 Chloroflexota bacterium | reverse complement strand
ACCTGACACACACCCGAGGCCTGAATGAAACAACGACCTCTGCTCCTCCTGCTCCTACTACTACTCTTACCGGCGCTCGCCTGCGGGCTTGATTTGGGCGGGGATGGGCCGCCGCGCAATGCGCTGGTGGTGCCGGTGATGGCCAACAGCAGCCTGGGTCCCTGGCTGGAGGAAGTCGTTGCCGACTTCAACGAGGCCGGCGAAGAAACCGGCGGCGGCGACCCCATCTGGATCGAACTGACGTTGACCGACGCGGGCCAGGCAGTGACCGACATTGGGGGCGGGGCGCCGGTGGCTCTGTGGATTCCCGATACCGTGGGCTGGACACACGTGCTGGCGCAGGAGGGCGCGGACCGCTACGGCGCCGACTGCGTCAGCGTGGCCCGCAGCCCGCTGGTCATCGCCATGTGGCGACCCGTGGCTGAGGCGTTGGGCTGGCCCGGGCGCGACCTGGGCTGGCTGGACATCGGCAGCCTGGCGGCGGACCCCGGCGCCTGGGAATATTACAGTGGCGGGGAATTCGGCGACGTGTTGCGCCTGGGGCACACGCACCCCGGCCTGTCGGGCAGCGGCGCGGGCACGCTCCTGGCTATCGTGCAGGCGGCGGAGTCCCAGACGGAGGCGGTTGGCGAGTCGGACATCCAGCAACCGATCGTGCAGGCTTCGGTTGGCGCTTTCGAAGGGGCCGTATCCTGGTTCAGCAGCAGCACGGGTACCCTGGCGCAGACGATGGGCGAGCGCGGCGTGAATTTCCTGGGCGCGGCGGTGATGTACGAAAGCGACGTGGTCAGCGCCGGCGCGGGCGACCCCGGCCTCGTGCCCATCTATCCCTTTGAAGGCACCTTTGTAGCCGACCATCCCGCCTGCCTGGACTCGGAGGAAAGCGAGGAGATGATCGAAGCCGCCCGCCGCTTCCGCGACTACCTCTTAGAGGAGGAGACGCAGGCGGCGGCGCAGCAGCACGGATTGCGCCCGGTGAATGACGCCGTGGCCCCTGGCGCGCCGCTGGACGAAAGCCGTGGTGTGGATCTGGCGCAGCCGGAGATTGTCTTCGAACAGCCCACGGTAGAGGCAATCTACGCCATTCAGAACCTGTGGCAATCGGCGCGCAAGGATGTCAATCTGGTGATGTTGCTCGACGTGTCGGGCAGCATGAGCGGCAGCAAAATCGAGAGTGTGCGCCGCTCCGCAGTGCAGTTTGTGGAACAGATGGGGGATGATGATTACCTGAGCATCGTCTCTTTCTCCACGACGCCCCAGCCCCTGGTGAAACACCAGCGCGTGGGCGACCAGCGGCAGAGTATCATCAACACCATCCAAAGCCTGGAGGCGCAGGGCGACACCGCCCTGTACGACGCCATCGGCGACGGCGCCAGCCTGTTGAGCAACACCGGTAGCAGCGAGACGAGCAACGCCCTCATTGTCCTGACCGACGGCCTGGATACCAGCAGCTTCCGCTATAACGCCGATAGCGGCGCGCAGGCGCTGGTGGAAAGCGACGCCACCGTGTTCACCATCGCCTACGGCAACGACGCCGACGAGGACCTGCTGGAAATGATTGCCCTGCGCGCCAATGGCAACTTCTTCCTTGGCGACGAAGCGAGCATCGCCGCCATCTACGAGGAGATGTCCGCCGCTTTCGGCGGCGCCGTCGGCGTGGGGCGCTAGGGTTACTCTTCACGTCCCATTTCCTTGCTTGCCTACAGTTCGACGTTTATACTGTAGGCGAGAGGGCGGCGAGGGAAGGACCAAGTCTCTGTGCCAGACGCCACCCGGGGCGTGAATCTCGTGACCGGTAGATAGTCCGCCGCAGCCTCCCTGCGCCTGTGCCTCTCTCTGAAGCATCCACGTCTGTTGTCTCGAGTGTGCTGCTGTCTCTGCCGGGATGTTCAGTAGGACGGCAGTCGCTATCACGGAGTCAGGTCGTTAACCCAATTGCCCAACGAGGAGAGGCGCTGATGGCGGTTCCATCTGAAGAGTTCCAGCTTGCTTACCAGGATAGTTGTGCCGGTACCACCTTACTCCTGATTCATGGCTTTCCCCTGAACAGCAATCTGTGGGAGTCGCAGATGGAGGATTTGCGCGACGTGGCCCGCGTGCTGGCCCCCGATCTGCGCGGACATGGCCTGTCGGCCCCGGGCAAGCAGCCGTACAGCATCGGGATAATGGCCGAGGATTGCCTGGGTCTTCTGGAAGCGGTGGGCGTGCAGCAGCCGGCAGTGGTTTGCGGGCACTCCATGGGCGGCTACGTGGCGCTGGAGTTTTTCCGGCAATTTCCGGAGTGGGTGTCAGCCCTCATTCTGGTGTCCACGCGGGCGACGGCCGATACGGAAGAAGGCAAAGCAAAACGCGACGAGATGGCGCAGCGCGCGGATGACGAGGGTGTGACCATTGTGGCTCACGACATGCTGCCCTCGCTCTTCGCCCCGCAAAACTATGAGGAGGACGAGGAGCTGGTTGGATTCGTGCGGGACATGATGGAGAGCACCTCCCTGAAAGGCATGGTCGGCGCGCTGCAGGCGATGAAGGAGCGCCCGGATAGCACGCCGTTGCTGGCGGAGATTGACGTGCCGGTGCTCATCGTACAGGGCGAGGAGGACCAGATTGTGGGCATGGAGGAGGCCGAAGCGATGTACGAGGCTATCGAGGATGCGCAGCTGACGGTGATTCCCGGCGCGGGCCATCTACCGAACCTGGAGCAGCCGATGAGCTTCAACGAAGCGGTCTGGGATTTCTTGCAGATGTTGCGGGAGGAGGAAGGCTAGATGAGCCGGTTGGAACTGCGAACGCGCGCGGTGGGCCCCTGGCCCATGAATACCTACGCGCTGATCTGTCCCGACACGGATGAAAGCATTCTGATTGATCCCGGCGCGGAGCCCGAAACGCTGACCACCATGCTGGCGGGCAGCAACCCCACGGCCATCGTGCTCACGCACACGCACGCCGACCACGTGGGGGCGCTGGATGAAATGCGTCGCCGCCTGGACGTGCCGCTATTAGCCCACTCTGGCCCCCACTACGAAGATATGCCGCTGCAAACCGAGCGCCAGTTGCACGACGGCGACACCTTTACCGTGGGCCGCCACACGCTGCGCGTGATCCACGCGCCGGGCCACATTGCGGATCACATCTGCCTGGCGTTGGAAGGGGACAATCGCATCATCGTCGGCGACGTGCTGTTCGAGGGCGGGCCGGGCAAGACGTGGACGGCGCAACAGTTTCAGACGACGCTACACACGCTGCGGCGGGTCGTTCTCTCATGGCCCGACGATACGGTTTGCTACCCGGGCCACGGCCCGCACTTCCGCCTCGGCGACATTCGCACGCATATTGAGCGGTTCCTCTCCAGGGACCACGGCGATTTTTTTGGGGATGCTACCTGGGAGATGTAGTCGAGTTCGGCGCCAACAACGTAATTTTTCCCGGCAACACTTCATAAGTGACCGTCGTTTCCGATTCTGAAATAACCTCGCCGTCTGCGTGGATGGGGGTGCCGGGACGGCTGTGGATGGTCAGGCGCCGGGTGCGGTGACGGTGCACCAGCGGGTGGTTGAGGTGCGTGCCTTTGAAGAGACCGGGGAGGATGCGCAGCACTTGCCATTTGGGCATTTCGGGAGCCAGAACCACGTCGAACAGACCGTCGTCCAGTTGGGCCGTGGGCGACATATAGAAGAGGCCGCCGGTGCGCGGGCTGTTGCAGACCGACAGCAGGAACATGGGTCCGTGGTGCTCGCCCTCGTCCCAACTGATTTGCATCTCCCACGCCTGCAGCTTCAGAAGGCCGCGGACGAGCGCGGCGACGTAACGCGTGTTTCCTGACAGGCGCTGGATCTTCGTATTTTCAATCGTCACCAGCGGTTCCATGGCCAGAGCGCAGTTGTTGTGGAAGTAACGGTCGTTGACGCGCCCGGCGTCGACCTGCCGCGTGTGGCCCGCGGCAACCACGCGCGCCGACGAGGCCAGATCGCGGGGCAGGCCCGCCATGTCGTTGAAATCGTTGCCTGTGCCGATGGGCATGATGCCCAGGGGGCACGTGGGCCCGTCGCCCGCGGCCTGGATCAAACCATTGACCACTTCGCTCACGGTGCCGTCGCCGCCGGCAGCGACCACCACCTCGTAACCGTTTTGCGCCGCCAGGAACGCTTCCCGCGTTGCTTCTCGCGGCGCCGTCGTCAGCGCCAGGTCGCAATCGACGCCGGCCTGCGCGAATGCAGCGCGCACCGCCGGCGCCTGTGCCTGCGCTCCCCAGCGATTTGCATATGGGTTCAGTATAACTTTTACGTTCAAGAGATTGTACTTGTTCTGGATTGTAGAAGGCCGCCGGCGCGGACGAGATTCAAATGAGCGCGTGTCCTCAGGCAAGTGCCCTTCGCACCAGCGCCGGGCGGTTGGTAATGATACCGTGAACGCCGAGCGCGGCCAATCGCCGCGCTTCGTCCGCATCGTCCACGGTCCACACGTGGACGCGGTAAGCGCGCCGGCGCGCCCAGGTCATGTATGCTTCGTCTACCAGCGAGTAGTGCGGGTGATCGGCCTCGGCGTTGGCCAGAAGGTGCCTCAGTGTGCGTGGCCCGCGCTGCCGCACCAGTCCCACCATGGCGCCGGCCGGCAGGTGGCGGCGCGCGCGGCGCACGGCCAGCGGGTTAAAGGAGCAGACGGCAACCCGATTCTCGAGGTGATGGGCGGCGATGCGGTCGGCCACAGCCAGTTCCATCGCGTCACTCAGCAACGCGCCGTTCTTCAACTCGATATTATACAACATCGCCGGCCCAAATGCTTCAAATACTTCATCCAGCGTGGGCACCGGCTGGCCCTGCCCGGCGTCCAGCGCGCGCAGTTCATCGGCCGTCAGCATGGCGACGGCGCCGCTGCCGTTGGTGGTGCGATCGACCGTGCTGTCGTGCATGATGACCACATTGCCGTCGGCCGAGAGGCGCACGTCCAGCTCCACGCCGTGCGCGCCCTGTTCCAGGGCCAGAGCAAACGCGCCCAGCGTGTTTTCAGGCGCGTTGGCGCTGGCCCCGCGGTGGGCGATAATCAGAGGGGTATTCGCGGTGTGCCAGTCCATGGCAGAGTTGTCTGTCTGAGCAATCGGATCTCTTTACGTCTGAATCCGTCCGCAGGGGTGTTTCCGCAGA
>JBMCFH010000242.1:0-5184 GCA_048620455.1 Chloroflexota bacterium | reverse complement strand
GGTCTATTTCTATTTTTGCGTTGATGTACGGCATAAGGAGGTGCTCGCTATGATCACGGACAAGTTCGACTATTATGCGCCACGCACGCTGGAGGAGGCGGTCCAGGTGCTGGACGAGCATGGGTACGGGGCCAAGGTGCTGGCCGGCGGCCAGAGCCTGATTCCCGCCATGCGTTTCCGGCTTTCGTTGCCGGAGGTCCTCATCGATATTAACGAGATTGAGGATCTGGAATACGTGCGCGAAAGCGACGGTTACCTGTTGATCGGAGCCATGACGCGGGAGTCGGCGCTGGAGGAGTCGGCGCTGGTGCAGGAAAAGTACCGCATGCTGGCCGACGCCGCGCGGGTCATCGCCGACCCGCTGGTGCGCAATCGAGCCACGGTGGGCGGCAATTTGGCCCACGCCGATCCGGCCAACGATCATCCCGCGGTGATGTTGGCCTACGGTGCGGAGTTGGTGGCCCTGGGACCTGACGGCACGCGGACGATCAGCATCGACGACTTCTTCGTCGATCTGTTCCAGACGTCGTTGGCCGAGAACGAGATTCTGACCACTATCCGCATCCCCACGCCGCAGGCGAACAGCGACGGCGCTTACATCAAGGTGGAACGCAAGGTGGGCGACTACGCCGTTTCCGCCGTCGCCGCGCAACTGACGATGGACGGCGATACCTGCAGCGCGGCGCGCATCGGCCTGACGAACGTCAGTCCCGTCCCTATACGTTCGACCGGCGCGGAAGAGGCGTTGGTCGGGCAACGGCTGACAGACGACGTGTTGGAGGCCGCGGGACAGGCGGCGGCCGAGGAGTGCGACCCGTCGGCCGATTTGCGGGGATCGGTTGAATACAAGCGCGATCTGACCCGCGTGTTGACCAAACGAGCCATCGCCAGGGCAGCGGCGCGAATTAGAGGAGAGGAATGATGAGCAAGCACACGATTTCTGTAACGGTCAACGGAGAGGAGCAGCAGCGCGAAGTCGAAGCGCGCACGCTCCTGGTGCACTTTATTCGCGAGGATCTGGACCTGACCGGAACGCACATCGGCTGTGATTCGACCAATTGTGGCGCGTGCACCGTGCTTCTTGACGGTCAGGCGGTGAAGAGCTGCACGCTGTTCGCCGTGCAGGCCAACGGCAAGAGCATCCAGACCATTGAAAGCATGGCGCAGAACGGCGACTTGCACCCCCTACAGGAAGGGTTCTGGGAGAAGCACGGCTTGCAGTGCGGTTACTGCACGCCGGGCATGATCATGAGCGCCAGTTATCTGCTGTCGAAGAATCCGCAGCCCAGCGAGACGGAAATCCGCGAAGCGATTTCGGGGAACCTGTGTCGCTGCACGGGCTACAACAAGATCGTGGAAGCGATCCAGTATGCGGCAGAGAAAATGAGCGAGAGTGAGGAAGAGGAGGTAGCGGCATGAGCGACCATAACGGAGGAACAGCGGCACAGGTAGAAGATCGTGTTGAGAAGTTGCACGACGTACCGCAATCGTCGTCGGCAGCCACGGAAACGAGCGAAGAAGTGCGCGTAACCACGCCGCCGGAGATTTGCGGCATGGGCCACCGTATGAAGCGCAAGGAGGATCCGCGCTTCATTCAGGGCAAGGGGCGTTACGTGGACGACATCAAGCTGCCGGGCATGCTGTATATGGACATTGTGCGCAGCCCCTATGCCCACGCGCGCATCGTGGACATCGACGCCAGCGAGGCGTTGGCTATGGACGGTGTGGTCGCCGTGATTACGGGCAAGGACCTGGAGGCGCACGACCTGCACTGGATGCCCACGCTGATGGGCGACACGCAGATGGTGCTGCCCACGGAGAAGGTGGTCTATTATTCGCAGGAAGTGGCCGTGGTCATTGCCGAGGACCGCTACACGGCGGCGGACGCCATCGAAAAGGTGTTCGTGGAGTACGAACCGCTGCCCGCGGTGGTCGATCCGTTCGAGGCCCTCAAGGATGAGGTGATCATCCGCGAGGACAAAGAGGTGAAGACCAACCGCATCTGGCACTGGGAGGCGGGCAACAAGGAAGCGACCGACCGCGTCTTTGAGGAAGCGGCGCACGTCGTGCACCAGGAAATGTACCTGCCGCGCATTCACGTCGCTTCCATTGAGACGTGCGGCATGGTGGCCAACTACAACCCGGCGACGGAAAAGATGCAACTGTACATGACCACGCAGGCGCCGCACGCCATCCGTACCGTGTTCGCCCTGGTCAGCGGGTTGCCCGAGCACAAGATTCAGGTCATTTCGCCGGACATCGGCGGAGGCTTTGGCGGCAAGGTGCCCGTCTATCCCGGCTACGTAGTGTGTACGGTAGCCAGCCTGCTGCTGGGCAAGCCGGTGAAGTGGATCGAAGACCGTAGCGAGAACCTGACGGCGGACAGTTTCGCGCGCGATTACCACCTTGACGCCGAACTGGCGGCGGATGAGGACGGCAAGATCGTGGGCCTGCGCGTGAAGGGGCTGGCCGATCACGGCTGCGCCGACGCGGCGGCCAATCCGTCCAAGTTCCCCGCGGGCCTGTTCAGCATCTGCACCGGTTCCTACGATATGAAGGCGGCGCACGTCAGCTTCGACGCCGCTTACACCAACAAGCCGCCCGGCGGCGTGGCTTATCGTTGCTCCTTCCGCGTGACGGAAGCGGTGCACATGATCGAGCGCCTGACGAGCATGATGGCGCACGAGCTGGGCCGCGATCCCGCCGAGTACCGCATGGACAACTTCATCAAACCGGAACAGTTCCCCTACAAATCGCCCACGGATTGGACCTACGACAGCGGCAACTATCCCGCCGCGCTGCAGAAGGCGCTGAAGGCCATCGACTACGAGGAGCTGCGCCGCGAGCAGGCGGAGAAACGGGAGCGGGGCGAGTTGATGGGCATCGGCATCTCCAGCTTCACCGAAGTGGTGGGCGCCGGGCCTTCGCGCGACTTCGACATCCTGGGCATCAAGATGTTCGACTCCGCCGAAATCCGCATCCACCCCACGGGCAAGGCCATCGCCCGCTTTGGCACCAAGTCACAGGGGCAGGGGCACGAAACGACCTACGCCCAGATTGTGGCCGAGGAGCTGGGGTTGCCCGCGGCGGACGTGGAGGTTGAAGAAGGCGATACGGACACCGCGCCTTACGGCCTGGGCACCTACGCCAGCCGCTCCACGCCCACGGCGGGCGCAGCGGCGGCGATGGCGGCGCGCAAGATCAAGGCCAAAGCGCGCAAGATCGCCGCGCACCTGCTGGAGGTCGGCGAGGACGACCTGGAGTGGAACGTGAACAAGTGGCAGGTGAAGGGCTCGCCGGATCAGGCCAAGACGATCCAGGAGATCGCCTTTGCCGCCTACACCAACCACCCGCAGGGTATGGAAGCGGGCCTGGAAGCCACCGATTACTACGATCCGCCCAACCTGACCTTCCCCTTCGGCAGCTACATCTGCGTGGTGGACATCGACAAAGGGACGGGCGAAGTGCACGTGCGGCGCTTTGTGGCCATCGACGACTGCGGCAACATCATCAACCCGCTGGTGGTCGAAGGCCAGATCCACGGCGGCCTGACCATGGGCCTGGCCCCGGCGCTGTACGAGGAGATCGTTTACGACGAGAATGGCCAGTGCCTGACGGGAACGTTAGCCGACTACCTGGTGCCCACGGCGGTGGAATCGCCGAAGTGGGAGACGGGCTACACCATCACGCCCTCGCCCCACCATCCGCTGGGCGCCAAAGGCGTGGGCGAATCGCCCACCGTGGGCGCGCCGCCGGCTATTGCCAACGCCGTGGTCGACGCCCTGTGGCACCTGGGCGTGCGCCACATCGACATCCCCATCACGCCGGAGAAGGTGTGGAAGGCGCTGCGCGAGGCGGGGGTGAATGAGTGATAATGAGGAGATTGGAGATTGGTTGATTGGGGATTGGCTGAAAATCGGCCGCTGATGGACGCGGATGAACGCTGATAAAAAAAGAAATTGTGCTCGGAAATCGGTTTTAAATGTATCAGAACGCGTGGAGCCGGATCCGAAACGGAAAGAATCTGCGTCTATCTGCGTTTATCTGCGGCCAAATCTCTGATCTCCAATCTCCAGTCTCCAATCTCCACCAAAGGTGACAACCATGTTTGACGACTTTTACACCAGAGTGCAGGAGTTAGAACGAGAGGGCCGGCCCTTTGTGACGGCGACGGTGGTGCGCGCGGAGGCGCCGACGTCGGGGAAGCCGGGGGACAAGGCGATTGTGACGGTGGACGGCGTGATGCACGGCTGGATCGGCGGCAGTTGCGCCCAGCCCACGATTATCAAGGAGGCGCTGGACGCGTTGCGCGCCGGGGAGAGCCGCCTGATTCGCCTGTCGCCCGACCCCCAGGTGCAACAGTCACGGGAGGGGGTGATGGAGCGGCCCATGACCTGTTACAGCGGAGGCACGATGGAAGTGTTTGTCGAGCCGCACCACCCGCGGCCGCGGTTGCTGATTGTGGGCACCCTGCCCATCGCCCGCGCCCTGAGCAAACTGGGCGCAGCCATGAACTATGAGGTAGTCGTGGTCAGCCCCGATGGCGAAACGGCGGGCCTGGAGCATTGTGACCGCTTGCTGGAAGGGCTGGACGAGGTGTCGTCGGCGGTACAACCTTTCACTTACGTGGTGGTAGCCACGCACGGCAACTACGACGAGCGGGCGCTGGAGCTGATCCTGAAGGCCAACCCGGGCTACGTGGGGCTCGTCGCCAGCCCCACACGCGGCGCTGAGGTGCGCAACTATCTGCTGGCGCAGGGCCTCAGCGAAGAGGAGGTGCTGCCCTTGAAGGCGCCGGCGGGCATCGACATCCAGGCCCAGCGCGGAGACGAGATCGCCCTGAGCATCATGGCCGAGATCGTGCAGAAGCGGCGCAACGCGGAACTGCTGGACCTGGCTTTGTTCTCGGGCCAGGATGAAGAGGTGGGCCACGACGTGCACCATGAGCAACATCACCACGAAGGGCAACAGCATGCCGGGCATGGGCATCACCATGCCGGGGAGGAGGAGCCGCAAGAGGGCGAGGCAATCGACCCTGTGTGCCATATGACGGTGCAGATGGCCAACGCGGCCTATACGTCAGAGTACGAGGGTCAGACGTACTACTTCTGCTGCGCCGGCTGCAAGAGCACGTTTGAGGCGGACCCGGAGGCGTATGTGGAGGTGGAGGAGCGGTAGTAGAAA
>JBMCFH010000241.1:0-5248 GCA_048620455.1 Chloroflexota bacterium | reverse complement strand
CACACAGTGCAAAGGAAGTACGCATGAGCTACGATCTGGTAATCAAAGGAGGGCGCCTGGTCACCGCCGACACAAGCTACGTGGCCGACGTCGCCATACAGGGGGAGCAGATTGCGGCCATCGGCGCAAACCTGTCCGGCAAGCAGGAAATCGACGCCGGCGGCATGCTGGTCACCCCTGGCGCCGTGGACGTCCACGTGCACATGGAGATGCCCATCGGCCAGTTCACTTCCTGCGACGATTTCTTCAGCGGCACCCGCGCCGCGGCCTTTGGCGGCACGACGTGCATCATCGACTTCGTGGAATCTCTGCCCGAGCAGACGATGTTGGAAGGGTTGGCCGACCGCCGCGCCGCCGCCGATCCCCGTGTGACCATCGACTATGGCCTGCACATGACGATCGGCCCCGACGAAATCGACAACCTGGACGAACTGCCCGACGTTTACGAAGCCGGGTGCGCCAGCTTCAAGCTCTATATGGCTTACGGTTTCTGCCTGACCGACGACCAGATGATGCGCGCCCTGGAAGCGGTGCGCGACGTGAACGGCTGGCCCGTCGTCCACGCCGAAAACTGGGCCATCATCCAAACCCTCATCGCCCGCAATCTGGCAGCAGGCAACACCGAGGCCCGCTGGCACCCGCGCAGCCGCCCGGCGATCATGGAAGGGGAAGCGGTAGGACGCGTTATCGACATTGCCACCCTGGTCGGCACGCGCCTGCACATCTTCCATATCACCTGCGACGAAGCCGTACAGCGCGTAGCTGCCGCCCGCCGGCGCGGTCTGCCCATCACCGGCGAAACCTGCCCCCAATATCTCCTGCTGACTCAGGAGCTGTACGACCATCCCGGCGTGGAAGGCGCACTGCCGGTCTGCGCACCGCCCATCCGCTACGCCGACTCCCAGCAGGCGCTGTGGCGCGCCCTGGGCAATGGCGACCTGCAACTGGTAGCCACCGACCACTGCCCCTTCACGCGCGCCGACAAAGAGACCGGTTTGCATGATTTCAGTTGCATCCCCGGCGGCGTACCCTCCGTCGAAATCCGCTTCCCCGCCCTCTATAGCGAAGGCGTACTCAAGGAACGCATCACGCTCAACCAGTGGGTCGACCTCTGCTGTACCACCCCCGCCCGCCTGGCAGGACTGCAGAAGAAGGGTGAGATCGTGGTAGGACACGACGCCGATCTGGTCGTCTTCGATCCCCAGAAAGAGGTGACGATTGACAGTGAGTCGCTGCACGAAAACGTCGATTGGTCGCTGTACCAGGGCAAGACGATTCAGGGCTGGCCCGCTGTCACCATCAGCCGCGGCGATGTCATCGTACAGGACGGTCAGTTCAACGCCGAGCCTGGGCGCGGACGTTTCGTAAAACGTTGCTACGATTGAACACGCCGGTCATCATCCTTGACCACTCCTCGTGGCGCCATACAGCAGAGAGTTCACGCGCTACGCGCTGGTGTGTAGCTTGACTACACGCTATGTATGTAACTGATTCAATATTCACTGAATAATCAAGTGTTTCTTGACGCCCATTCTCTCTGCGGGTACCATTGCTCTCTAGTCGAATAAGAAGTGTGCCACATACGTACCGTTGATGCCTACTCACAATCTCGTCTTCACTACAGAGCGATCACAACGTCACCAGGAATCGTCTATCGCCGCTGCCCCGGATTTCCTGAATGTTACGATGCTCGAGCGGCCGGACAAGGAAACGTTGAAAGCGCACCTTCAGGACGCGGAATATCTTATCTCGGAGCGCGTGGGAACGATCGACCAGGAGATCATACAGGCCGCGCCGCATCTGAAACTGATTCTGCGCCTGGGTTCTCTGACCCATGACATCGACGTCGAAGCGGCGCGCGAGGCGGGCGTCATCGTCGCTTACTGGCCCGTGGTCCCGGTCATTCGTGTGGCGGAACACGTCGTGCTCCAACTGTTGGCTCTCAGCAAGAAGCTGCGCGAGACGGAAGCCATCGCCCTGGAAGCCAGCTCCCGATGGGGCGAAAGCCGGCGCACAGACGAAGATACCTTTGCCTACAACTGGTCTGCGCGCGAGGACGTAGACGGCCTGTGGCAGAAGACGATTGGCATCACCGGCTTTGGCGAAATAGGCACCGAGCTGGCGCGGCGTCTCAAGAACTGGGGAGTCACCTTGCTCTACAACAAGCGTCGCCGGCTACCTACACAGGTCGAAGACGAGCTGGCCCTGACCTACGCCAACATAGATGACCTGTTTGCACAGAGTGACTACGTAGCCAACCTGCTGCCCTACTTTCCACAGACAGATCTGTGGCTGGACAAAGCGTTTTTCGACAAGATGAAGCCCGGGGCGTGTGTGGTGAGCAGTGGAAGCGGCAGCGTGATCGACGAGCAGGATCTGGCCGACGCGATACGCAGCGGCAGGTTGGGCGGCGCAGCCCTGGATACGTTCGAGTGGGAACCACTGCGGCCTGAGAATCCGCTTATCCCGCTGGCTAAAAAAGGGTACAATGTCTTGCTGACGCCGCACATTGCCGCCGGTTCTCTGAGCGCCTCTGCCAAAGAGCGCGCCAGATATTATACAAACATCGTAAATCACATCGAAGGCAAATCGATTCACAACCGCATTGCATAATTTGCCGGGCGGCGCGGGTGGTTGGCATCCTACCACACACCGGACAGCGCAAAGACCAGCACGGCAAAGCATCGGACATCGTCAGCTATTCAGAACCCGTTCCCGGCGCCCGGCAGAAGTACCGGACGGCTACGGGCAAAGGAGGTGGTGGTTGCGATCTCTGACACATTCACGTGTAGAAGTATCGAGTTAAGACTGTCCCCCACATAAAAGGAGTGAGAAATGAATAGCAAATCGTATTTGCGCACTCTGGCGTTGCTTCTGGTCCTACTGATGCTCGCCGCTTGTAGCGGCGGCGCCGGCGATGGGCAGGAGCCGGCAGAGGACACAGAGACAACGGCAGAGGAACCGGCGGCGGAAGAGGAACAGGCCGCCGACGAAGAAGACGAACCCGCCGAGGCGGAAGAGCAATCCGGCGAGGTCATCGAACTGACCTACTGGCACACCAACCCCGGCCCTGCCGGCGACGCCCAGGATGAGCTCGTAGAAATGTTCAATGAGTCGCAAGACCGCATCCACGTCAGCACCGAGTTCCAGGGCAGCTACGACGATCTGGCTACCAGCATCCTCACCGCGTTTGCCGGCGGCGGCGGACCGGACGTCAGCCAGCTTGGGACCTTTGAGATCCTGGAGTTCTATAATTCCGGCGTGCTGGTTGACCTCAAGCCTTATCTGGACGGCCCCAATGGCGTCGACACCAGCGCCTGGCCCGGCACCCTGCTATCGGCCGGTGAGTTCGACGGCGGCGTTTACTGGCTCCCCTTCAACGTCGCCGTGCCCGTCCTCTACTACAACCAGGAAGCGTTCGACGAAGCCGGCCTCGATGGGCCGCCGGAGACGTGGGAAGAGTTCTACGACTACGCCCGCCAGCTCACGGTAACGGATGATTCCGGCAACGTCGAGCGCTACGGCGTTGCCTATATCCCCGGCTGGTTCTCCTGGGCCATGACCTCCACCATCTGGTCGGAAGGCGGCGAGATTACCAACAAAGATTACACCGACATCACGCTTAACGATCCGGTCGTGGTTGACGTGCTCGGCGAGTTCCAGGCGCTGATCGAAGAGGAAGCAGCCGTCCTACCCGACGACGCCTCGGGCGGTCATCGCGGCATGTTCATGAACGGGCAGGCAGCCATGATTCTGGACTCCCCCGCTCCCTTCGGCGACATTTTTGAAAACGCCGTGGGCTTCACCCCGGCAGTGGCTAACTATCCCGCCGGCGAGGTCGGGCGCGAGTATAATCCGGGCGGCGGCGGCATCGCCATGATCGCCTCCGGAGACGAGGCCAAGCGCGACGCGGCCTGGGAGTTCATGAAGTTCATGATTTCCCCCGAGAGCCTCGCCTACTATGCTGAGCGCAGTGGTTACGTAGCCTGGACGCCGGAGGCGCAGGAAGCCGCCGGCGATCTGCTGGAAGACGAGCGCTACGCCACCATCCATGAGGCGGTCCCCTATCTACGCGGCGACTTCTCCGCCAACTTCTCGCCCGCCGTGCGCACCAACTTTGATCAGGCATGGCAGTCGATCTTCGTAGAAGGCGCAGACCCACAGGAAGCGCTGGACGCCGCCGATGCGCGGGCTGAAGAGGAAATCGACGAAGAGATCTTTGCACCCTAACCCGTTCTGAGCGGTAGCGGCGACCTGCACGTCGCCGACCACAACGGTGAGAGGCCGGCCCGCGGGCCGGTCTCTCATTGCCAACAGGAGAGAAGTAACTATGCAGCGCTGGTTTGCGCGTATTGGAAAAGCGCTGAGAAGAAACCGGCATGAATGGCCCGCATTTCTCGCTTTCGTTGCTCCCAACTTCATCTTATTCGCCATCTTCACCTACTGGCCCATCATCTACAGCTTCTTTCTCAGCTTCACCCGTTGGAACTTTCTCACCCCCGATCGGCAGCCGGTGGGCTGGCGCAATTACCAGCGCCTCATGGAGGATACAACTTTCTGGGAAGTGTTGGGCAACACGATGACCTACGCCATCAGCGTCGTGCTCATCGCCCAGGCGCTGGCCTTCCTGCTGGCCCTCTTACTCAATCGCAAGGTGCCGGGACAGCCCTTTTTCCGCACCATCGCCTTTACGCCACACATCACCACCACAGCCGCTGCGGCTCTGGTCTGGGTGCTTTTGCTCGACCCGCGTATGGGGCCGCTGAGCTATATCTATAATTTGCTGGACATCGCCGGCCCTCGCTGGCTGACGAGCACCTCGCTGGCGCTGTGGGCCATTATCATTGTCGGCATCTGGAAGGAGATCGGCTTTTCTTCCGTCTTCTTTCTGGCAGGCTTACAGGGCATTAACCGCGATTACTATGAAGCAGCGGAGGTCGACGGCGCCTCTGGCTTTGCCGTGTTGCGCCACGTCACCCTGCCCCTGATGACGCCCGTCATCTTCTTCCTGATGGTCAGCGGCTTCATTCAGGCCATCAAAGCCTTTGACGTGGTAGCCATCATGACTGAAGGCGGTCCTGTTTACCCCGCCTCGGCCACCTACGTCTATCACCTGTACCAGCTTGCTTTCCGCAACTTCCGCGCCGGCTATGCCTCGGCGTTTGCCATCCTCTTCTTTGTCGTCATCATCGCCATTACGCTCTTCCAGATTAAGTTCTCCGAGCGATGGGTGCACTACGGGGACTAG
>JBMCFH010000240.1:0-5260 GCA_048620455.1 Chloroflexota bacterium | reverse complement strand
AGATAGGCCAGCACCTGTTCGTAGGCCTCAGCCGCTTCGCGGTGGTCGCCCAGCCAGCCCACGATCAGGGCGCGATTGCCCAGGAATCCCGCTTCCGCCTCGCGATTGCCCAGCTGTCGCGCCAGGCCCAGGGCCTTGTCGAAATAGGCCTGCGCCTGGTCCACAGAGCCGGTCGCCAGAGCCAGCTGGCCCATGGCGCCGGTTACGTTCATCACGCGGCGGTCATCGTCCAGGGCCAACGCCAGCTCCCGCGCCTCCTGGAAACGCTCTACGGCGATAATCGGCTCGCCAGAGTCCAGCAGAATCTGTCCCTGGCTCAAAAGCGCGTCGCACTTCATGCCCGCGTCGTCGTGGGCCTCCGCCAGTTGAAAGATCTCCTGCGCCACCTTGTAGGCGTCGGGCAGCCGTTCCGCCTCCTGCAGAGCCAGCATCCTGCGGCTGAGAACCAGTCGTTGCAGAGTGGCGTCGTCCGTCGTCGCTGCCAGCTCCGCCGCGGCGTCAAACTCCTCCAGCCCTTCTTTATACTTCTTGAGCTGAAAAAGGGTCAGGCCCAGGTCGGTGCGTGCCATACATATCTGTTCGACCCTGTTCGCTGCCTGCGCCTGTTGCAAGAAGCGCCGTTGCTCTTCCAGACGTTCCTTCAGGTGTGCTCTTTTTTGCTTTGCCATCGCTACTCCAGAAAGAGGGAGGAAGGCGCGCAGCCCTCCTCCCTCTTGATAGTAAGGCTACTCAGATGCTACTCGCGCCTCGGCGGGTTGCGGGTTCAGCGAGAGAACTCGCCATAGACCCACGCCCAGCACAAGGCTAATGAACATGCCCAGGGCGAACAGTTTCCAGGCCGCTCCACTCTCGTAGAACTCTCCCAGCAACGTGCCCAGGGTTAAGAAGCTGGTCATCAGGATGCCGTACCATACGATGGCCAGCAGCCACTTCCACCAGGTCAGCGTCCAGCCGCGGTCCTCGGCGAAGGCTTTGAAACCGGCGCCGACGATGACGGTGACGATGCCCAGGAGAAACCAGAATAAAGGTCCATTAAAAAACATCTTACGCTCCTTCTTTCGGGCTCACTATGTCAATGTCGAGATACTTCGAGCTTTCCAGGTAGGGCGGCTCCGGCCGGAAGCCGGCGAAGCGCCCACCCTCGGCGGGACGCCGGTATTCAATTGCCTCCGGATAGTCGAAGAAGTTCTTCTGCATCCAGAGCAAAGCGCTGCTGGTGACGCCGGTGGGGTCGCGCGGGTCTGCCGTGCGGGCGATGTCGTGAATCCAGTTGTCCTTGCGGCTGTAGGGGCAGGTAGCCACGCACAGGCGGCAGCCCATGGGCCCCATCGTCTCGCGCCAGAAGTTGTAGCAGGCGCCGTTGTTGATGTACCAGTGCTCGTAGCCACGCAGAACCATGCCGTCGGGGCTGTCGGCCATGGAGATGGCGCCCGAGGGGCAGCCTTCCGCGCAAAGCTTACACTTCTTGCAGAACTCTTCCACGCCAAAGTCAATCGGCTTGTCGATTTCCATGGGCAGGCTGGTGGTCACGATGGCCATACGCGCATTGCCGCCCAGCTCGGGCGTGATGCAGTAGCCCGTGCGCCCCACTTCGCCCATGCCCGCTTCCACAGCGTGGGGCGGGACGATCAGATCGTAGTTGGTGTTGGGCGTGTGCGCCCGTGCGGGATAACCCAGGTGCTTTAACATCCCTTCCAGGCGGATGGCCGCCGTGGAAACACGGTTGTAGGCGTCGCCGCTCGTAGACGTCTGCGGGCTGCCCATAATGACGTCCCACTCCATGGGCACGGCGAGGACGATGGCGTACTCCCAATGTTCAGGCATCTGAGAGAAGTCATAGTCCTCAGGACAGCCGCGCCATCCCTCAGAGTACAACCAGTCGGGGTTGGTCTTTGTGACCCGCACCAGGGTGCTGCCATAGCGGTGGGCCATCTCCTTCACGAACTCGACGGCCAGCGCCGGGCTCTTGAATGGGACCTGTTCCCCCAGGCCCTCAAAGTCCGACTCTTCCGGTGGAGCCTGCGGCGAAGGCAAATGACGTGATGCGGCGGAAAAGCCCGACTCATAGGCACTGGCCAGCAGATAGTAATTTCCGTACTTCTCCCGGTCCTGGCGATTGTTGGGAATCGTCTCCTTAAACGTGCGATAGTCCCATTCCAGCCGCTCCGGGAATTCCTTATAGAAGGCCACCAGCGGCGCGGGCACGCCCAGATCCTCGATGGGATCCTCCAGCGTCCACTCCGGATTGGCCTCTGTCGCCGCCTCGAAGGTGGCCACGCGCCCGAAGACGTAATCGGTCATGTGGCTGGGGCGACGCACCTCGCCGACCGCCGGGTGTGCCGGGCCGGCAAACTCAAACGGTTTTCTGTCAAAAAACTGTGTATTGGGGTTGAAGGATTCCCAGCCGGTGTACGATTTCGGATCGCTCCCGGCAGCAATCCCTGCTCCGACGAGACCCCCGGCGGAAGCCGCCGCGCCGGCCAGGCCGGCCATTTTGAGGAAGTCTCGCCGTGAGACGCCGCCACGATTTTCATTGCGCTCACTCATCTTAATCTCTCCTATCATTGAATAAAACAGAAAGCGCCGCACCGTAGTGCAGCGCTTCCAAACCTCGAGAACACTTCTGCTTGAGAGTATCTGGCTTCCTCCATCGAAATAGAGGTCACAGTTGCGGGACAGCGCCGGACTTTCATCGGCTTCCTCTCTGACTATTGGTTTGTGAAATTACACACAAATAGTACCGGAGGATGTCCGAGCTGCCATGGGGCTCAAGTTCCGTTTCGCTATGGGACTTTAGTTGCGTCGCAAAAGTGAGGGATATCAGGGGGGAGAAGCCGAATGTCACATGACAGAGATCAGGTGGTCTATAGAGCGCGACGATCTCCTTCGTTTCGAGAGCCAGGCCGGCAAACCTGGCTCCCTACCTCATTCGCCGAGCGGCTCCCAGCGCCACCCCTGGCCCGCCTTGCGCACGTACCCCATATTCGGAAACGGCGCAAAGTGATGGGCGAACAGCAGCGTCCCCTGCTCCGCCGCGTCATCCAGCACGCGACGTCGCGTGGCGCTGGCCTGCTCGGGGTCCAGATCTAGCGACGGACGCCACTGGGGGTGCTCCAGGTGCAGCGGGTGCAGAGCTACGTCGGAGATGTGCAACAGCCGCTGGCCCTTCGAGGCCACGGACACCGCCAGATGTCCCGGCGTGTGCCCATACGTCGCCACGGTGCGCACGCCGGGCGCGACTTCGAAATCATCGCCGGCAAAGGTCATCCGCTCGCGCAACGGCTCCAGGTTTTTGCGCGCTATGCGCAATAGATTGTCTGACGCCCGCTCGCGCGCCGCGTCCGACATCCAGAAGTCCCACTCCGCCTGGGCCATGTAGTAGTGGGCGTTGGCGAAAAGCGGGTCGCCGCCGGCGTCCAGCGCGCCGCCCACGTGGTCGGGGTGCGCGTGGGTGATGATCACGCTGTCGATCGTGTGCGGCTCAATCCCCGCCGCCCTCATATTGGGCACAATCCTGCCCGCCACCGAGTTCGAATTATCCACCGAGGGAAAGAGGTTCACTTCCTCAGGACCCAAAATGCCCGCGCCCATATCTACCAGCACGCGCTGCCCGCCGGCATCGACGAGCAGGCAGGCGTACGGCGTCGTCACGTGCTCCAGAGGCAGATCACGCTGCCGCAGCGCCCGCTCCAGCGCCTGCCGGTCGGCGTTGGCAAAGAATACGTCCAACGGGTAGTTGAAGTGTCCATCGCCGAACGAGTAACAGTCGAGCTCGCCTACCGTGAAGTGGTAGCTTGTGCTGTTCATCAAAATAACTCCTTCGTCATTCTTTCAATAGTATTACGGAGCATCTCATCGTTACCGCACCGGGCGGAAGTGCGCAATCACCTCGCCCAGCAACGCCACCGCCTGCAGCGGATCGGGGCCCAGCGGCGGGCCGAAGCTCAGATGCCGCGCGCCGGCGTCTACCAGCGGCTCCAACCGCGCAATCACGTCCGCGGGCCGGCCCACGACCCCCACGCGCAACATGCGCTCGTCCACCAGGCCCAGCGCCTTCTCCTCGTCGCGCTCCACCGTCAGCGCCTGCTGGATAGGCGCAAAATCTTCCACCGTGAGCCCCAGCTCAGACAGAATCAAGGGGCTGAAGCTGGCCCCATAGTAGGCCACCTTCTGCGCCAGCGGTCGCCGCGCCGCCTCCCTGTCCTCCGCCAGCGACACCCAGATGCAGGCGGCGAAATCAAGCTCGCCCAGCGCCGGCGACCGCCGTTCCTCGCCCTTCGCCAATAGCGGCTTCACGTTAAAATAATGCTCCGGCGGAAAGAGCAGCGGCAAGACGCCGTCGCCCAATTCGCCCGCCAGCGCCAGCATCCTGGGGCCCATGGCTCCCACGTAGATCGGCGTCACGCGGGGCGCGGGGAAGCGCAGATACGCTTCGGCCCCCCACTGCAAGAAGTGGCCGTCGCTCCCGGCCCGCTCGCCCGCCAGCAGGCGGCGCACCGCTTCGATCGTCTCGCGCATGGCTGCCAGCGGTCGCTTCTGGCGCAGGCCGACCCACTGCAAAAACTCGCGGGCCCCGGCTGCCAGCCCCAGATTGAAGCGGTTGCCGCTCACCTCGTCCATGGTGGCGGCGAACATGGCCAGCTCCGCCGGATTCTGTGTGTAAGGGTTGAAAATACAGGAGCCGATGTCGATGGTCGTCGTGGCCCGCGCTACCAGGGGCAAAATGGCTGCCGCGCTGCGCAGAAAGAGGTCGTGGCTGATCCAGAACTGGTCGAATCCGGCTCCTTCCGCCGCCCGCGCCAACGCCTCGTACTGCGCCGGGGCCAGGTCGTTGTTTAATCGCAGGCTAAAGCGCATCGCCCGCCCCTGCGGCTCCAACGATGGCCTCCGCTTCAATCTCCACCAGGTATTCGTCGCCCACCAGCCGCGCCTCGACCAGCGTGTTGGCCGGATTGACCCCCGCGAAGCGCTGCCCGTGTACCGCGGCAACCGCTTCCCAATGGGCGATGTCGCTGACGTAAACACGCGTGCGGATCACGTCCGCCAGCCGCCCGCCCAGCTCGACGATGGCCCGCTCAATCTTATCCAGGGCGTACGCCGCCTGTCGCGCCGCGTCCCCCTCGCCCACGACCTCGCCATCCGGCCCCGTCGCCGTCGTCCCCGCCACCACAATGCGATCCCCATAACGCACCGCGCGCGAATAACTGTACCGCTCCTCCCAGACGGTCCCCGAGCTCACACTCTGTCGTTCCATATGCCT
>JBMCFH010000239.1:0-5356 GCA_048620455.1 Chloroflexota bacterium | reverse complement strand
CGATCCCCATCTCCTGCGCAAAGCGCTCAATCGCCCGCATATGCGCCTCCGCGCCCTGCAGGCCGGCGTACATCGTATTTAACGAGAGGTGCGTGGCGCCGAAGGTGCGCCACTCTTGCAGGATCGTGCCCCACTCGTCGGGGTTGCCGTCGCCGTACTGCATGCGCGCTTCGATGCCGAAGGGGGCCTCGCCGCGGCCCGCTTCTTCCCGGTATTGCCTGATCTTATCCAGCAGGGGCTGCGCCTGCGCCGCGCGGCGCTCGTTGGGCAGCCAGCCGTCGCCCAGGCGGGCCATACGCTGCAGCACGGCGTCGGCGCTGCCGCCAAACCAGACGGGAATGGGGCGTTGCAGGGGCATGGGGTTGAGACCGGCGTCCGGGATATTGTGCCAGCGGTCCTGGTAGGTGACCAGCGGCTCGGTCCACAGGCGGCGCATCACCGCCACCTGAGCCTCCTGGCGCCTGCCCCGCGTGTGGAAATCCTGGTTCAGGGCCACGTACTCCACCGGGTTCCAGCCCACGCCGATACCCAGCCGCAGCCGCCCCTGGCACAGCACATCCAGCGTCGCCGCCTGTTTGGCCACCAGCGCCGTCTCGCGCTGGGGCAGGATGAGCACGCCGGTCACAAAGCCCAGCCGCTCGGTGACCGCCGCCATGTAGCTGAACAGCAGAAACGGGGAGTAAAACGGATCGCGATAGGTATACGGCCCGCGCCAGCCCCCCGGCCGATCCGGGTTGGCGCCCAACACGTGGTCATAGGCCAGCACGTGCGAATACCCCAACGCCTCCGCCGCGCGCGCATAGTCGCGTATGGCAGCGGGATCAGTTCCGAATTCTGTTTGTGGAAATACGAGGCCAATTTTCATGGTTTATTGGTCTATTGGTCTATTAGTTTATTGGTTGATTGGTATATTGGTTAATTGGTTGATTGGTGTATTGGTTGATTGGTTTATTGGTCCACTTGAAGGATGTTGCGCCGCTCGATAAGTACACCCGTACACCAGTATACCAGTACACCAATACACCAATATACCAGTATACCAATACACCAATATACCAGGACACTAATTCATCTTCGCCCAGCGGCTGAACACCGGCTGCAGGTTCTGGCGGATGGCGGCGGCTTCGGGCGTGTCCGGGGCCTGTTCCAGATAGGACTCCAGGTAGCGGGCCGCGTCATACAGGCGTCCGCGCTGGTAGTGGATGAGGCCCAGGTCGCGCAGGTGATCGGGAACGTCGGGTTGCACCTGGCGCAGGTGTTGCATCACCGCCAGCGCCTCCTGCCATCGTTCCCGCTGCACGTACACGATGCGCAGGTTGTTCAACATGCGGGCCACGATGTCCCGCGGCGGCGCGGGCTGCAACCACTGCGGGTCCAGTTCTCCTTCGTACCCCGTCGTCTCCTGCACCAGCCGCCGGCAATCGTCCAGAGACAGGCGCCGGCCCATGTGAAAGGGATCCAGCAACACCTCGTCCACGCCTTCCCGCACGCCGACCACAAAGTGGCCCGGCAGCCCCACGCCGTACGCCTCCAGGTTCAGCCGGTGGGCCACTGCCACGTAGACCACGGACAGCGAGATAGGAATGCCCAGCCGCCGCTCCAGCACTTCGTTGAGATAGCTGTTGCGCGGGTCGTCGTAGGCCGCGGCGTTGCCGCGAAACCCGCGCTCCAGGAACAGGTAGCGGGCCAGGGCGCTTGCCGGCGAATCGGCGTCTTGCAGCGCCGGGCGCGCGTCGGCTGCCAGCGCGTCCAACTGCGCCAGATACTGGCCCACGTTCAGCGCCGGGTAGGCGATTTCGCGCGCGAACAGAAGGCTGGCGCGGGGCACGCTGATCGTAATTTGCTCTAATTCGTCCGAAAAGCTCATGGCAGCATACATGGTGCACACCGTTTGCGGCTGTCAGTGGCCAACAGTGGTTGCCCATTACAGAAACCTGGACACCATTATGGGCCAATGTGTCAGCTTTGCAACGATTGGCGGCGCAGCGCGATTTATATCTTAAATGTGACCCGCACGCCGCCCGGGGCCACTATAATAGGGAGACGATGACAGTAGAGTGCAGGCGAAGGAGTGAGCAGTATGACCACAGTTGCCAGTTTGTTTGGAAGCCAGCAAGAGGCCACGGCGGCGCTCGACGCCCTGGCCCAGAGCGAATTTGCGGATATTCCCACGGAAGTGTATGAAAATGGCGGCGAGGCCGACGAGGACACTGACGTCGGCGCGGTGCCCGATCCCGGCACCAGCCGCGTTCTGGCGGCTCCCTACGACGTGGACCTCATCTACGGCCTGGACCAGGAAGCGCGTTCCTACTTCTTGCGCAAGGCGCAACAGGGCGCCGTCCTGGTGCTCGCCGACGTGGAAAAGGAGCGCGTGGACGATTTGAAGGCGTTTTTTGAAGAGCATGGAGGGCAGACGGCGAAAGAATGAGGAGAGTGGAGATAGATTCTGCCGCTGATTTACGCGGATAGACGCGGATTATTTGTTTTTTATCTGCGTTCATCGGCGCATATCTGCGGCCAATCTCTGCCAATTCTGCGATGACTCTGGAAACCATCTCCCTCACCGAATACGAGCCGCGCCGGCTGCCGGCGGATGCCCTGGAGGAAGACGTGGGCCGGCTGCTGTGGCAGCAGTATGACCGCGAGCTGGGGGTGCTGCACGTGGCTTTCCCCTCGCCGCGCACAGGCCGGCAGTGGGAGCTGACTTCTCGCGGCTGGGTGGGCCACATTCCGTTGGGGCGCGGTCGTCGCCTGGCGTTGCAGCCGCGGGCGCCGCTGGATAACGTCTTGCGCATGCTGGCGCTGGTCTACGACCTGCAGAGCTTTCACCTGCTGGACGGCCTGGTGGGCAGCGAGACGCTGTCCGACGTCTACGAGCGGCTGGCGGCGCTGCTGGCGCGGCGCGTGCTGGTCCGCGCGCGCCAGGGCTTCTACAGCGCTTACGAGGAGCGCACGGCGACGTTGCCCTACGTGCGCGGGCGGCTGGAGCCGGTCGCGCCCCGCGCCAACGGCGCGCAACCACAGGTGCGCTGCCGCTTCGACGAGGCCACCACGGACGTCGTCGACAACCAGATCCTGGCCTGGACCCTGCGCTGCATCGCCCACAGCGGGTTGTGCGCCGGTGGAACGCAGGCCCTGGTGCGGCGCGCGGCGCACAGCCTGGACGGCGTGGCCCGCGCCCTGCCGGTCAGCGCCGAGGCGTGCACGCGGCGCAGATACCACCGTCTGAACGAGGATTATCGCCCGCTGCACGCCCTCTGCCGCTTCTTCCTGGAACAGAGCGGTCCCAACCACCGCCAGGGCGACCGCGACATGCTGCCCTTCCTGGTCAACATGCCCCGGCTGTACGAGCAGTTCGTGGCCCGCTGGCTGCACGCGCATCTGCCCGCGCCGTGGCTGGTGCGCGCCCAGGAACGGGTGGCGCTGGAAGCGGTGTCCTCTCCGCTGACGTTTCAGCCCGACCTGGTGCTTTACGATGGCGCCGGCGCGGCGCGCATGGTGCTGGATACCAAGTATAAAACGCCGCAGACACCGGCAGCCGGCGACGTGGCCCAGGTGGTGGCCTACGCCGAGAGCAAAGGGTGTCGCGAGGCGGCGCTGGTCTATCCGCGCCCGCTGTCGCGCCCGTTGGCGGCGCAGGTGGGCGACGTGCGCGTGCGCGCCCTGCACTTCGAGCTGAAGGGCGATTTACAGGCGCGCGGGCGCGCCTTCCTGCAGCAATTGGGCCACCCGCTGTGGGCCGCTTCCACCCCGCCGGCCTGACAGTAGCAAGCCGCATCTCCTCTCCTTGGTTTCATCTCCGTTCGAATTTCAACTATAATAGATCCGTCGCGCCGCGACGGTGCCGGTTCGCGGGCGAGGTATGGATACCTCGGCTACCTTTAGACGCCCGGGCTATGGTCGCAGATCCCATGACGCCTGTTGCTGCGGTCCGCCGTCTGCTGTCCAAACAAGAGGAGAAAACAGATGTCAACACCAATGATTGGCTGGGAGCAAGAGTCCCCGGTGCCCGATGACCACGTCTTCAACCGCTATTTGACGGCGCGGGATGGGCATCTCTACCTGAACGAGCTGGATCTGGCTGAGCTGTTTGTGGACGGTGCGCCGGGCGCGGGTGGGGGCGAACCGTTCGGCAGCCCGCTGGAAATCGTCTACCTGCCGCTGATTCGGGAACAGATCGCGCGCATGAACGGCTGGTTTGACGAGGTGCGCCAGGAACTGGGCTATGAGGGCCACTTTTACTACGCCTATGCGTCCAAAGCCAACGCGGCGGAGGAGGTCATTCGGGCCACACTGCAGGCCGGGGCGCATCATGAGATGTCGTCGACGGTGGACGTGGACATTGCCCGCGCCATGATCCGGCGTGGCCTGTTGACGCCGGAGCGGATGATCGTCTGTAACGGGTTTAAGCCGCAAGGGTCGGCGTACGCGCGCAACATCGTGCGGCTGCGCCAGTCGCACGAGCGCGTGGTGCCCGTCCTGGAGGATTTGAACGAACTGGCGCCCCTCATCGACTCCGGCCTGACCTTTGAGGTGGGCGTGCGCCAGAAAAGCTACGGCGCGCACGCCGACCTGGAGGAGATGGAGGCGGCTAATTCGCGCTTTGGCCTGGACGTGGACGGCCTGTGGCGGGCGGCGGATTATATCTCCGCCGCGCCCAACCTGACCCTGACGCTGTACCACGCCATGGTCGGCAGTCAGATCACGGACCCGGAGGCCTTCGTGCAACGCCTCACGCCGCCGATGGAGCTGTACGCCCGGCTGCGCCGCCGCCACCCGTCGCTGCACATTTTTGATTTCGGGGGCGGCACGCCCGTAGCCATGACGCTGGACTTCGAGTTTGATTACCGCGCCTTCGTGCGCCTGCTGCTGAGCACGTTGCAGGAGGTATGCGGGCGCTATAACGTGCCGGCGCCGGACGTGATGGGCGAATTCGGGCGCTATACGACGGCGCAGCACGGCGCGCACCTCTTTAAGGTGACGTCGGTCAAGGAGAATGAGTCGGACCTGCCCTGGTATCTGATTGACGGCTCGATTATGTCTTCGTTCCCCGATAGCTGGGCGCTGGGCGAGCATTTCATCGTGCTGCCGCTGACCAACCTGGATAAGCCCTTCCAGCGGGTCCAGCTGGGCGGCATTACGTGCGATAGCGACGACGTGTATCCGCCCGACGGCAGCAGCTCGCTCCTTTATCTGCCGGTGGACACCGACGGCCTGTACATCGGCTTTTTCGGCATCGGCGCCTACCAGGAGATGCTGGGCGGCGTGCGCGGCAGCAAGCACTGTGTGCTGCCCGAAGCGGCGGAGCTGATCGTGGATCAGGAGGGAGAGGAGTACGTGTTTGAGGTGCTCCCGG
>JBMCFH010000238.1:0-5365 GCA_048620455.1 Chloroflexota bacterium | reverse complement strand
CGCACCGTCCGTGCCCGAGCCAGAGACCGCGCGCGCCGGCTCCGGGCTCGCGGCAGTCGCGAGGTAGAGAGCGCCGCGCGCAGTGCCGTCAATTTCGTTGCCGGCATTGAGGAGCACGACCAATGACCGTGCCCATGCTGCCCCTACAGATTATCGGCCTCAAACAGCACCTCCCAGACCTGCTTCCCACACTACGCGCGCTGGGCTGCGTGCAGATAGACAGCGTCGCCGACGCCCCTGAAATTCTGGCGCGCCCTTTGTCAATGGACAGGCAGACGCAACGCCATCAGGAACAACTGAGTTATCTCGTGGCGCGCATAGAGGGGTTGCTGGATATCCTCAAGGCTTATGGCGTCGACCCTCACCCCTGCTATGAAGCGAACTGTTACGCCGAAGCCCAGAAGCAGGTAGAAGCGTTGCTACCCGTCGTCCAGCGAGTTGCCGCACGTCGTGACGAGCTAACGGCAGAACTGGCTTCGCTGCCCCGCTATGAGACCACCCTCCGCCGGCTGCTGCCAATGACGCCGGCTGCCGCCGCCAGCGCCGAGAACATGACCGTGGGCATCCTCATCGACCGGGCGCATATCGGCCTGTTGGAATCGATCGGCCGGCGCATCCTGGAACTCACCGCGGGTCGCGCCGAACTGGCTGCCGGCGACGTCGACGCCAGCACGCGGGCCATGCTCGTCGTCTTTCCTCGCCAGTTCGCCTCCGATGTGGAAGGCGTGCTGGGCCAGGAGGATGTGGCGCGCCTGCGCCTTCCGGAGCGGCTGGGCGCAGGCCCGCCCGACGCCATGCTGGCTGAGCTCCAGCGCCGCCAGCGCCAGATACCCGAGGAGATCGCCGAAATCGAAACCCGGCTACAGCAACTGGCGGAAGAGTGGGGCAGCCGTCTGCTGGGCTGGCGCAACGCGCTGCAAGAAGAAATCGACATGAATCGCGTGCTGGGCAACTTTGGCGAGACGGACGCCACTTTTGTGATTATGGGCTGGGTCCCCGCCGCCGAGTTCCGGCGGGTAGAAACCGAACTGCGCGAGAAAATGGGCGAGACAATCCTGGTAGAGCCCTTGCCTATGACGCCGAGGTTGCGCCAACGGGCCCCCGTCATTCTGCACAATCCCGGTCCGGCGCGGCCCTTCGAAAGCCTCGTCTCGCTACTCTCGCTTCCCCGCTATGGTCACATCGACCCCACGCGCCTGATGGCGCTCTTCATGCCCATCTTCTTCGGCATGATTCTGGGCGACGTGGGCTACGGCGCGCTGCTCCTCCTGGTGGCTCTGCTTGCCACGCGCAAGGTGCGGCGCGGGGTCGCCCGGGACATCCTGATCGTGTTGGCTATGGGCGCCGCCTGGGCCATCGTTTTTGGCTTTCTCTTTGGCGAACTGTTTGGCACGCTGGGCGAGCGCTTCGGCATGCACCCCCTGTGGTTCGACAGGGCCAGCGCCGAACACGTCTCCTCCCTCCTGATTCTGACCCTGGTCGTCGGCACGGCGCACGTCGGCCTGGGGTTGCTGCTGGGATTGTGGGAAGCGATTAAAGAGCGCAGCCGCAGCCACCTTCTGGAGCGAGGCGGCATGCTCCTTGGTCTCATCAGTCTTTTCCTCATCGCCGGCGCGCTCACCAATCTTCTACCGGATGGCTTTCTCACTCCCTCCATCGCCGGTCTCATCGTGGGCATCGTGCTGCTGGGCAGCTCTCTGGGCTGGCTGGGCCTCCTGATGGGACCGATTGAATTCATTGGCCTCGTGGGTAACATCCTTTCCTACCTGCGTATTGCGGCCATCGGTCTGGCCTCCGTCTACCTGGCTGCCGTAGCAAACGACGTCGCGGGCGCCCTGGGCAACGTCATCGTGGGCCTCATCGTGGCCATCCTGATCCATGCCCTCAATCTGGCGCTGGGCGCCTTCAGCCCCACCATTCACAGCCTGCGCCTCCATTACGTAGAATTTTTCCGCAAGTTCTATGAAGGCGGCGGGCGTCCCTACGAACCTTTCAAAAGCAAATTAGCAAAAGCCGACAACCAATAGGAGAACCTCATGGAAATTGGACTTGGAACCGGATTGACAGCCATCGGCGCCGGATTGGCGGTCGGATTAGCCGCCATCGCCACAGGCATTGCTCAGTCGCGCATTGGGTCTGCCGGCGCCGGCGTCATCGCCGAGAAACCGGAGGCTCTGGGCCCGATTATTCTGCTGGTCGCCATCCCCGAGACGATGGTCATTCTGGGCTTCGCCGTATCGGCCATGATCTTGCTGCTGGGCGGCTAAGATGAGTCTGCAGGCCATCCTGGACGCCATTCAGGAAGCGAGCGCGGCAGAAGTGCGGGCCATCGAACGCCAGGCACAGGCGCAGGCCGAGGAGCTATTGCAGGCCACCCGACCGCGGGCGGAGAAAATACGCCAGACGCACATGGATCGCTCCACGCGAGCCGCCCGCCGCGAGCGGGCGCGCATCATGCATCATGCGCGGCTGGAAAGCCTCTGCGCCACCGGCGACGCGCGCCAGGAGCTGATCGACGAGACGCTGCAGCGCGCAGCCGAGCGCCTTGCCGCGATGCGCTCACATCCCGATTATCCCCAGCTGCTCCGGCGCCTGCTGCAGGAGGCGCTGCAGACATTGGAAACATCGGTGGACGAGGTGGCGCAATGCCGGCTCAGGGCCGATCCGCGCGACCGGCAGCTGCTGGACCCTCTGCTCGACGAGCTGGGCCTGTCGCTGCAAGTTGACTACGATCTGGATTGCTGGGGCGGCGTGATAGCCAGCAGTGCGGGCGAGCGCATCCTCGTGATAAATACCCTGGACTCCAGATTTGATCGCGCACATCTCTTCTTGCGCCGTTCGCTGGCGGCTCGACTGCACCGCGAACTGGAGGAGGACGAACCACGACTGGCTACGATTACGGAAACGCCCGACTGAGGGCAATGAAATCACGGTTGCTGACAGGCAACGAGTTGGAACAGATGACCGCAGCCGCCGACATCCAGGCGCTCATCGCTGCGCTGGCGCATACGCCCTATGGACCGGCCGTCGAAAAGGCCCTTGTGCGCACCGGCGGAATTGAGAGCGTGACGCTGGCCCTGCGCCGCGATCTGGAAAGGACGGTAAGCGGTATACAAAGTTACTTCACCGGTGGCGCGGCGGAAACTGTGGCCATCGTCCTGGGCAATTACGATGTGGCTAACCTGAAAGCAATCTTACGCGGGCTGGTTCACGGCCATCCCACCGGCGAAATCATAGGCGCTCTGGTGCCGCTGGGCACGATGGGCCACGACTTCCTCGTCGAGCTGAGCCGCGCGCCGGACGTTCGCGCGGCGATTGACGTTCTCGCCAGCGCCCGCTCGCCACTGGCCAAACCGTTGCTGCAGCTCCGCGCCGCGCGACCGTCGCTGACGATTGTGGAGATGGAGTTGAGTCTGGATAGATGGTATTACGCTCAGGCGCTGGACCGCGCGCAACGCGAGAACGGCGCCAATGGCACTCTGGTACAGGCGCTACAGCTGGACGTCGATTTGATCAACATCATAACCGTCTTGCGCCTGGTGCACACCCCTGGCGAGCGGCGCCGGCTGCAGGAATCGCCGGACGCAGACGACGTGACGCGCCTGTTCCTGCCCGGCGGCCTGCTCTCGCCCCAGACGCTGCAGCGCGCGGCCGATCAGACAACGGTCGCCGCTGCCATCGACGCCCTGGAAGCGACGCGCTATGGTCCGCCGCTGGTTGGCGGGTTACCCCTGTACGAGAGAGCGAGCCGGCTCAGTGCCTTTGAGGAACAACTTCACACCTACTACCTCAGGTGGCGCGCGCGGCAAATCATCCGTGATCCGCTGGGCCCCGGCGTGCTTCTGGGGTATCTGTCGTTGAAGCAAAATGAAGTAAGAAATCTGCGCTGGATCGCCGGCGGGATCTACATGGGAATGGATCCGGTCGCCATCCAGGAAGAGCTGGTGTTCGCCCCATGAGCCGCCTACTGATCATCACAAGCCCCTTCCTCGTTCCCGGCTTTCGCCTCGCCGGGGCCGACGCCTACGGCGTTGAAGACCCTGAAACGGCCGAAGCGCTCATCGGCGACTGGCTGGACGCAGATGAATCCGGCCTGCTGGCCATAGACGAAGGGATTCTGGAAACACTATCGCCGGCGATCATCGCTCGTCTGCAAGCCGCCGAACGCCTGCCGTTTCTGGCCATTCCCGGCGTCAGCGCTACCGTCTCAGAAGCAACCCGGCGGGCGCGCACTGCACAAATGATCCGGCGCGCCGCCGGCTTTCACATCACATTCCGGGGTGAAGAGTAATGAGCAGAAACGGGAACCGGCAGGGAGAAATCACGCGCATCGCAGGACCGGTCGTCAGCGCCCGCGGACTGCACGGCGTGCGCCTTTATAATGTTGTGCGCGTGGGAACAGTCGGGCTGGTTGGTGAAGTCATCCGCCTCAGCGGCGACGTTGCCACCATCCAGGTCTACGAAGACACGTCCGGCATCCGCGTAGGCCAGCCGGTGGTAGACAGCGGCTCGCCCCTGGTGGCCCACCTGGGGCCCGGCCTGCTGGGCCAGGTGTACGACGGCCTGCAACGCCCATTACACAGCCTGGCAGAACTCACCGGCAACTTCATCCGGCGCGGCGCCGATCCCCCGCCGCTTTCCCCGGAGCGCCGCTGGTCCTTCCGGCCGCTGCTGCGCCCCGGCGCCATCGTCGGCGCGGGCGATGTGCTGGGCGTGGTTTCCGAATCGCGCACCATCGAACACCACATCATGGTCCCTCCCGGCAGCGGCGGGCGCGTCCTGGAAATTGAAGAAGGCGACGTTCGCGGCGCAGACGTCATCGCTCGCCTGGAAGCGATTGAAAACCACCAGACGCAGCAGTGGGATCTCACCCTGAACCAGCAATGGCCCGTGCGCCAACCGCGCCCTTACCGCGAGCAACTGGATCCCCGCGAGCCGCTGCTGACGGGGACGCGCATCATCGACGCCTTCTTCCCCGTTGCAAGGGGTGGGTCGGCGATCATTCCCGGCGGTTTCGGCACGGGCAAAACGGTGGCGGAACAGAGCCTGGCACGCTGGGCCGATGCCGACATCGTGGTCTACGTAGGCTGTGGCGAGCGCGGCAACGAAATGACCGAGGTACTGGAGGAGTTTCCCCAGTTGCAGGATCCGCGCACCGGCGCGCCGCTCATGGAACGCACGGTACTCATTGCCAACACCTCCAACATGCCCGTCGCTGCGCGCGAAGCCAGCATCTACACCGGCGTCACCATCGCCGAGTACTACCGCGATATGGGCTACGACGTGTTACTGCTCGCCGACTCTACCTCTCGCTGGGGCGAGGCCCTGCGCGAAATCTCCGGGCGGCTGGAGGAAATGCCCGGCG
>JBMCFH010000237.1:0-5447 GCA_048620455.1 Chloroflexota bacterium | reverse complement strand
CCTCATAGAGCGCGTCGGTGGTATACGGCGGCAGGGGCGCGTTCACGCTGAAACCGCTGCCGGCGCCCACGCCGCTCTCCTCCACAAACCCCGTGCCCGGAAACAGCGTGCGCCCCGTCTGGTGCAGAGAAATGGTCAGCACGCGGTCGCTATCGTAGAACGCATCCTGCACGCCGTCGCCGTGGTGCACGTCGATATCCACGTAGGCCACGCGCAGCCCCTGGCGCAGCAACCAGTGAATGGCCACAGCCGCGTCGTTGAACACGCAGAAACCGGAGGCGAAGTCCGGGCCGCCGTGGTGCAGGCCGCCGCTATAGCTAAACGCGACCTCACAGGCCCCGTCGACCAGCATCTGCGCCCCCTGCAAGGCGCTGCCCACCTTGCGGCCTTCCGATTCAAACATCCCCGCGAAAATGGGGTTGTCGCCCGGCCCGAAATTATAGCGGCTCGCCGGCATGTGTGTGTCGCCTCGGCTCAGAGCGCGCACGGCGTCAATATAGTGGCGCGCGTGGAACAGGGCCAGCTCCTCGTCGCGCGCCACGCGTGGGGCCACGACCTGCACCTCGGGCCACGCCAGAGCACCGGCCTCCTCCAGCAACTCATGCGTGCGCCGCAAACGCTGTGGTTTTAAGGGGTGCTCCGGGCCGTGCCCCCGCTCCCACACCTCGGGAGAGGAGAGAAAAACGAGTCGCGTCATACGTTGAGTATAGTACATTTTCGGCGCTACCCACATCAGTTCCAAATTGCTTCTTCACATTTTGCACACAGGTTGGCGGTATGCTGGGAACAGTTCGGCAAGAACAACACAAACATCGATTGGAGGTTACACATGAAGAGAGTGATTAAACTATCCGCCATACTGCTTATTCTGGCGCTGGTGGTGGGCCTGGCGGGCGCCGGCAGCGTTTTTGCGCAAGAAACAGACGATACAGGGCCGGGCACCTATAGCTACGGACGCGGCCCGTTCCACGGTCAGGGCCCGGGCATGCAGTACCGCCAGGTGGACCAGGACGTCATGCATGAAGCGATTGCCGACGCGTTGGGCGTGACGGTCGAGGAGTTCGAGGCAGCGCGCGCAGAGGGTCAGACGCTGTACGACCTGGCTCAGGAGCTGAATGTTGAGATGGACGCGGTGTGGGAAGCGATGCGCGCCGTGAAAGCAGAGGCCATTGACCAGGCGCTGGCCGACGGCCTCATTACCGAGGCGCAGGCTGAGTGGCTGCAGAGCCGGCCCGGCCCGGGCGGTGGTGCAGGCGCCGGCCTGGGTCCCTGCAACGGCACAGGCGAGCGTCAGGGCAGCGGCCCCCAGGGCAACGCCTACCGCGGCAGCATGCGCGGCAGCGGCCGAGGCTTAGGACCGGGACAGGGCTTCGGTTTCCAACAGTAACAACAGCCAGATTTCATCTTTCTTTCCCCCTGCACCCCTGGCGACCGGCAATGGTCGCCAGGGGTGCAGCTTTGTCCGGCGCCGCCCTCTGACGCCGACCACACCCTTTCTTCATACTTTCTTCATAAGATGAAGGTACACTAATAGGTAATTACGAACCTTACACGAAGGAGCACGGAGGTAAACAGAGAGAATCTGAAAAGCGGTTTCGTCTCCGTGGTTCTCTCCGGCGACCCGCGGTCGCCGTACTCCGTGTAACATTAGTTTTACAAACACAATGAGCAAAACAGTTCTGGTTGTAGACGACGAAGAAAGGCTGGTGTCGCTGGTGCGCGCCTACCTGCTACAAGAAGGGTTCCAGGTGGTGACGGCGCGCGACGGCCGGGAGGCGCTGTTCGTGGCCCGCCAGGCGCGGCCGGATCTGATCATCCTCGATCTGATGATGCCCGAAATGGACGGCTATGAATTCATGCGCCTGCACCGCCAGGAGCGAAACACGCCCATCATCCTGCTCACGGCGCGTGTGGAAGAGTCCGATCGCGTGCTGGGCCTGGAACTGGGCGCCGACGACTACGTGACCAAACCGTTCAGCCCTCGCGAGCTGGTGGCCCGCACGCGCGCCGTTTTGCGCCGCGTGGGGCAGACGGCGCCCGAGGGCGAGCTGCTGCGCGTGCACGACGTCACGCTGGACCGCGCCGCGCACACCGTGAAAGTGGGCGGCGAGCTCGTGGACCTCACGCCCTCAGAGTTCGACCTGCTGAGCGCGCTGATGGGCGCGCCCGGACGCGCCTTCTCCCGCCTGGAACTGCTGGACCGCACCCAGGGCACGGCCTACGAAGGATACGAGCGCACCATCGACGTCCACGTCAAGAATCTACGCGCCAAAATCGAACCCGACCCCCGCAACCCGCGCTATGTGGAAACCGTCTACGGCGTCGGCTATCGCTTCGCCCCCGAAGGAAAATGACCCCAGAATCGCCCCCCTCTAGCTCTATCTCAAGCTCCCTCTCCCTCAAGCTCATCGTCGCCTTCCTCATCACCAGCCTCGTGGGCACCGTCCTGCTGGCGCTGATCGTGGGCCGCACCACAGCCAGCGAGTTTGGGGCCTACGTTTTCCGGCAGGAGCGCGAGGCGTTGGCCACAGAACTGGCCGACTACTACCGGGCGACCGGCAGCTGGACCGGCGTGGCCCGCGCCTTTCGGGGCGCGATGGGCGGGGGTGGTCAGGGCCCGCCCGCCGGCGCCGGCGCAGGTCCCGGAGGCGGTATGGGTGGGCGCATGGCCGGGCGCCTACACAACAACTACGCTCTGGCAGGCACTGACGGAGAGGTATTGATCGCCGGCGTCGGCTATCTGGCCGGCGAGCAGGCCTCGACGGACGATCTGGCAGCCGGAGAACCGATCGAAGTCGAGGGGCGCGTGGTAGGCACGCTGCTCAGCAGGCGCAACGCCCAGCCCTTCACCGAAGCCGGCGAGCGCTTCCTGGAACGCATCAACCGCATGTTGATCATCGCCGCCGCCGGGGCCACTATTGCCGCCCTGCTGCTGGGCATCGTCCTGGCGCGCACGCTCACCCGGCCCTTGCGCGAGCTGACCGGGGCCACGCACGCCGTGGCCCGCGGCGATCTGGGCCGCCAGGTCGCCGTGCGCTCGCGCGATGAGCTGGGCCAGTTGGCCGCGGCCTTCAACCGCATGAGCCGCGACTTGGCCTACGCCGAAGAGCGGCGGCGGCAGATGACGGCGGACATCGCCCACGACCTGCGCACCCCCATCAGCATCATCCAGGGCCACGCCGAAGCCTTACGCGACGGCGTCCTGCCCGCCACGCCGGAGTCCTTCCAGCTGATCCACGAAGAGGCGCTGCGCCTGAACCGCCTGGTGGAAGATTTGCGCACGCTGTCGCGGGCGGAGGCCGGCGAGCTGTCGCTGGTGTCGCGGCCCGTGGCCCTGCTGCCCTGGCTGCAACGCCTCGTGACCGCCCAGCAGCCCCGCGCCCAGGGCCGCACCGTAACCCTGTCGCTGCAGGTAGACGACGATGTCACGGACGCCAGCGTGACCATGGACCCCGACCGCATGGCGCAGGTGCTCAACAATCTGCTGGACAACGCCCTGCGCCACACGCCCGAAGGCGGCGAAGTGACCGTCCGCGCAAAGCGTGCAGGCGAGGAGTTACACCTGCTGGTGCAGGACACGGGCCCCGGCATCACCGCCGAGGACCTGCCGCACCTCTTTGAGCGCTTCTACCGCGGCGACCGCGCCCGCGGGCGGCACGCCGGGGGTTCCGGTCTGGGCCTGGCTATCGCCCGCTCTATCGTGGAGGCTCACGGCGGGCGCATCTGGGCCGCGAGCGACCCCGGAAACGGGCTCCAGAAGGGGGCAACGTTTGTCGTCGCTTTGCGGTATACTCACAATGTATGAAGAAGTCACGGGCCACGAGGCTGCCATAGACGATGAAACGCGCCACATTCCGTTTCTACGGCGAACTGAACGAGTTCCTGCCGCCGCCGCGACGCCAGCATCCCCTCTCCTTTCCCCTCAACGACCGCACGTCGGTGAAACACCCCATTGAGTCCATGGGCGTGCCGCACACCGAAGTCGAGTTGATTTTGGTCAACAGCCGTCCCGTCGATTTCAGCTATTTGCTGCAAGCGGGCGACTACGTCAGCGTCTATCCGCCCTTCCATACTCTGGACATCCGCCCCCTGCCCCCGTTGCGCCCGCCGCTGGAACCTCCGGTGCGCTTCCTGCTGGACGTGCACCTGGGCCAATTGGCCACCTATCTGCGCTTGCTGGGGTTCGACGCCCTCTACCGCAACGATTACGACGACGAAGAGCTGGCCGATCTGGCTGCGGAAAGCGGTCGCGTGCTGCTCAGCCGCGATCGCCGTTTGTTGATGCGCAAACAGGTTGTCTACGGCTTTTGCCTGCGCACTCGCGACTCCCAGGCGCAACTGGAAGCGGTGCTGCGGCGCTTTGACCTCTACGGGCAAATCGACCCCTGGCAACGCTGTCTGGCCTGCAACGGGCGGTTACGTCCCGTGCCCAAGGAGGAGGTGTTGGACCGGCTGGAGCCCAAGACGAAGAAGTACTACGATGAATTCCACATCTGCGAGGAGTGCGGCAAAATCTACTGGAAAGGGTCCCACTTCCCCCGCATGCGCCGCTTCATTGCGCGCGTCTCGCAGACAAAGACAAATCGAGATGGCCATGACCGCTGACCGCTGGCTCCCGCCGCCGCAGCCCCTGGCCCTGGGAGCGGACGAGGTGCACGTGTGGCGGGCGGCGCTGGAGCTACCGCCCGATCAGGCGCTGAAGATGTGGGCGCTGCTGTCTGACGACGAACAGGAGCGCGCAGAACGCTTTCACTTCAAGCGCCACCGGCGGCGCTTCATCGCCGCTCGCGGCCTGCTGCGCGCCACGCTGGCCCGCTACCTGGACTGCCCGCCGCGGGCCATCCGCTTCCGCTACGGCCCCCAGGGCAAGCCGGCGCTGGATGACCATGACGAGATCCCTGATGCCGCGGATATTCAGTTCAACGTGGCTCACTCCGCCACGCTGGGCCTCATCGCCGTGACCCGCGACCGGCGCGTGGGCGTGGATCTGGAACAGCACCGCCCCCTCTCCGACGCCGTGCAGATCGCCCGCCGCTTTTTCTCCCCCATGGAAATCGCCGCCGTGGAAGCGGCCGAGGACGAGCAACAACTGGCCCTCTTCTTCCAGATCTGGTCGCGTAAAGAGGCGTTCATCAAAGCCACAGGCCAGGGCCTCAGCCAGCCCCTCGCCGACTTCGACGTCGTCGACCCCGCCGGCGCCCCGACCCCCTTCGTGCGCCTCTCCCCCGTCATCCTCACCCCCCGCTGGCGTATCCAGGACCTACACCCCCACCCTAACTTCGCCGCCGCCGTCGTGGCAGAGGGAGACGGGTGGCAGGTGAGGAGATTGGAGATCAGAGATTAGTTGATTAGAGACCTGAAAAATTCTTCGTTTATCAGCGTTCATCCGCCCAGTGCAATTGCACCATCAGCGGCCAAATCGATCTCCAATCTCCAATCTCCAATAT
>JBMCFH010000236.1:0-5467 GCA_048620455.1 Chloroflexota bacterium | reverse complement strand
CAGTTGCGCCAGCACGTCCCGCCGCGCGATCTTACCCGACGCCGTCTGCGGCAACTGCGCCACAAAGCGCCAGCGGCGCGGCACCTTGTAGCCCGCCAGCCGCTCGCGCAAGAAGGCCTCCAACGCCGCTTCTGACAACGCCTGGCCCGGTCGCGCGGCGACCATCGCCGCCACCTGTTGGCCCCACTCCGGGTGCGGCAGGCCCACCACACAGGCCGCGGCGACGGCCGGATGCTGCCGCAGAGCCTGCTCCACCTCGGCGGGATAGACGTTTTCGCCGCCGCTGACGATCATGTCGCTGCGCCGCTGCACGATCCACAGATCGCCGTCTTCATCCACATAGCCCACGTCCCCCGTGTGCAGCCATGCCCCGCGCAACGCCTGCGCCGTCGCCGCCTCATCCTCATAATAGCCGCGCATCACCGTGGGTCCGCTCACCAGCACCTCCCCCCGTTCACCCGGCGGCAACGCCGCGCCGGCTTCGTCGACCACTTTGACGTCCGTGAACATCAGCGGCCGGCCCACGCTGCCCGGCTTGCGCTGCACGTCTACGGGCAACATCGTGGCCACCTGTGAGGCCGCTTCTGTCAGGCCGTAGGTCGTAGCCAGGGGCACCCCCGCCTCGGCGCTCGCCGCCGCCAGCTGCGGCGAGGTAGCCGCGCCACCCACCAGCACCAGCCGCAGCGAAGCGGGCCACGAGCGGCGCGTGGGCAGCAGCCGGTACAGCATTGTGGGCACCAGCGAGGTCATCGTTGCCGCCTGCGCGTCCAGGATGCGGTTGAAGCGCTCGACGTCAAACCGTGGTTCCAAAATTACCGCCGTGCCATACAGCGCGCTGCGGAAAAGCACCGCCAGTCCACCCACGTGGTACAGAGGCAAACAGCTCAACCAGCGGTCCCCCGGCTGCAGACCCAGGCGGAAGGCGGACGCTGTGGCGCTCCAGAAGTGGTTGGCAAAGGTGAGCATCACCCCTTTGGGCCGCCCTGTAGTACCAGAAGTAAAGACAATGGCCTGCAGCGACTCCATCTCGAAGGCCAGATCGGGCAGTGTCACCTTATCCGCCGCCAGCCTTAGCGCCGCCACCGGCTGCACTTCATATTCTTGCGCGGTCATGGCGCCGGCTAAATGCGCCGTCTGCTCGCCGTGAAGTACCAGCCGGCACCCCGCCTTGCGCGCCTGCCAGGCCAGCTCCGCCGGCGCCAGGCGCGTGTTCAGCGGCACCAGCGCCGCGCCCAGACGCGCCAGCGCGTGCACCAGGCAGACATAATGCAGGTCGTTGGGTAACATGACTCCCACATGGTCGCTCTGCCCCACGCCTAGCCCCACCAGCCCGCGCGCCGTCTGCGCCACCTCCTGTTGCAGGGCGGCATAGCTCCACTCGCATTCCCCAATTATCAGAGCCGTTGCCTCCGGCGTCGTTCGCGCCCGGGCGCTCAACCAATCGATCATCGTATCTCACTCAACCTGCTATGACCCGATTATGGTCAGTTGCCCGCTGACGGCAAGCGACCCAACAAAAAAAGGCTGAGGGGAAAGAACATTTCCCCTCAGCCTTGCTAGACTTGCGCCAGTACCTCACGGTGCCGGCGAAGCTTGATTACGGGTTGAAGATAACCGGCAGGCTCCTCTGACCACCCAGAAGGCCAAACTCGGTCAGGTGATCGACTTCCAGGACCAGTTGCTGGTTCTCGAAATCACGATCCACGACGCTAATACCGTCGTCGCTCCAGCTGAAGCCGGACAGATCCCAGTACATCAGGTTTGCCGCGCCGGCTGCCAGGGCGGGTGCCGAGCTGTAGTCGATGGTCACTGTGACCGACTCGCCGTTGAAGTCGAAGCCGGGATTGTGGCCGTCGGCATCATAGGGGACCAGCTCAAAGCCGAAGCCCCTCGATTGCAGACCATGCGAACCGGCACGGAATACGGTGTGCGGCTCGTAAGCCAGCCACTCGCCGGCGCCCAGCGCGCCTTCGGGCACGTCAATCGTCACCATCGCACCCGCACTACCCGGGAAGGTGAAGTCGCCTTCACCGTCCACAATGTACGGCTCGCGGTGGATGTCGACGTCAACAGAACCCAATTCGAGGTCTTCGCCGCCGGTGCCGCCGTTAAGATCGAAGAGGCCGTACCAGTAGGTGCCGGGAGTCGAACCGCTGAGATCCCAGTCGACGTCCAGATCGAACGGTTCTCCGGTCTCCACGCTCTCCGGATCGGCCGTCACCGTCAGGTTCTCGTTGTCCTCGGTGACAATAGCCACCGCAACTTCTACGCGGTCGAACATATGCTCATCGTCCGGGCTTGGCCACGGATCTTCGAAGTAGGTCGAGCCGGCCCAGTTTTGCACGATGATGTAGTACGTACCGGGCGGCGGATCGGCCACGCTGCAATACTCATAAGCCGAAGCTGTCTGCGCAAGGCAGTAGAACGCCCCGCCGTCCACATGATAGACAAACATATCCAGATCCAACGAAGTCGTGTCTACGATCTCGGAGACGAGACGCTCTGCGCCATCCTCCCCAACGGAGGCGACAAGCACAGACGTCCCGTAGCCGGGAAGGCCAAGCATATCGACGGGATCGTCGTTGGTCGGATCCTGGTTGATGTACGTCTCCCAGAGGTAAGCCTGTTGCAGGCCATAAGGCATTGCCGTCAGTTCATCGCTGGCAAGCGCCTGAACCTCTTCCACCGCTTCGACGCCCGTCTCAGGTGCGCCGTAAACCGCAACCGTCTCCGGCAGGTTCGTCGCCGGCGTGCTCTTCACAGCAACGGGAAGGTGTGCGTCGGGCACAGTCGGCGCTCCTTCAACCGCATCAGGCGCATCGGCAGGTCCGGGCGGCGTGGTAGACAGCGTTACTTCGCCGAAGACCCACTCGCCGTAGTCCAGCTCGCTGACGTCAGCCTTCACCGTAATCAGCTGTGTCTCACCCGGAGCCAGCGTGAAGTCTGCCGGTTCCACAGTGAGCGAGAGATCGCCGTCAGCAGAAGCGTCCGTGTACCAGGTCAATCCGGCAAGAGAAGTGCTGCGCACTTCGCGCGTCCAGCTGCATTCCTCCAGACATTCGTCCTGGCCCATGCTGGGCAGGTTCAGCGTCGACGGATCGCCGCCAATCGAAGGATCGGCGTCCACGTAGTTCGTGATGGTCTCGCCTAGGACCAGCCCGGCCTGGGCGGCTACGCTCAGGTCCACGCGTCCGGAACCCATGTCGAAAGGATCGGCCGGCGTTGTGGCATCTTCCTTCAGGACGTCGGTCCAGGCTGTGGTCATCAGCGCCGACTGTACTTCCGCCGGCGTCCAGTCATCATGCAGCGCCATCAGCAGCGCCGCCGCGCCGGCCACGTGCGGGCTGGCCATCGACGTACCGCTGATCATACTCCACTCTTCAGCATTGTCCGTGCCGTAGGCAGCCAGGATATCAACACCGGGCGCCGCTACGTGCGGTACAATGACATCGCCAATCGCGCGGTTGGCGCCGCGAGAGCTGAAGGCAGCCATGATGTCGCCATTGGCATCGGCTTCATCAATCTCACTGCCCGAGATTTCGGCCATGTGATCGTCGCCCGCTTCGAGCCAGTCCAACAGATCCTGGCCATCGTCATACGTAATGTGCACAGCAGGCAGATAGTGCGGATCGGCGTTCAGGGAATCGCCGCTGGCCTCGTCGTTGGCCAGAATCAGGCCGCCTGCGCCACCGGCAAGCACGTTCGCGCCTTTGTCCACGCGCGCGATCTCGCCGCGGATACAGACGACGATTTCGCCGTCCCAGGTGCCTGCGGGGAACTCTTCAAGACATTGGCCGTCGCCGTCTACTTCACCGGCAAAGACGATGTCCGTTTCGGCAAGCCCTTCGCTAATTGAGCGACCGGTGATCGGATCTAGATCCGTATCGCCGCCGCTAAAGCTGACGGTGTTGCTGTACGTACGATTGTGTGTGCTGGCAGCCACAGAGGTCAGCCAGGGCGCGTCGGCCGGGGAACCGACCGTCTCTGCGCCGGGACCGCTGTTACCCGCAGACGTGGCCACAAAGATGCCGGCTTCGCGTGCAGCCAGGTAGCCAACGGTGTCGAAGTCGTTCCACACATCGGAGGGGCTGCTGCTGCCGATGGAGTAGTTCACCACCATGCGGGCATCTTCGTCAGCGTCGGTGATAGTTCCGTAATCGGTAACAATGTCGTCGATGGCTGCAGAGAGAGCCGACACCGTACAGCAGGCGCTGTAGGCAATAATGTTGGCGTGCGGCGCCACACCGGAGATGGTGCGCGTCACAGTCGTCGTCGGCGCCTCAATGGTAGCGGTTACGATATTACCCGCTGCCGTGCTGGCGGTGTGCGAGCCGTGCCCGTCGTAATCGACCGGGTCGCCATCGTTCACCGTGGCGTAACCACGCACGCCGATCAGCTTATCATTGCAGTAGTCGGTGTAATCTCCGCCATCATCGCAGTCGCCGATGAAATTACCCGATCCGAGCGGGTTCACGTGTGTGTACCCGTCAACCGGCCCTTCCTCGGCAAACGAAGCGTTACCGTAGTTGATGCCCGTGTCGATGACGCCAACCACCACGCCTTCGCCCATGGTGCCCGTCAGGCCGCCCGTGTCAGAACCGTCCCAGATACCTTCGGCCCCGATCCAGGCCGGACCGTTGTCGGTGTGCAGCTCGCGCTCTTCATCCTTCTGGATGTACTCCACGCCATCCAACGCAGCGACCTGCGCCGCTTCTTTGGTTGTCAGCCACACGGCCAACCCGTTGTTGGCCATCTCATATTCGTAAACCACGTCCAGGCTGCGACCCAACAGGTTCTGCGCACTGTCCACGAACGAAGCTCGCTCGTTCTTCAGATGCTGGCGATAAAGCTGCACCGCGTTGCTGTCCAGGTCCACCGCTCGCTGTCCGGTGGCTGTGGGGCTGGTAGCCGGCAGATCCGGCAGGCCGCCCTGATAAGTAGCGACCGGCTCATCCTCCAGTCGGATCAGATAGATGGCGCGTTCGCCATCGTTCTCCGCGCGCCACCCGGCCTCTATGCCGGCCAGCGTCGCCTCGTCGATCTCTCCAGCCTTCAAAACCTCAAATGGCCCGCTATCATCTCCGGCGGCTGACGCCGTAGATCGCAGATTGGCTATGGCAAACACCAGCACAAGCACAATCGCGAACAAGCCAATCAGTGTACCGATTGGATGTAACTTATTCTTATGTCTCATTCCCAGGGTTACTCCTTCTCGTCAATGCTAAGCCATTGGAATCCGGCGCGCTGCGCCAGCGTCCAGTAACTAGGAAAGAACAGTACAGTGTTCAGTGGGTTGCAGTTAAATCCAGATCAGTATCCCTCCTTGCCAGATCGGCGCTTATCAAGCAACAATACAAACCCGCCCTCAAAAGAAAAACACCTGCGTTCGAGGGGCAAACTGGGCACGACAGTGTCGCGGATGACGCCAGGTCGCACCCTGAATTTCACTACAGTATAGAGAGCTTGT
>JBMCFH010000235.1:0-5485 GCA_048620455.1 Chloroflexota bacterium | reverse complement strand
CCGAGGCGTCCGGCGACCAGGAAACGGCAGCCGCGCTCGTCAATGTCGGCGAGCGCCTGGCGCATGGCAGCTTCGCTGTCTCCATAATAGCGGGGATGGATAATGCGCACGGCGGTGTCGAAACCGACGACGAAAGTGGCGCCGGGATAGAGGCGTGATTTCTCCACGAAGGTGGGCGCGTTGCCGACCACGATGGGCCAGCGGCCGGCGAACTGCGTCATGCGCTGTAACACTTCCGCGGTCGGCAGTGGCGGTTTGTCCACGTTGTGCGCTGCCAGCTCGAAGGCCAGCGGTTGTTGCAGATGCGCCTGGGCCGCCCGCGCCAGGTCCAGGTGGCCCTGGTGCAGGGGGTTGAAGGAACCGGAGAGAATCAGGGGAGCCGCGCCTTCGTCTTCCGTTACACGCCCGTCGGCCTGAACGGCAATAAAGGCGATACGTTCCTGCGCCAGCCGCTCCGCACTTGCCTGCAAATCAAAGCGTTCGTTTTGTAGCCGATCCCCCTCCCCTAACGCCAGATCCAGACGCTGCTCCAGATCGTAGGCGCGAGCCAGGCTATTGAGCATCAGGCGGCTGACGAGCCCCTCTTCTCCTTTGCGGTCGCGGCGCCCTTTCTGCAACAGGATGTAGGTGCTGTGGACGGCGTGCGGTTGCCACGTCGCGATGTGGGCGCGGTGCTGGCCCCGTTTGGGCCGGTCGGTGACGATGGTCGCCGTACAGGCCAGCCCGATCAACGTCGGCTCGTCGGCTGCATCCTCTCCCTGCAGCCACTGTGCGCGACTGAGGGCGCGGCCGGCCATCATGCGTCCTGTCTCCGCCGCCACGTACTTCGCTGGGGTCTGGCCAAGGAAATCGTCGAATGAGGCCTGGGCGTAGGGCACCACTGCTTCCAACAGGGTGCGACTGGCGCCGGGAACGCCTAAGAGCCAGGCCAGCGCCTGGGTACCCGCGCCGGCGGTGACCAGCATGGCGTGTCCCTCGCTATCGTGAATCAGTTGTATTAGTTGGCGGATGTCATCGTCCATCAGGGGCGCTATTCTTCGCCGAATCCGGCCGGCCGGCGCAACTCGGTGTTGAACATCTGGCTGTAGCGCACGCTCCAGCGTTCGTCGCTGTTGTCATTATCGAGGTGGTCGAAGAATCCTTGCACGCGGCTGTCCAGCAGGTCAAGCTGGTGCAAGAGCACGGCTTCCAGCGTCTTGGGAATCACGGGCGAGCCCCACTCCTTGGTGCCGTGGTGTGAGGCCAGCAGGTGGACCAGATGGCGCAACTGTTCTGGCGTCAGGCCCTCGACTTCTTGCGCCGCGCGCTCCACCATGGTGATGGCGCGAACGATGTGTCCCACCAGGCGACCGTCATCGGAAAATGAGAAGTCGCAGCCGATCTCATACTCCACCGCCTTGCCCGCATCGTGCAACAGCGTGCCGGCCAGGAGCAGGTCCTTGTTGACATAAGGGTAGTGCTCAGCCATTTTCTCGGCCAGACGGGCCATGCTCAGCGTATGCTCCAGCAGGCCGCCGATGTAGGCGTGGTGCATCTGGCGCGCGGCCGGGGCATTGACGAAGCGCTGGAAGAAATCGGGGTCCAGCAGAACATGGGAGACCAGCTCTTGCCACGGCGACGCCAGCTTTTCGATGTAGCGGCGTAACTCTGCCACCATTTCCTCGCGGGGCCGCTTGCTGGAGGGCAGAAATTCGCTCATGTCGGGCGAGTGCCACTGATTGAGGTCGGTGGTATTGATCTGTATCGCGTTCTTGTAGTAGGTCACGTGTCCGGTGACCAGGACCGGCGCGCCGGGTCGAATCCAGCCATCAATGTGTTCCGGCACATCCCAGAAGATGCCGCTGGCCTGGCCCGTGCGATCGCTATAGGTACACAGCAAGTAGGGCCGACCGTCTCTGGTGGTGCGGCGCACGACGTCTTGCATGAGAAAGGGCTCGTTCAGCAGCTGGTCTTTCGTTTCGAGCTCGGCAACGTACTTCGTCTTCACAGGCGGTCCTTTGGAATTATGGATGAATGCTCTACAATCCATTATAGCGTGATGCCCACCGGCACAAAGGTGACATAAAGTCACACTTGACGCGAAGAGCATCCGCGAGCCGCGCTTAGTTCTGGTTCAGGCTTCGGTGATGTTGACATAAGGAGTCAGTCCGTAGTGCCGGGTGGCGGTGTCTTCAACGCAGTGAACAGCAGGATACAGGAAGTGATGAAGCGTTTTATTGTAGGGATTTCGGGCGCGAGCGGTGTCATCTATGGCATTCGACTGTTGCAAGTGTTGCATGAGGTGCCGGAGGTTGAAAGCCATCTGGTGATGAGCAGCGCGGCGGCGCAGACGATTGGGTTGGAGACGGAGTATAGCGCAGCGGAAGTAGAAGCGATGGCCGATGTCGTGCACCGTTTCCGCGACATTGCGGCGGCGATCTCCTCGGGCTCGTTCAGAACTTCAGGTATGGTCGTCATCCCCTGCTCTATGAAGACCCTGGCAGGCATCGCCCACTCTTACAGCGATAACCTGCTTTTGCGCGCCGCGGACGTGGTGCTCAAGGATCGGCGGCGACTGGTGATTGTTCCACGTGAAACACCGCTGCACCTGGGCCATCTGCGCCTGTTGACGCAGGTGGCGGAGATGGGCGCCGTGGTCGCGCCGCCGATGCCCGCTTTCTACCACCGTCCGCAGACCATCGACGACATTGTCAACCAGACTGTCAATCGTGTGTTGGACCTCTTTGACATTACGCTGCCCCAGGATCTGTTCCAGCGCTGGCAGGGAGCAGGCGCGGCGCGCCATGAGTGATTTGCTGCAAACGGTCCTTGAGTACCTGGAGGCGCATCAGGTGATGACGCTGGCGACCCGCGGCGACGATGGTGTGTGGGCCGCCGCTGTCTTCTACGCTAACGAGCAGTTCGACTTCTATTTTCTCTCGGCGGGCCACACGCGCCACGCCACCCATATTGCCAGCCAGCCACGGATCGCGGCGGCCATTCACGAAGATTACCGTCAGTGGAAGCAGATCAAAGGGGTGCAGATGGAAGGGCCCGCCCAGCAATTGAGTGGCGGGCAACGGGAGCGGGCCATCGACCATTATCTGCAGAAGTTCCCTGAGGTGTCACGCGAGGTGGCATTGGCCGAGGCCCTGCGCCGCGTCAACTGGTACCGCTTGCGGCCGGACCGACTCTATTTTATCGACAACAGCAAAGGCTTCGGCCACCGCGACCGGGTGATATGAAATGACAGAAGAGGATGCTCGACGTTGGGATCGTAAATGGGCGGAGACAGACAAAGTGCGCACGCCAAGCCGCCTGCTGGTGGCGCACCGGCATCTGCTGAATGGGGGCGTCGCCGCCGACATCGCCTGCGGGCTGGGACAAAATACGATCTGGCTGGCCGAAATCGGGTTCGACGTCCTGGGCCTGGACATCAGCGCGGTTGCGCTGGAGGAGGCGGCAGGCCGGGCGCGGGACGCGTCTGTGGCGCACAGGACGCTGTTCGCGCGCACCGACCTGGCGATCTGGCCCCTGGCGGCGGAGAGTCTGGACGTGCTCTGTGTCTTCCGCTTTTTGGAACGGGACCTGTTTCCGCGCCTGGCGCAGACGCTGAAGCCTGGTGGGCTCCTCTTTTACGAGACGCGTCACCTGGGAATCCTGGACAGGCGACCCGACTCGAATCCAGATTACCTGCTGGACAGGGGCGAACTGGCGCGGGCCTTTCCCGACCTGGAGCAGCTGACCTACGAGGAAGGAGCGGAGAATGCGCGACTGGTGGCGCGGCGTCCACCGACCGGGGAGGCGTGAATTGTTTCACGTGAAACAGTGGGCGGCTAAAGGACTATAGTAGCCTTGCCCCAGGCGACAGGCATGTTACCATACACGCATTCCAGACGGCGACAGCCGGAAGCCCGGCTGGCGCCGCTCCATGACGCGGAACGCCATGACTCATGCGGATCGCGCCCAATGACGCGAGGAGGGACAAGATGAAAGACGCCCTATGGCAGGCAAGGCCGTGGCAGGCATTCAAGAATTTCGCCATCATATTCTCCTTTATTATGAACTTCATCCTGCTGCTGGTGCTGTTGCTGGCGGCGCCCTTGTTGCTGCCCGGTGTGCGCACCATTGCTACGCCTCTGGTCGGCGGGCTTTCCGATAGCTTTGTACAGATGAACCAGGCCAACATCGAGCGCACCATATCTGTCGAAGACGAGATTCCCGTGGCCTTCACCTTGCCCCTGCAGCAGACGACCGACGTAGTACTCGTCGAACCAGTTCCCCTGACCGTTCCCGCCACCTTCAATCTACCGGGCGGCGGTGGTACCATCAACGGTACTGTGTCGATTCAGCTACCAGAGGGCCTGGCACTGCCGGTGGCTTTGAATATGCAGGTGCCGGTGAGCAGTACCGTGCCTGTCAACCTGGACGTCGGGGTCGACATCCCCCTGCAGGAGACGGAGCTCGGCGCGCCGTTTGCCACCCTGGAAGGCCTCTTCATGCCCCTGGACACCTTCCTACAGCAATTGCCCGGCGACAACGAGGAGCTGTTCGACCGCCTCCAGCAGGTCGAGGAGGAGCCGGCGCCTTCGGGCGCCGTCGGCGGGCAGCCTGCACCTCCTGAATGAGCCAATCGCAACAGACGCCCGTCTGTGATTACGAAGGCTCGGATTACCGTACCCGTTTCTGGGAAGAGTCCGAGCGCACCTACGAGGACCGCGTGGAACGCGTCGCGCTGCGCCGGCTGTTGCCACCGCGCGGGGATACGCTAATCGACATCGGCGCCGGCTTTGGGCGCCTGGCGGACGAATATAGCGGATACCGGCGCGTCGTCCTCTTTGATTACTCCCGTACGCTCTTGCAAGAGGCGCGCCAGATGCTGGGCGACGATCCGCGCTACTACTACGTCGCCGGCAACTGGTATCAGATGCCCTTTGTCGACGGCCTCTTCCAGACCATGGTACAGGTGCGCACCATCCACCACGCTGCCGACGTGCCCGCGCTCTTTGGCGAACTGGCGCGCATCGCACGGCCCGGCGGCGCGTATGTGCTTGAATTTGCCAACAAGCAGAACATAAAGGCCATCCTGCGCTACATGCTGCGCCGCCAGCCGTGGTCTCCCTTTTCCCACCAACCGGTGGAGTTCGTGGAATTGAACTACAATTTCCATCCGGCCTGGATTCGCCGCCATCTACAGCAGGTGGCCTTCACGCCGCGGCGCACACTAACCGTGTCCCACTTCCGCCTCTCCCTCCTCAAACGTCTGATCCCCACGCGACTGCTCGTCAGCCTGGACGGCGTGGCGCAACACACCGGAGGCTGGTGGCAACTTAGCCCCAGCGTATTCATCGCCAGCGAGCATCCCACGCAGGGTCAGCCGGCGTCGCCTGATACCTTTTTCGCCTGTCCCTCCTGCCGCACCCCTCTACAAGGTGACGACGCGCTCACCTGTCCCACTTGCCAGCGGCGCTGGGTCAAGCGGGATGGGGTGTATGACTTTAAGGAG
>JBMCFH010000234.1:0-5513 GCA_048620455.1 Chloroflexota bacterium | reverse complement strand
AACGGTGGATGCAACTGGCGGAAATCGCCCAGTAGCCGGCGCGCGGCGGAGCGGCAGATTGATTCCTGAGGTGTCGTTGACGCCTATTTTTGCTTGTGGTAGACTTTTTTTATGTTGACTTTGCTGTCATAGGAGGGCGATGTGAACCGGAGTGATTTTCTTAGGCGCGGGGTGTGGTCACGGGGGCTTGTGGCCCTCATTCTCTTTTCGTTGCTGCTGGTGGCCTGCGAGCGGCCGCTACAGGAAGAAGTAACCCGGGAGCCGGCGACGCCGGCGGGCGAGGACGACGTGCTGGGCACCCCTTCTGTCACTGAGCCCGGCGAAGCGACGGAAACGCCATCGGACCTGCTGCCTACCCCATCACCGGCCGCCGAAGAAGGCGCTGAAACAGGCGAACCGGGCACGGAAGAACCGGCCGCCACCGCCGAGCCGGGTGGCAGTGAAGAAGGAGAGCAGAGCGGGGAAGCGCCGGCGGAAGAGGAACCCACGGGCCCAACTGAAGACGTCGTACACACCGTCGTCGCCGGAGACACGCTGGGCAGGCTGTCTGAGCAGTACGGCGTGTCCATCGAGGACATCGCCGCGGCTAACGACCTGGTCGACGTTCACTCGCTGGAGGTGGGCCAGCAATTGCTGATTCCGCTGAGCGGCGAGATTCCGGGCGATGAGGAGCCAGGCGAAGAGCCGGCGCCGGAAGAGGAACAGGTGCACACGGTACAGGCCGGCGAAACATTGTTCCGCATTGGCCAGCAGTACGGCTTCAGCGTGGAAGCGCTGGTGGCCTATAACAACATGGCCGACCCCAACCGCCTGGAAGTGGGACAGCAGATCCGCATTCCTCCCGAGGGGTACTCGCCCGAATAGGGCGCCGCGAGCGTAAGGCATGAGCAATAACAGCGGAGACGTGGTCTGGGAAGGACCATCGTGGCGCGTGCGCAGCTATCACCTGACGCGCCCGGACGGCAGCATCGCACAGAAGGCTTACGTGGAGCATCCCGGCGCTGTGGTCCTGGTTCCCGTGCGGGGGAATGAGGTGCTGATGTTACGCCAATACCGCGCCTCGTTAGCGGATACGATCCTGGAGTTGCCGGCGGGTACGCGGGGGCAGGACGAAGAGTGGGAGAGCTGCGCGCAGCGAGAGTTGCGCGAGGAGACCGGCTACCGCGCGGAGTCCCTGACGGCCCTGGGCCACGTGTGGCCCGCGCCGGGCTACTCCGACGAAGTCCTGGCCATCTACCTGGCGCAAGAGCTACACCCCGACCCGCTGGCGGCCGATTTCGACGAGATTATCGAACTGCAACCGATGCCCCTGGAGACAGTAGAAGCGATGGCCTGGGACGGCCGCTTGCGCGACGCCAAGAGCGTCATCGGCGTGTTGCGCGCCGCGGCCTATTTTCAGGCGTCGTCGCCGCCTGACCCGTGATGGTCGTGATCGCCGAACGATTTTAGCTCCAGCGCCAACCGCCGCAACGTTTTCTGCACGGCGTGGTGCACCGTCCCTTCCGGATAATCCCCGTCCTCGTCGCGCCGGCCTGCGGGCAGGCCCAACAGCAGCTCCATCGGCTCGTCCACCGCCTCCACAGCCCACACGTGGAACTGACCGGCGCGCACCGCCTGGACTACGTCGTCACGCAACATGAGGTTGTTGGCGTTGGCGGCGGGAATGACCACCCCCTGCTCCCCCGTCAGGCCACGCGCGTGGCACACGTCGAAAAAGCCCTCGATCTTTTCGGTTACGCCGCCCACGGCCTGCATCTGGCCCAGCTGGTTGATGGAGCCGGTGACGGCGATGGCCTGCGAGACGGGCAACTGGCTGAGGCTGGAAAGCAGCGCGTACAGCTCCGCAGCGGAAGCGCTGTCGCCGTCGACGCCCATGTAATTTTGCTCGAAGGTCAGGCTGGCGGAAAGGGACAGCGGCTGGTGCTGGGCGTAGGTGCCGCCCAGGTAGCCCACCAGGGTCAGCAGCCCTTTGTTATGGATGGGGCCCGCCATGTCTACCTCGCGCTCGATGTTGACCACGCCATCCTCGCCCATGTAAACGCGCGCCGTGATGCGACCCGGCTGGCCAAAGAGGTGGTCGCCGAGGTCGATGATGGACAACGAGTTCACCTGCCCCACCACCGCGCCCTCGGTGGCGATGAGCAGATCGCCTTCCTCAATCTGTTCCCGCAGCCGCTCCTCGACGCGATTGACGCGGTAGATCCGTTCCTGCAACGCCTGCAGAACGTCGTCTTCGCCCACGACATCGCGACCGGCGCAGCCGGCCCAGTAGTCTGACTCGCGCAGGATGTCAGTAATCTGGCCAAACTTAGTCGTCAGCCGCTTCTGATCCTCACAAAGACGAGAGCCGAACTCTATGATGCGGGCCACAGCCACGCTCTCGAAGTGGCGCAACCCTTCGTCGCGACAGCGGTGAGCCACAAAGCGCGCGTACTCCTGTTCGTGCGTCGCGTCGCGCAGCATATCGGAGGCAAAATCGGCCTTGACCTTGAAGAGCTCACCAAACGCTTCTTCCCGATCATAGAACGTATAGTAAAGCTCCTCGCTTCCTAACAGAATCACCTTCACGCGCAGGGGAACGGGCTCCGGATCCAGGGAGCCGGCTAAGGCCTGCGCGCCGCGCATGGATTCAGGTAGTTGCAGTTGAATCTCTTCGCTCTTCAGCGCCCGCTGCAAGGCGTCCCAGGCGTCGCGATGGCGGCGAAAGTCGCGAGCGTAGAGCAGCAGGTAGCCGCCGTTGGCGCGGTGCAGGCTGCCCGCGCGCAATGTGGTGAAGTGGGGCACCATCATGCCCTGGCGCACTTCGTGCTCCATGCGGCCCATCAAGTTGCCGTGGGTGGGGTTCATCTCCATCACCACAGGCGCTCCTTCGCTCTCGCTATTGTCTACAAACAGATTGACCTCATACCGTCTCAGGTCGGGCTGCCCCTCCTCATTGGGCAAGAAGGCCGCCAGGTTGCGCTCCACGTCCTGCTCCATTGCCTGCAGATACTCGACCACACGCGCGTGGTCGTCATACTTCTCTTCCAGGCGGGCAAAGAAGGGGGCGATGGCCTTTGCCGCCACGTTGCGGCTGTGCGCCTGCAGGCGCTCCTGGAGCCCGATCTCCAGTTGCTGCACCTCGTACAGGACCTGGTCGAGCCGGTTGCGCAGGGCCAGGCGTTTCTCCTCCAGCGACTGGCGTTGGTCGGCAGGCAAGGCGTTGAGGGCCTCGCGAGAAAGCACGTCGCCCTTGGCCACAGGTACCAACTGCGGGCCCGATTTGCTGCTGGCGAGGGCGAAGTTATCCTGCGCCGCCACCTTTTCAAAGCGGTGAATCAGCTCGTCCTGCTGCCGCGCCGTCTCCTCTTCCATCTCTGACACACTTTCGCGGTACGATTCGCCGTCGAACGTCTTGACCAGCTCCTTGCGCACCGTTTCTACCAGCGTGGCTACATCCTGCTTGAACGCCGCGCCGCGCCCTGCGGGAAGCAGGATGGCGCGCGGACGATGAGGCGTGGCGAAGTTATGAACGTAGAGACAATCGTCGGGCGCGGATCCCCGCGCCGCGCCATCCTGCAGAAAGCGCCTGATACTCGTGCTGCGCCCCGTACCGGCGTCGCCAACCACGAAGATGTTATAGCCCTGTCCGCGCATACTGATACCAAATTCGATGGCCCGTGTGCCACGTGGCTGCCCGATGATGGAGCCGTTGCTATCTATGTCGGCCGTCGTCTCGAAACCCAGACGCTCTGTGTCGCAAACACGGCGCAATTTTTCTGGCGCTAGTGGTTGTGCAGTCATGAATTGACGCCTCCTTCCAGGCAGACTTAGATGAAACCGTAGACAACAGAGCCATAAATGGCCATGCTCAGCAGGCTGTCGGCTGCGGCGTAGATCAGCAAAAAGTAGAGAACAGATTGGGATTTACGGCGGAACGTGTGCTGCCAGGCGACGATCAGCCCCACAATAGTGATCAACAGCGGCACGCTCCACTGCAAGACCGCGCCCAGCCACTCGGGCAGTACCGGTATCCACGCCGAAAAGGGCACGTACTCGTTGAAGCCGGGCAGCGTGAGCCCTTTCACTGCCAGGAAAGCGGCGAGGGCCAGCGCCAGGCTGAGGGCTGTGCCGGCGCTGATCAGGCCCTCACCCTCACGGCGCATGAACGTGGTCACGCCCAGGATGACGAGCGGCGCAATGAGCCACACGATGGCGGCAAAGGGGGCCAGCACAGCGCCCGCCAGAAGACCAAAGATTGATTCAAACACCATCTGCTGCACGTCAACGGGCCGCAACTCCTGCAAGGCGGCGGAGATATCCGGCGCGGTGCTGGCGAAGTAGGCGCGGTAGCCGCTGGGCTCGGCCGGTTCCAGCCACGTCGCATACAGATAGCCGTCGCCGTCGCTGCGCACATACGGAGAGGACGTCGCCGTACGCGAGAAGCTCAACAGCTGGTAGCCCTGGGCGGCGCCTTCATCCAGAAAAACCAGCGTGGCCTGGCTGGCCTCTTTGCGCAACTGGTAGGCAACGGTGGACCGCGCGGCGACGACCAGTTCATCGACGATTACATCGTTCGCTTCCAGGCTCAACGGCGTGGCCCGTCCGCCGGCATCCAGCGGAGCACGCTCGCCGGCTCGCAGCGGGCTGTCCGCCGGCGCGTCACCGTAGGGTAATTCGGCCGACGAAGGCACGTAGAGCCGCTGCGGGGCGGTTGCGGCCTGCGGCTGGCCCAGGGGAAACGTCACATACTCGGTGGTCGCCGTGCCCGCGCCGAGACCCGTGCGCACCAGCACAGACCAGAATAGATAAGCCGTCTCGTCTTCAATGCCCAGGGAAGCGCCTTCCATGGTGCTGGTGACACTGACCGGCGTCTCCAAAACAACAACGCCGGAAGGTTGTTGCGCATCGCCCCCGGCATAGAGGAAACGCGCCTCGCCGGCGCCCGACGGGTATTGGGTCCAGACGGCGTGCAGGTCGCCCAGAGCGTCGTAAGCGATCTGCGGTCGGATGCCTTCTTCGTCCACGAGGCGCGGCGCGGAAGATGGATCATCAGGATCCAGGGCATAAAGGCCCGGGTCGCGGCGCGACCCGGCAAACCAGATGGCAACGCGGCCGTTGTCCGTGGCCAAATCGTACGTCGAGACCGGAGCCTCGCCGGATATGGGCCGCGCGTCCTCTATGATGGTTCCCGTGGTATCCATCGTCGCCGCATACAGCCGTTCGCCGTCGATCCAGAAAAGGCGTAATTGTGCGCCATCCCACACCAGTTGCGGGCGGTCCGGACGTTCCAGTTCCAGGTCCAGCGAGCGTTCCCAGAGGCGCTCGGCGCGCCGGTCCAGGGCTACGACGGTGGGGCCTTCGTCAGTGATCAACAGCGAGTAGAGGGCGCCCTCGTCGTCCAGCGCCAGGGTGGCGACATCGGGAACCAGCATGCGCCCCACAGCCACCCCCCGCTTCCAGCCCGGCGCATCAAGCCACGCGCGCTGCTGGGCGCCGCTGCAACCGGCAAGAAACAGGAGGAGCAGAAAGAG
>JBMCFH010000233.1:0-5516 GCA_048620455.1 Chloroflexota bacterium | reverse complement strand
GAAATCGAAAGCCGCGTTTTGCCCAACGGCATGCGCCTCAGCCGGCGTCGCATTCCGGTGGGGGTGCTGGGCGTGATTTATGAGGCGCGTCCGAACGTAACAATCGACATTGCCACACTCTGTCTGAAAACGGGTAACGCCGTTATCTTGCGTGGCGGTAGCGAGACACTGCGTAGTAATCTGGCGCTGGCCAATGTGGTTCAGGCCGCGCTGGAGCGCGTGGGGTTACCGCAGCGGGCGGTACAGTATATTGACGTTCCCGACCGGGCGCTGGTGCGCCAGCTTCTGCGCCTGGATGAGTACGTGGACATGATTGTGCCCCGCGGTGGAAATCGCCTTCACCAGTTGTGTCGCGAAGAGAGCACGATTCCCGTCATCACCGGGGGTATTGGCATCTGCCACATCTTTGTGGATGAGAGCGCCGACCTGCAGCGCGCGGTGGATGTCGTACAGAACGCCAAGGTGCAGCGACCGAGCGTGTGCAATGCGCTGGACACTGTGCTGGTGCATCGCGCCGTGGCCTCCGAATTTCTGCCGGACATGGCACGGCGGCTGGCCCAGGACGGCGTGGAGTTGCGTGCTACTGCAGAAGCGATGCCCTTTCTACAGGCGGAGAATGGACTTCAGCTTGTAGAGGCGGGGGAAACTGATTTCGATCAGGAGTGGCTGGCGCTGATTCTGGGTGTGAAGGTGGTGGAAGGCATTGACGAGGCCATTGACCACATTCACGAGCACAGCACCGAGCATTCCGATAGTATTTTGACCAACAACTGGGCCAACGCCAACCGTTTTGTGGACGAAATCAACTCCTCTGCGGTCTACGTGAACGCCAGCACGCGCTTTACGGATGGCGGGCAGTTCGGCCTGGGGGCCGAGGTGGCAGTGAGCACGCAGAAGTTGCACGCGCGCGGGCCGATGGGCCTGGAGGAGCTGACCACGTACAAGTGGATCGGAATCGGCGACGGGCACGTGCGCCAATGATCGTATCGCGCCTTCTCGAGTGGTGGGACGAGGGCCACGCCGATCTGCCCTGGCGGCGGCGCAGCGATCCCTACGCCATCTGGGTGGCGGAGGTGATGTTGCAGCAGACGCAAATCACGACGGTTATCCCCTACTACGAACGGTGGATGGCGCGCTTTCCCACCGTCCAGGCGCTGGCGAGTGCGCCGTTGGACGATGTGCTCAAGCTGTGGGAAGGGTTGGGTTACTATAGCCGCGCACGCCACCTGCACGAGGCGGCGCAAACGGTGGTGCGTAAGTATGGCGGGGCGCTGCCGCGCACGGCAGGGGAGCTACGGAAATTGAAGGGCATCGGGCCCTACACTGCGGGCGCCATCGCCTCGATTGCCTTCGACGAACCGGCGCCCATTGTGGACGGCAATGTGATTCGCGTGCTCAGCCGTCTCTACGACGTAGACGACGATGTGACAGAAACGGAAACGAAAAAGCGGTTGTGGGAGCTGGCGGCATCGTTGGTGCCGGAGACGCGCCCGGGTGACTTTAACCAGGCGCTGATGGAGCTGGGGCAACGTGTGTGCACGCCCGCGACGCCTGATTGCCACCGCTGTCCGCTGGCTGAGCCCTGCCTTGCGCGCCAGAGGGGCACGCAATTGGAGCGGCCTGTTCGTCCGCCACGCCAGAATCGGCCACACCATCATGTGGCAGCGGGTGTGATCTGGAACGAGGACGAGCGTTTCTTAATCGCACAGCGCCCGCTGAATGGCCTATTGGGCGGTCTTTGGGAATTTCCGGGCGGTAAGCAGGAGCCGGGTGAGACGTTGCCGGAGACATTGCGGCGTGAGATCCAGGAGGAGCTATCGATGGACATTGCCGTGGGCCCGCCGCTGGTGAGCGTGAAGCACGGTTACACCCATTTTCGCATCACGCTGCACGCGTTCCACGCGCGCCACGTGACCGGCGAGCCCCGGAATGTAGGCGTGGCGGACCACGCCTGGGTGCGTCTGGAAGATCTGGATCAGTATGCATTTGCCGTGACCGACCAGAAGATTATTGCCAGCCTGCGCGCGGAAGCGCGCCAGTTACCTCTTTTTTAGGGGAAAGTACCGGAAGCGGACGGTGGGAAGACGTTTTATATGAATAGAGGAAACGCATGACAGACCAGGCCAGGCGAGTACAGAGCGGTGGGGCGCTGAGTTGGTTGAAAGAACGCTGGCGCGATGCGGCGATGTGGCCTCTCAATCTGGTGCGAGACACACCGGTGCGGCTGGGACGCCTGTTAGCCGTGTTGGCGCACGGCGCGCCGTTCATTCCGTTGGCGCCGGGACAGGCGCCAACGGCAGGGCGCCTGGTGCACGCGCACTGTGTGGCTGCCGGCCTGTTTGATCTGCTGGGCGGGCCGGAGATAGCCCAGTACGTGATGCACCTCTTTATGAGGACCAGCCCGCTGCGCCGGCACGAAGTGGAGGCCGTTGCTTCGGTCCTTGGCCCACACGCCATCCGTTATCAGGATGTGCGTATTGCCGAGGGTGGCATCTTATCGCTGATCTTTCGCCTGAATGGGGGGCGCGCCTTCTGCACGTGGCATACGATCCACCTCCCATTAGAAGGTCGTCACACACGAGAGAATCTATCGTTGCTGGTCCACGAGGCCACGCACGTATTCCAGTACGAGCGGTTGGGCTCGACTTACATCGGCGAGGCGCTACACGCCCAGCGCAAGATGGGGCGCGGCGCCTATGATTATGGAGGCGCCCACGGGCTGCGGGCAGCCTCGAACCGGCGAGGGGCCTACGCCGCTTTCAATCGCGAAGCACAGGCGCAGATTGCGCAAGATTATTACAAGAAGCGCCAGGAGGGAGCGGACGTGGCGCACTACGAGCCGTTTATCGACATGCTGCGCTCGGCGGGATTCTGAGAGCAAGCCAGGCCAGGCGTGTGCCAGGTCTGGTGGTCTGCGTCTGGTGGTCTATGGTAGCAGAACATCTTATAATGCCTGCCAGGCGCCCCGCTCTGTAGCGTGGGCCGTTTGCCAGAGACAGCGCGTGTCGATTCTCTCGTCAGGCCACAGGAATAAAAGAATATGGCAGAGCCGAAACAGATCCTGGTTATCGACGATCACTTTGAGATGCTCGAATTCCTGCGCTCCATGCTGGAGGTATCGAATCAGGATTACCGGGTGTTGGGCGTCCCTTCCGCGGAGGAGGGCCTTTTTGAGTTGCGCCGCACGTCCTTCGATCTGGTGATCAGCGATGTGCGCCTCCCGGGCATGAGTGGTTTTGACCTGGTACGCCAGATGCAGAAGCTCGAGCGAAACCTGCCTGTGATCATCATTACGGCCTATGCTACGGCCCAGGGCCGGCAAGAGGCGGAAGCGCTCGGCGTCGTGCGCTATTTTGAGAAACCACTGGATACCGATACGCTGCTGGCGACGGTACACACCACTCTCTATGGATCGGAGAGCGCTCCACCGCCTGCGGTCGAAATGCCAGACGCCGGCACGAGCGTTGCGGCGGCTAAGAGCGAAGCGCAGGGGGATAGGCGCCCTGTCCGCAAACGTCTGCAGACGCTGTTGACCGACACCGGCGCCGCGCAGATTCTGGTTGCAGACCGCGAGGGCGCAATTGTGGCTCAGGTGGGAGAACAACGAAACGTCGATCTGGAACTGTTGGCGCGGCTTGTTGCCAAAAACCTTGACAACAGCTTTCTGCTGGGAGAACAGTTGCAAAGCCGTGAGCCATTTGCCATCCAGTACCAGGCCGGGGAGAGCGTTGACCTTTATTTTGCTAACATTGAGCGCGCTCACTTCATCATGCTGCTGTTCGACGTGCAGGAGCGGCGAGGGCGCATTGGCACGGTGTGGATCTTCACGCAGAGGGCGATCAAAGATCTAAAGTCGCTGCTGCCCGTTGGCCCCGGCGACGGCGAGCAAAACGTGCTCCCCACCCAGGAAACGGAAGCGACGTCCGGCGCTGAGACGATTGCGGCAAGTGGCGAGGCAGCGGAAGGGGCGCCTGAAGCGCCTGCGACGCCCGAAGCGACGGCGGAAAGAACGCCATCGGCACAATTGCCATCGGCAGAAGCGCCGCTTGATTCCTCGGTTGACCAGGCTGAGTCAGCCGGGGCGCCCGCAGCGGAGACGGACGAAGAAGAGGACGGCGGGGAGCAGACTCCACCGGCAGAGGATCCGGCGCTGGCATCGGCCCTGGACGAGGGCGGCCTGCACGAAGACCTTGATCTGGATGCGTTTTGGGAAGAAGCGGCGAGTGACATGGAACCGGGTACGGAGGGGCTTTCCTTTGAAGAGGCGATGCGACGGGGGCTTCTGCCGCCGGAGTTCGGCGAGGACGAACAGGGATAACGGTTGTTGTTAGCGGGTCGGACGCCGCTGTCTTTCCCGGGCGCGCTGTTCCAGATAGCGCACCACCTCGGTGGCAATGTCAGTACGCGTGGTGGTCTCGATTCCTTCCAGCCCTGGAGAGGAGTTGACCTCGAGTAGCAACGGGCCGCGTTGCGAAAAAATGATGTCCACGCCGGCGACGCCCAGACGGTGTAGAGTAGCAGCGCGGAGCGCCAGTTCTTCAATCGCCTCATCAGGCCTGATTCTTGCCGAGGTAGCGCCCCGATGCAGATTGGCGCGGAAGTCACCCTGCGGCGCGATTCGTTGCATGGCAGCGACACAGCGATCGCCGATGACGAGCAGGCGTAAATCGCGACCATCAGCCTCGTCGATGAACTCCTGTACGAGAATCGGCTTGTGCCCGTGCCGAAAGAAAATGGATAGGACGGCGCGGGCGGTGACCAGGTTGGGCGCCAGGATGACACCTTTGCCCTGTGTGCCCCTGAGGATCTTGATCACGATGGGAAAACCGTTCACCGTGTCAATTGCATCCCCCAGCTGGTCAAGATTGGACACGATGGCCGTCTTCGGCGTGGGCAGATCTGCAGATTGCATCAACTGCAGGCTACGTAATTTGTCGCGGGATTGGGCGATGGCCTGCGAGGGGGCAGTGGTGACCACACCACGGGCCTCGTATTTGTGAACCACGGCGACGCCGTAGCGGGTAATCGAGGCGCCAATGCGCGGGATGATAGCGTCCACGCGGGGGAGGGATTGCTTATAACCCCGTCCCGAGGCGCGAGGAACCACGCCGAGCGAGCGGGCCGCCTGTATCGTGTCGATGACCGTTACGCGGTGTCCGCGACGCCGGGCAGCTTCCACCAGCCGTCCCGTGCTGTAAAGTGTGGGCCCGCGCGAAAGAATGCCGATTCTCATAGGAGGTTAGCGGGGTAATTTGTCATAAATAATACATTCCACTCTGGCGCGGTGCAACAATTGCCGTTTTGATCATGCGCTGATTACCGTTACAATCCCAAGCTGCCTGACTCAAGTTGATAGCGCGCCACTGTGGCGCCCGGAGATAGCGCCGAATGCCTGCTACCGAGACGTGGATGGTTGTGCCCACGTACAATGAGGCTGATAATCTGGACGAGTTGCTGAGCCGCCTGCTGGCCCTGCCTGTGTCGCTGGGGGTCGTCGTTGTAGATGACAACTCACC
>JBMCFH010000232.1:0-5613 GCA_048620455.1 Chloroflexota bacterium | reverse complement strand
GGCTGACAGCCAACGCGAGAGAAGAGCGCTATTGATGCAGGCGAACTACGTTCAACGAATACGCATTAAATTCAGCAAGGTGGGCGCGACGCGCTTTATTGGGCACCTTGACGTGGCCCGGGCGCTGGAGCGCGCGCTGAATCGCAGCAGAATTCCGGTGGCCTATACACAGGGCTACAATCCGCGCCCTCGCATGCAGTTTGCTTCGGCCCTGCCCCTGGGTTTCACCAGTGAAGGAGAACTCGCCGACGTGTGGCTGGAGGAAGAGGTCGATCCCCAACAGTCCCAGGAGCAGCTCGCGCCGAAAATGCCGCCCGGCCTGAACCTGCACCGTGTGTGGGAGGTGCCTCTTTCTGCGCCTGCTATGCAGGCCAGTACCGTGGAGGCGACGTATGAGGCGACGGTGTTGGATAGCCTGAATCGAGAGCAGGTCGAAGAGCGCGTGCAAGAGCTGTTGGAAGCCGAGGAGTTGATCCGGGAGCGGCGCGGAAAGGCGTATGACTTGCGGCCTCTGGTGCTGGCTCTGACAGTGGATGAGACTGAAGACGGCGAGTTGTTGCTGACAATGCGGCTGGCGCTGCTGCCCGGCGCCACCGGACGGCCCGACGAGGTGGTATCCCAATTGGGCATGGATCCGCTGGGCCTGCGCATGCACCGTAAAGCGATTGTGTTGGAAGATGATGGTGGGTGAGCGGTTGAGCGGTCCGTGACGCGCCTGTCTCGCAAGCTCCTGGCTTTGCTGGCGGCGGTTTTTCTGGGCGCCTGTGGCGCTGCGACTCCAGAAGTTTCCAGAGAGCAACTGGGCGCGCCGTCGCCGTCTGCTGTGGCAACGGCTCTGCCCACGGCACGACCGTCACCCACACCGCCCATACCGGACAGTGGCTGGCAGGTGATTGGCCCAGGGTTGGAGCAGCGCACGCTCAACCTGATCTCCGACGAGGACGAGTGGCTGGAGAATGTGACGCTACTGCGGCTGGAGCCGGCGCGCTTCCGCTTTGACGTGCATTATCAGCCAGACGATCCACTGGATCTGGTGGGTTGGCAGGCACAGACGGGCGCATTAATGGTGGTCAACGGCGGCTTTTTCACAGAGAGTTACCAGGCGACGGGCCTGATCGTCGTTAACGGAGACGCCAGCGGTGTCAGCTATGAAGGGTTTGGCGGCATGTTTGCTGTCACGGAGCAGGGGCCGGAAGTGCGCTGGTTGCTAGCACAGCCATACGATCCGCAAGAGCCGTTGCGGGCGGCCCTACAATCCTTTCCCATGCTGCTGACGCCGGGTGGGGTGGTGGCGGTCAGTGAGGAAGACGGGCAGCGGGCGCGGCGCACCGTGGTTGCTCGCGACCGGCAGCAGCGCCTGCTCTTCCTGCTTTTCAACCGGGGACACTTTACGCTGCATGAGCTGAGCCGCTTTCTGGCAGATTCTGACCTGGAGTTGGACGTGGCGCTCAATCTGGATGGCGGGGCGTCCAGCGGTCTCTACATGGCACAGCCGGCGTTTTACGCGCCTGCCTATTCTCTGCTCCCCGTGGTTATTACAGTGCACGATCGGCCCTGAACGATAGAGTTGTATAAAATAGGAGCGTGGACGCGCCCCGATTTTTGACAGCGGCGAGAGGAGTGTCTATAATTGCAAGTCGCTGTATTGGTCATCCGACACTACCAATGCACCATTGTCGAAGCTATCGACCGGCATCTTTGCATGCCGGTTCTTTTTGGAGGTAAACAGTGTACGCAATTGTAGAAAGTGGCGGTCGGCAATACCGCGCCGAGGTAGGGCACAGCTTCAGTGTTGAGAAGTTGCCCTACGAAGTCGGAGAACAGATTGAATTTGATAACGTCTTGCTGCTCGCCGACGACGACGATGTTCGCATCGGCCAACCAACAGTCTCCGGAGTTTCCGTAAAGGCAACGGTCGTAGATCAATATAAGGGCAAGAAGATTTTCGTCTGGAAGTATCGACCGCGGAAGCGCTATCGCCGGCGCAAGGGACATCGGCAGCAATATACACGTTTGCGCATTGACGAGATAAGTCTGGAAGAGTAGGAGTAAGGATCATGGCACATAAAAAAGGTGCGGGCTCTACCCGTAATGGTCGCGATAGTAATTCAAAACGACTGGGTGTAAAGTGCTACGGCGGCGAGTACGTCATTCCCGGCAATATCATCATTCGTCAGCGCGGCACGAAAGTACATCCCGGCGAGAACGTGGGTCTGGGCAAGGATTACACGATCTACGCTGTGGCCGAAGGTCAGGTAACGTTCGAAACGAAGAACGGGCGCAAGTACGTCAGCGTATATCCGGTGGAGGGATAGGATGAAGAAAGAGATCCATCCCGAATGGTATCCTGAGGCTGAGGTCATCGTCAACGGCGAAGTCGTGATGCGCGTTGGCTCGACCAAGCCACAACTGAACGTAGAAATCTGGTCCGGAACACATCCCTTCTACACCGGTCAGCAGCGGCTGGTGGACACCGAAGGGCAGGTTGAGCGCTTCCTGAAGCGTCTCCAACGCCGCGAGGAACTTCTCACGGAACAGGAGGAGGAAGAGGAAGAACAATCACCCCTGGTGCTTTCGATCGAGGAGATCGGACTCCCCACCCGCTCGGAGAACGCGCTGAAAGAAGCAGGACTGGAAACGGTGGGCGACGTCTATGAACGGTTGCAAGAGGGCGAAGATGCCCTGTTGGCCGTCTATGGCGTCGGCCAGCGCGCGCTTATCACCATTAGAAAGTACCTGCGTGCAGAAGGATTGATTGAGTAAAATCCACGGCTATTTTATGTAGCCGGATGCTGGCAAAATCCACGTATTGAGCTAGAGTTAAAGGGCAGACACGACGTCGTGTCTGCCCTTATCTTTTTACAAGATTGACGAGAACCAGGTTCGGGACAGGGGGGAGATGATGCCATGTTGCCAGTAGCATCCCGTCTGGTTTCGGCTGCTTTCGAAGGAGGATTGATGGGGAAACACAGGCGAGGCCGTATTGAGCTCATCTGTGGGAGCATGTTCAGCGGTAAGACGGAAGAACTGATTCGCCGCCTGCGGCGGGCGCGGATTGCGCGACAGTCGGTTCAGGTTTTCAAGCCTGCTATTGACAACCGCTACGACAGTGAAAAAGTCACGTCACACAATGGCCTCAATTTCGAAGCGGTCCCCGTTGCCACGGCGGCACAGATTCGCGATGTGTTGCAGGACGATACGACGGTGGTGGCAATCGACGAAGTGCAGTTTTTCGAAACCGACGTCGTTGAGCTTTGCGAGACGTTGGCAGACGAGGGGCGGCGTGTTATTTGCGCCGGCCTTGACACCGATTTTCGTGGCGTTCCGTTTGGACCAATACCGGCGTTAATGGCCCGCGCCGAGCAGGTGGATAAGCTGCATGCCATCTGTGTGGTTTGCGGCGAGGAGGCCAGCCGCACGCAGCGTCTGATTGATGGGGAACCGGCAGCCTACGACGATCCTGTGGTGCTCGTCGGGGCCGCCGAAGTGTATGAAGCGCGTTGCCGGAAGTGCCACCAGGTGCGACCGGCGCAGAATGGAGGACAGTAGCTGTGCCAGAAGATCGCAATCTGCTTGACGATGTGGCCCACGTACTCATCGACGAAGAACGCCTGCAGTCCCGCATAAGGGAACTGGCACAGCAAATAGAGGCTGATTATCGGGGAACCGAAGACCTTCTGCTTCTCTGCGTGTTAAAGGGCGCTTTTATCTTCCTTGCCGACCTCAGCCGCCTGATAGATCTGCCGCACGAGGTCGACTTCATGGCTATTTCCAGTTACGGCGCAGGCACCACCAGCAGCGGCGCCGTGCGCATCGTCCTCGACCTTAAGGAGGATATCGCGGGCAAGAATATTCTGATCGTCGAGGACATCATCGATAGTGGGCGTACGTTGGCCTACATGCGCCGCAACCTTCTGGCCCGTTCTCCGGCTTCTCTGCGTATCTGCACGCTTTTGAACAAGCCCTCGCGGCGAGCTGTGGATGTACCGGTCGACTACACCGGATTCGATATCCCGGATGAGTTTGTGGTCGGATATGGTCTGGATTTCGCTCAGCTCTACCGTAACTTCCCCTTCATCGCCGTCCTGAAGCCAGAAGTGTTCGCCGGTGCGCTGGAATAAGCGGCAGCGCCTCGATAACCCGGGATAGTGAATATGGCCGAAAACACGCTGGCTCTGCCGCCGCTGATGGACCGCCTGCGTCCGTTGCTGGCGACGGAGGAGGCGCCGGTCTTCCTGGTGGGCGGCGCCGTTCGTGATGCCCTGTTGGGACGCGTTACCTACGATCTGGACTTTGTGGTGCCTGGAGCAGCAATCGCTCTGGCCTTCCGCGTAGGCGATGCGCTGGGGGCGCCGGCCTTCGTCCTGGACCGCGAGCGGGACATTGCCCGCGTGGTTCTCTCCGACGACACGGACCTGGATTTCGCTCGCTTTCGGGGCGCGGATCTGGAAGCCGATCTGCGCGCGCGCGACTTCACGATCAATGCCATGGCTTTGCCTGTGCAGGCGACGACGGCGTCTGAAATCGTCGATCCCTGTCGGGGTAGGGTTGATCTTGAGCGCGGCGTGATCCGTCTATCCTATCCAGAGGCCATGGACGATGATGCGGTACGCGCCATGCGCGCTGCCCGGTTGGCGCTCAAGCTGGGATTTCATCTGTCGCCTGAGACCGTCGAGGCCGTACAACAGACGGCCCCACAACTGCAGTCGGTTTCCATCGAGCGGGTGCGGGATGAGCTGATCAAGGCCTTGCAGGGCCCCAGAGCCCAGGAGGCGCTCCCGTTACTACACCGTTTGCACCTGTTGCCTCAGGTGCTGCCCGAGATAGCCGCTCTGGAGGGTGTGCAACAGTCCGCGCCGCATCGCGAAGCGGTTCTGCAGCACACCGTCAGCACTCTGAAGTGGCTGGCGCGGGTCGAACGCGCTGTTTTAGACGGAGAGGCAGAAGCCGACCTGGCGCAACTTGAAATCACTGTGCGGCTGGCGCCTTTCGCCGCTGGCCTGCGCCGGCATTTTGAGCGGGCGGTCGACGGCGGACTTGAGGGGCGCGTCTTGCTACGGTTGGGAGCCCTGTTTCACGATGTGGGGAAGGCGGAAACACAGACCGTGGAAGAGAATGGGCGCATACGCTTCCTGGGTCACGAGCAGGTGGGAGCGGAACAGGCTGCCCGGCGCCTGCGCCGCCTGCGTCTGAGCAACCAGGCAGTGCGGCACGTGAAGGAGGTCGTGCGCGGACATATGCGACCGTTGTGGTTGGCGCAGGAAGATCGAGTGTCGCGTCGCGCCGTATATCGTTTCTTTCGTGCGCTCGGCGACGCCGGCCTGGACGTTGGCTTGATATCGGTCGCCGATCACCTGGCGACGCATGGTGGCGCCGGGCCTGAGAGCGACTGGGAACGGCTTCTCAAAGTAGTGGAGAAACTCTACACTTACTATTTTGAGGCCTATGCTCAGGTTGTTTCACCGCCGCCGCTGCTTGACGGCGGGGAGTTAATCGCGGCCCTTGAACTGGAACCGGGCCCCCAGGTGGGAGAATTGCTGCGGCTGATCGAGGAGGCGCAGGCGGCGGGCGAGATCGCCACGCCCGAGGAAGCGATCGCTCTGGCAAAGCGGC
>JBMCFH010000231.1:0-5620 GCA_048620455.1 Chloroflexota bacterium | reverse complement strand
TGGAGATTGGTTGACTGGAGATTGAAGCAGGCGCCGGCCTACGGTGAGTGGGTCAGGATGGGCTCTGCTTTAATTTTCTAAACGGATTATCCGCGTCTATCAGCGTGCATTTGCGGCCGAAATCTCCAATCTCCGATCTCTACTCCCCAATCGGCCGCTTCGCAGGCATGCCCGGCCGGCGCGGGTAGTTGTCCGGCGTTGGCGCAGTCTTTTCGATGAGGACCAGGTAGTAGGTGTCGGGACGGCTGGGGAGCTGGACGGGGTGCAAGGTTGGCGGTGCACCGCCGAGGATACTGATGGCTTCGGTGGCCTGGGCCATTTCCTGCGGCGCGCTTTCTCCTTTCATTGCCAGGGCGTGGCCTCCCCGGCGACAGAGGGGCAGCAGGTACTCGGCCAATACCGGCAGCGCAGCCACGGCGCGGGCCACGGCCCAGTCGTACTGCTCGCGGTGCGCGGGATCTTGCCCCACCGTTTCTACGCGCCGGTCAATAATCTCGACATTTTCCAGGCCCAGTTCTTCCACAACTGCCCGCAAGAAGCGCGTCTTTTTTGTCACGCTCTCCACGAGGGTCAGTTGGAGGCGGGGATAGAGGATTTTGAGGGGCAGTCCGGGGAAGCCGGCGCCGCTGCCGACGTCGATCAGCCGCTGCCCGTTCAGGTCGCCGGTGACTGTGGCGCAGGAGAGGGAGTCCAGGACGTGTCGCACGCGGATGCCCTCGTCGTCGTCCACGGTGGTGAGATTCAGGCGGCGGTTCCACTCTTGCAGCAGGTCACGGTAGCGGGAGAACCGGCGCAGTCGCGTCTCGTCCAGGGTCAGCTCCCACGTCGCCGCCTCGCGCGCCAGTTGTGCTTTCCACTCCTGTGTCACCGGCAGATGCCTCGCTTGTTACTGTTCTCGTTCCAGGCGCTTGGTCGTGGCGTCCAGCTGGTAGGTGTCGTACTGTTCGCCGCCAAAGCGAGCCGGGTCATACTCCAACCAGGGCTGGATCAGTACGTGGCGCGCCTGCACAAAAACGGGCGCGACAGGATAGGCGCCATCATCGCCAAAGAGTTGCTGCTCCGCTTCGCGGTAGAGGGACCACCGCTCTTCAACGGAGCGAGCGCTGGCTGCCTGCTCGATCAGGTTGTCCACCTGCGAACAACTGCGATTCTGGCGGTTTTCGCTCAGGTTACAGTGCAGCACGTCTGCCAGCCAATTGTGAGCGTCGGGATAGTAGGAGGTCCAGCCCAGATCCCAGAGATCGGGCCGCGACTGACCGGCGTCGCGCCGGGTGTCGGCCAATAACGTGCCAAAGGGCACCTGTTCGATCACGATCTGCTCTTCAGGGCAACCCAGTTCTTGTTCCCACATACGGCGCAACGTTTCGGCGTGGTGCAGGGCCAGGTCGGTGTTAGCGACCCGGTAGCGAACCTCGGGCAGGAATTGACAGTCCTGGAACTGGCTCGTCGCCATCTGTCGCCGCGCCCAATCCGGATCGTACCCCACGCCGACCTGGTCCGCCGGTGGCGCGCCCAGCACGCCGGGGGGTGAGAAGTGGCGCATGGGGGCGCCCAGACCGGCGTACACCTCCTCGATCAGCTGCTGGCGGTCGATGGCGGCGCTGAACGCCCGGCGCACGGCCGGATCGGAGAAAACCTCGCTCTCGGTGTTGAAAGAGAGATAGAAGGTCGCCTGGTTGGACACCAGGTGCAGGCGGGGACGCAGGCTAGGATCGCCGACGATCGCATCTAACTCCGAAGCCGCCATGGGGCTGACGTCCAGGTCCTTTTCCAGCCACGCTTCGTAAGCCTCATCGGGTTCCATCCAGTAGATATTAACCAGATCCACCGTGCCGCGGAAGCGATCGGGCCAGTAAGGATTGCGGATCAGGATGGTGTGTGTATCCGCTTCCGTCTCCGCGTCCAGGACGAAGCGACCGCTGGTCAGCACCATATCCGGCGCGGCCCACGACTGACCGCTGTCGTCGAACGCGGAAACGATCTCCTCGGGGACAGGCCGCATCAGGGGCAGCGTGGTGATGGTGGGAAAGTAGGCTGCGGGCTCGCGCAGGGTGATTTCCAGCGTCGTATCGTCCGGCGCGCGCACGCCGATGCGCTCCAGCTCTTCCTCTTCCGGCTCCACCATGCTATGTGCTTCCTCGCAGCCTTCAATTAGAAATAATACCACGGCGTCTGGCACGTCGTTTTGCGGATCGCACGCGCGGCGGATGGCAAAGACCACGTCGCCGGCAACCACCGGACGGTATGGCTGTGGTTCGGTATCGCGCGGGAGAAGGCTGGTGGTCGGCGGGTGTAGGCCGGACTTTACCCAGAAAATGTCCGGGCGCAGGTGGAAGGTCCAGGTAAGTCCATCCTCGCTGACTTCCCATTCGCGAGCCAGGTCAGGTTCCACGCTGTCCTGGGCGTGGTTGAAACGGGTGAGACCGACGAATAGATTCTCCACCAGGTGCAACTCGCTGTCGCTGCTGGCGAGCTGCGGATCGAGGGCTGTAGGCGCGTCGCTCAGGCCCAGGTCCAGAACAGCCTGCTCCGTTTTCTCCGGATCGGGCGTCACGGTCGGCGGTATCTCCATCGAGGCGGGCACCACGCGGGTCACTTCCACGCGATCCCCTTGAATCGTGAGCACCTGGCTCACCACACGCTGGTTCGAATCGCTGGCCTGGCAGCCCCACAGCAAAATCAGGGCCCCGGCAAGCAGCAAGAAGAACGGTAGCCGCCTAAGGCGCTTACCTGCCGCTGCATCGTTCGCGGAAGATTCAATTCCGATACGCATCATGTCGCAAAACTGCCTGAAAGTAATGAGCAAACGATGGTCATGCTAACTGATGCCGCAACACGGGGCAAGCGCCTGCGCAGAAAACTTACCCACTTCTTGCCTGCAGCACATCTGAGTGCCGTTGCACACCACCTTGCGCGCTGAATGCCGGCGAAGATGGGCAACGGCTCCTATTTAGCTCTATTACAAATTTTCGCCAATTGTTTGGTATGGTTCAGTACATATGATAGCATTAGCCTCCAGGGGGCAGGAAATAATGGATGAAAAGACCCCTCGTGCCAGGCACGAGCGCGTTCTCGTCATAGACGATGCGCGGGAGATCCGAGAATTTCTAGTTGACTATGTCCTCCATCCGCGGGGGTTTGAGGTGTTGACAGCCGCCGACGGGTTGGAGGGCTTACAGCTGGCTTTTTCGGAGCAGCCCGATTTGTTGATCGTCGACCTTCAGATGCCCAACATGAGCGGGTTGGAGCTGCTGCGCCGCCTGCGCACGCGACGCGTGCACATTCCCTCTATCCTGATGACGGCGCACGGATCGGAGCAAGTTGCCGTCAAAGCGCTGCGGCTGGGCGTCCGCGACTACGTGATCAAACCCTTTGTCGTCGAGGACATGGACGCGGCGATTGACCGGGCGCTGCGCGAACGGCGGCTGGTGACGGAGCGCGACGATCTGATTTCCCAATTGCGACAGGCCAACGAGCGCCTGCGCCGGCGCGCTCAGGAGCTAAACGCCCTGTATAGCATCGGCAAGAGTGTGTCCTCATCGCTCGATCTGGAGACGATCTTGAAGCGGGTGGTGGAAGCCGCCGTCTATCTTTCCGGGGCCGACCAGGGGTCGTTGATGCTACTCAACGAGCAGGGGGAGCTATACGTGCGCGCCAGCAAGAGTGCGGGCAACGCCGTGCGCTCGCTCCACGATCGCATCCAGGACTCCGAGGCGGCGCGCGTCTTGAAGAGCCGCGACACCGCCATACTGGGCGGCGAAAATTACCCCATCCACGCCGCAACCACGAGCAAGGCGCATGCCCTGGCCTACATTCCGTTGGTCGCCAACCAGCGCGCCATCGGCGTTTTGGCCGTGGCCAACATCAGAGAAGACCGGCCGATTTCCACGCGGGAGACGCGGGTGCTGTCGGCGCTTGCCAGCTATGCAGCGGGCGCCATTAACAACGCCTGGCTACACCAGCGCATTGCGGCCGAACGTAACCAGTTGCACGCTATCATCAATCAGAGCGACAATCCGATTCTGGTGGTGGATCACAGCCGGCGCATCGTGGTGGCAAACGCCGCCAGCCGTTCCGTGCTCGACCTGCCGGACGGCGATCTGGAAGGCCGGCTGTTGAGGGACAACATGGCGCATGGCGAGCTGCTCGAATTCATTAACCAGACGCCGGACACGGGCCTGATCCGGCATATAGAGGTTACCCTGAGCAGCGGTCGCTACCGCGCCACGCTGACGCCGGTGAAGGACATCGGGCGCGTTCTGGTCATGCAGCTGCTCAGCTCCACCGTCTCCAGCCGCAGCGCGCGCTGAGCGCAGCCTCTTTCGCTACTCTTCGGCCTGAACGGCCCAGGTGATCTGACTGCCATCGTAGAAAAAGGTTTCCCCACTCGCGCCATCCGCGACCTGCGCCAGCCGTTCGCGCGCGTTCAGTGAACGCGCCACCAGCGCCGGCGGGCGGCGGCGATGGAGCCGCTCCACACAGAGGTGCAGGTCGTACTCGTCCACGTAGGCGCCCTGAAAGCGGACGGTACTCTCGCCCACTCGCGCCAGGAAGTCGCCGCGACCCAGGAGGTGTTCGGCGCCGGTGTCCGGCGCGCGCAGGGCCGCCTGTGCTTCCTCGGCGTTGCTCACGTGGCCTGCGACGCGCAGGAGCGCGCGCCGCGGCAACGCCTGTCGCAGGACCGCATCCTGGGGCCGGCGCGTGCTGAGGGCGAACTGTATGCCCGCCGCCGGTCCGCGCAGCAAAAGCCCGTGCAGAGCCTGGCGGATGGGGCCCTCGTCTTCCTGCAACAGGGACGCCAGGCGATCCACAAACACCACAATCCGCGGCTGCCAGATACGGTGGCGCGCCCGGTAGCCCATCTCGTCCTCGAGGAATGCCAGGACGTCGGCGACATCTTCGATTTGCGTCACCAGCCCGGTCAAGACGTGGGGCAAATAGGTCATGGCGTGCAGGCCCACGCCGCCGGCGTCGGAGCCGGGCGTGTCAGGGTCAATGAACAGCATCTGAACTTCAGACTGGCGGTTGTGGAGGGCCAGCGAGAGGGCGATGGTGCGCAACAAAGTGGTCTTGCCGGCCCCGGCAGCGCCGGCGAGAAGCATGTGCGTGCTGTCCTCGGCGGCGAGGTTGAAGAGCAGGGGGCGCTCGTCCGTGGTCCAGCCCAGCGCCGCCACGTAGGGCGGCAGGGGCGCCGTGCGTTGCAACAGATCCAGGAGGCCGACCGCCGGCGGCTGCCCCTGTTCCAGCTCCACGTAGAAGGCGCCGTTTTCCTGCACCACACGCGCGCGGCGCACGTTGAGGCTATCGGCGAGATCTTGCTCCAGCTCGCGCAGCGTCTGGCGCCGGGTGGGGAGATCGCCATGCAGCACGAAGCGCGTGCAGTGCGCATCCAGCTGCCCGCCGGCGACCTGCGCCGCCAGTTCATGGCGCTCGAAGACCGCTTCGATGCCCGCTGCCTGAATATGCAAGCGGTGGTCCAGGCGCTGCGCGCGGGCCTGCGGACCGCGGGTGGGAAGGGGCTCTTGTTGTTGCTGCTGCTGGGTCATGGAGCTCTCTCATCTGTTTCCATCTCGCCGTGGCGAGGCGCTCGCCGTGGCGCGGAAACGTCGGACGCCGTTCA
>JBMCFH010000230.1:0-5621 GCA_048620455.1 Chloroflexota bacterium | reverse complement strand
TGAAACTCGACACTCCCTCACGTCTCCGGGCGCAGCTGCCACAGCTTCAGCGCCAGGTGTAGCGCCAGGCGCATATCCGCCTGGTTGATGTCCTGGCCCGTCAGCTCCTGGATGCGCTCCAGCCGGTAGAGCAGCGTATTGCGATGGATGAAGAGCGACTCCGCCGTCTGGCTCACGTTGGCGTGGTGGTTGAAGTAAGCGTCAATCGTCTGCACCAGGCTGCCGCGATGCTGGCGGTCGTACTCAGCCAGGGGCTCGATTATCTGCTGGGTGAAGGTCTGAACCGCTGCCAGGTGTTCGATCTGGCTCAGTAGTTGGAAAATACCCAGGCTGTTAAATTCCACCAGGTGATTAAAATTGAGCCGCTGCGCCAGCTGCATCGCCTGTAGCGCCTCCTGGTGCACAGAAGGCCACTCCGCCAGCGTTTTAGCCGGCCCGCTGACGCCGACCACCAGGCGCGTATCGCCGAACTCGGCCTGAATATGCTCGCGCAGGCGCCGGTCCAGCTCGCGAGCCGAACTCATATCTTCGCCGTCGCGTAGGGCCTGGAACACAACCACGTGATCGCCGGCATAGGTATGTTGCAGAGCCGGGCGGTTATGGCTGGAAAGCAGCCAGTTAATGGACGTTTCCAATCGCCGCAGTGTTGGGGGGTCCTCATCATCCCAGGCGACGGTCAGGATGGCGTGGGGCAAAGTCGTATCATGGTCCAGGCGCGCTTCCAGCCGCTCAATCTCCTTCTGGGGCAACGTGCCCGCCAGCAACCCCTCCAGGAAATCGCCGCGTAGCTTCTTTTCAGCCTCGCTGACCGCCTTGGCCTTGGCCATTTCCAGAGCACAGGCCGCCGCGCCGTGTTCCACCGTCAGACTATCAAGTAAATCAAGCTCGCCGGCGGCGCCCACGACCGACACGTAGCCGCGCGCGCGATCGCCGGAAACGATGGGCGCGACCAGCCGTCCCACGTTCTCGATGGGCAGCAGCTGCTGCCACGTGCTCTGGCGCGCCTTTGCTGCCGCCTTGCGGTTGCGCAACGCGGTCGGCAGGTTATCGCGCTGGCGAAGCACGTCGCGCAGGCGCGCCACGTCAATTTCGTTATCCGAGGGCAACGACAGTGCGCGTATATCCAGGCGCTTATCCTGCACGACGATGATTTTGCCGGTTACCGTGGACATCATTTCTGCCATCGCCTCTAGCCCACGCTCTTCCAGCGACATCTCCGACAGGCGGCGGTACAGTTCCATACCGCGCTCCGTCGTCTGCGTCTGGCGATCCAGCAAAACGGAAGTGATCACGCGCTGCACGTAACGCAGCGACGTGTTTTCAGGAAGAACAAGGATAGGGAAATCGCGCTGCAGGGCCGTGCGCTTGACGCTCGCCTCCAGGTCTTGAAAGGTAATCAGCGCCGCAGCAGAGATACCGGCAAGCTCGCCGACGCGGTGGGATAGCTCGACGGGCGGGGTCGATTCCTGGAGCGACGGCGGCAGAATGGCGAGGTCGCCTGTCTGCACTTCATCATCTAAATTGCTCCAATCGGCCAATGTCACAACCCAGTTGATCGTGCGCCCCGTCTGACCGGGACCACTGGAGACCATCGTGCCGAATGGTAGCGCCAGGCGAATCACGTCGCCCAGCGTCACGTCGCTTTGCGCGGGTAAGTCCATGTCGCTTGCCGGTACACTGGTTGTCAGAGATCGTCATCCCCCACCTCTCGCCTTTCAATCTACTGGCAACCAATCTCCCATCATTACAGATTACTCTCTCTGTGCCGTTCGCTGCGGCGCGCCGGCAGGCGCACAATAAAAGTCGAGCCCCTACCGGTCTGGCTGACCACCTCAATGTCTCCGCCATGCTGCTGGATGATGCGCTGGCTCGTGGCCAACCCTAATCCCGTGCCCTGACCGGGTTCTTTCGTCGTGTAAAAGGGCTCGAAAATGTGCGCTACCTCGGCTTCTGACAGGCCAACGCCATTGTCGGTAAACAGCACCTGCACGTGGTCGCCTCCGCTGGCCAAACGCGTCTCAATCTCAATTCTACGCCCCTGGGGGCGGGTGAGAACGGCGTCACGTGCATTGATCAGCAAATTCAACCAGACCGTTTTCAGATGTTCCCAACTGGCCCTGACGCGGGGCAAATCTTCATCCATGCGCCGCGTGACCTCGATATCCGCCGACTTCAACTGGTATGAGACCAGGCGCAGCGCCTGCAAAATCGACTGGTTAACCTCGCCTGACTCAAAACTGTATTGGTTCTGGCGGGCAAAGTCAAGCAGGCCACGCACGACCCGTGTGGCCCGGTCGCCGGCGCGCGCGATGAGATCCACGGCTTCATAATTGTCGTCATCTGGCGGAATTAACATCTTCAGCATCTGGGCGTTGGCGTTGATGGCCGTCAGCGGATTGTTGATTTCGTGCGCCACGCCCGCTGCCAGCTGGCCAATCGCGGCCAATTTGCCCGCCTGGAGCAACGAATTTTCCAGACGGCGCTCCTCAGTGCGATCCTGCCACACAATCACGGCGCTTGGCGCACCCACATGACTGCCGGGGAGTGGATACGCGTGGACGTCCCACTCCTGAGGCAGATGATCGTCGCCTACCCAACGCACCGACCAGTGGCGCGGCTCACGTCTCTGCAACGTCTCCGCCGCGCAACAGTGCTCGCAGGGCGTCTCGCGGTCGAAGAACGCCTGGTAGCAAAGGCGTCCTACCAGCCTGTCCGGTGTGGTGTCCAAGGCATCGGCCTTATTCTGATTCACCGCGACCAGCCGCCACTCCTCGTCAATCGTGTAGATCGGATTCAGGATGCCGTTGATCACGGCCTGGAGACGATCGTGGCTTTCCTGCAGTTCCTGCTGGCGTGCGCGCACGCGCTGAAACAGCGTGGCGTTTTCGAATGCGCGGCTGACGGCGCTGGCCAAAGACGCGAACAGATCGCAATCCACCTCGCTGAAGACGCCTTCTGGCGTGTTAGCCGCGCTGAGCGCGCCCGGCGAGTCGCCGCGCATCATCAAGGGCGTCACCAACAGGTTGCGCACCCTGACACCGTGCGGCGCGTCCAGGCCGGGCCGAAATCGCTCGTCCTGTTCGGCGTCGTTGAGGCAGAGCGTGACATGCTCTGTGAAGGCGCGCCCGGTGGCGCCCATGCCGCCGGACACCGCCTGATAATCATCCGGGGAGATGTCGCCGCTGGCGCTGGCAACGGCGCGGCAGTGCAACTGGCCCGTGCGTTTATCGCGCCAGTAAAAAGCGGCGATCTCAACCTGTAACAACTCGCGCACCGCTTCAACTGCCGCAGGTGGAATCTGGCCCGCTTCAAGCGAGGTCGTGATGTCGTTACTGACACGATTCAAGGTTGCCAGCTGCTCGCTTTGCCGCTGCAGCTGCTTCTCCAGCCGCTGCGTGCGCAGAATGGTCTCCACGCGCGCCAGCAGCTCCTGCGGGTAATATGGTTTGGTGACGTAATCGTCGGCGCCCGCGGACAGCGCTTCCACCTTTTCCTGGTCGCCCGAAGCCGCGGTGAACATGATGACGCGCGTATAACTCAAGCTGCGATGCTGGCGCAACCACTCCAACACTTGCAGTCCGGACGTGCCGGGCATAAAACGATCGAGCACCACCAGATCGACCGGCCCGCGCGTCGAGGAGGGCGCCTCCTGAAGCACCTCCATCGCCTCTGCCCCATCGTACGCCTTGGTCACCACATAATCAGCGGTGTTGGATAGGTAATCGGCCAACGAATTGGCGATTTCCGGCTCATCGTCGACAATTAGAATGTGCGCTGGTGGCATAATTCAACCCGATTTGTTGGACCAATCTGCCCGCGCAACAGACGCCAGGAACAAGGATCTGCCATGCCCCCAGTGGAATGCCGCCGTCTACTCTGCTGAGGGAGCTGAGAACGTGTAGCCGTGGCCCTGAATTGTCCGGATGTAAATCGGTTCGCCGGACTGTGGTTCGATTTTATCCCGCAGGTTCTTGATGTGCGCGCGCACCAGTTCCGGACTGCCGGTGTCCGGCGGGTAATCCCAGACATCCTGCAGCAACTGCTGGCTGGTAAATACCTGGTCGGCGTGGCTCATCAGATGATAGAGCAGATCGAACTGCACGTTGGTCAGCAATACCGTATCCGTCGGCGTCGTCACCTTGAAGGTGCGGCAGTCCAGGACCACGTCGCCCACGATAAGCAACGGTTCCTCTTCCTCTTCTTCCTCTTCCGGGGCCTGCACGCGACGCAGAATGGCCTGCACGCGCAACTGCAGCTCTTCCATGTTGAACGGTTTGGAAAGGTAATCGTCGGCGCCGGCGCGGAAGCCCTCGATTTTATCTTCGTCCTTCTCCTTGGCTGTCAGGAACAGCACAGGCAGGTCCTTGAGCAAAGGATCTCCGCGAATCTGGCGACAGACCTGGTAGCCGTCGGCTCCAGGCATAATGATGTCAAGGATGAAGAGGTCGGGCCGGTGTCGCCGGGCCAGCTGCAGCCCCTCAATGCCGCTCTGGGCGACCATCACGTGATAACCATACATCTTCAATGCCCGTTGCAGCGTCTGCGAAACCAGTTCGTCGTCGTCAATCACTAATATGGTTGTCATGCAATTGGCCTTGTGTTACCTGCTTCCCGAGGCATGAACGGCGTCAGACGAGCAAGCGCATCGGCTCTTCCAACAGCTCTTTGAAGCGTTGCATATACTGTGCCGCTTCCGCACCGTCGGTGACACGATGATCGGCGGAAATGGTCGCCTTCATCTGTGCGCCGGTAGTCAGCTCGCCGTCGCGTACCACAGGTACTTGCTTCGCGGTCCCTACAGCCAGAATAGCCGCCTCCGGCGGATTGATGATGGCAATAAAGTTTTCGACGTCAAAAGCGCCCAGATTACTGACCGTAAAGGTACCGCCCTGCACGTCGTCAGGCCGCACCTTGCCCTCGCGCGCCCGCTCGATCATCGCCTTGTTGTCCGCGGCGATCTTGGAAAGGGTTGACGTATCGGTGTCTTTCTGCACCACCGTCGTCAGCCCGCCCTCAATAGCCACGGCGGTGCCCACGTTGATTCTCTCGTGATACACAATCGTTTCCCCGGCGAAAGACGCGTTCAGATTGGGGAAGTCACGCAATGCCAGCGCGGCCGCTTTGACGATCATATCGTTGATCGTCACCTTTCCGTCGTCCGGCAGCGTATTATTCACCTGCTTGCGCAGTTCCAGCACGGCGTCCATATCAATCGTGGACGTCACGTAGAAGTGCGGCACGGTCGTCTTGCTCTCGACCATACGGCGGCCGATCGCCTGGCGCAGTCGCGTAGTCTCCACTTCTCTGGTGTCCGGCCCGGTAGGCACCGCCGTCGGTTCCACAGAGACAGCGCGGCGCGCTTCTTCTTCCCGTTCGGGGCCGCGCTCGATGTATGCCTCGACGTCCGCTTTGCGCACACGCCCACCTGGCCCGCTACCGCTGACTTGCTTGAGGTCCACCTCGTGTTCTTCCGCCACGCGGCGGGCCACCGGCGTGGCCTTGACGCCGTCGGGGTACTCTTCGCCGACGGCCTCAGCCTCTGTCGCTTCTTCGGCGGTTTCCGCTTCCTCCGGCACCTCTGTCTCTACAGCCTCTTCCTCTTCTGCCGGTGCTTCTTCCTC
>JBMCFH010000229.1:0-5651 GCA_048620455.1 Chloroflexota bacterium | reverse complement strand
CGGTTGCGGCGGTTCGCTTCCGGCACAAGCTCGTACCTGACGCGCACGCGGTAGCCGTCCTCGTTGATCATATCCACGTAGTTATCGTCGGCGCGGGTCACCGTCGCCGCCGCCACGTCGCCCGTCTTCTTTGTAATAGCCAGCGACTGCACACCTTTGCCCGCGCGACCCTGCACAGGCCACTCGTCCATCGGCACGCGCTTGATCCAGCCCTTCTCGCTAACAACCACGACGTGGCCCGCCGTCTGCGGATCAAACACCTCGGCGGCAATCAACTCGTCACCTTTACCGATCTTGATCGCCGTTACGCCGCGGGCCGAGGCCGACTGCTGCGGATTCACGTCGCCGCTCTTAAAGCGGATGGCCTGTCCTTTGCGCGTGAAGATCATCACCTCCGTATCGTCGCCCGTGTCCACACCGGCGCCCAGCACCTCGTCGCCCTTCTTCAGGCCGATGACGCGCGCCCAGTTGGCGAACGACGTGGGCAGGTCTTCCAGTTTCACACGTTTCACCTGCCCCTGGCGCGTGACCAGCACCACGTGCTGCACGTCCTCGCGCAAGATGCCGCCGCCCACAATGCGCTTGCCCTGAACCGCCGTGTCATTAATCTGCGTCACCGGCGCGTGCCAGCCGTCGCCGTCCGCGGCGACCATAAACACACGCTCGCTCGGTTCCGCGTACCAGCGCCCCACAGGCACCGGCGTGCGGCGGCTGGTGAGGCCCGTCATGCCGCGGTCGGCGTAACCCGGGCAGTCGCGCCGCTCGGCGTCCGTCTCGTTGAGCGTCACGATCTGCGACTCGGTCAGATCCGTAGCCGTCACCGTCTCGCCCACGTGCTCTTCTTTGTCCAGAATCAGCGTGCGCCGCGGCGTGGCGAACTTTTCTTTCAGCTCCGACGTCTCGGCCACGACCACTTTCAGCCGCGCCGCCTCGCTCTTGATCAGTTTGTTTAGCTCTTTAATGCGCGCCTTCAGGTCACGCTGCTCATCTTTGAGCTTCTTCACTTCCAGGCTGGCCAGATTGCCCAGCGGCATGGCCACAATGGCCGCCGACTGCTCCTCCGACAGCTTAAACTGTCGTTGCAGGTTGGTCTTCGCCGTGTCCCGCGTGCGACTCTTCTTGATCGTAGCGATCACATCGTCGATGGCGTCCAATGCGATGAGCAGCCCATCCACGATGTGCAGTCGCGCCCGGCGCTTCTCGCGCTCGTAGCGGCTGCGCCGTTCGACGACCACCAGACGGTGGCTGATAAAATGCATCAGCGCATCGCGCAGGCTCAGATACTCCGGCCGCATGCCATCTTCCGTGGGCACCAGGGCCAGGATCTGCGCGCCGAATGTCTCGCGCAACTGCGAATATTGCAGCAGCGACTCCAGGATCTTGCTGGGATCGTGCCCCCGGCTGGTCTCTACCACCAGTCGCATGCCTTCGTGGTCACTCTCATCGCGCACGTCAGACACGCCCTCGATGCGCCCGTTGCGCACTTCGGTGCCGATGCGCTCCATAACCGTCGTCTTCTGCACCATGTACGGCAACTGCGTGACCACGATGTTGTGCTTGCCGCCGCCCAGCGGCTCGATCTCCACCCGCGCCTGCGTAATCAGCCGCCCCTGGCCCGTTTCGTACATCTCGCGAATAATGTCGTCCGGCGTGCTACGGCCGTTGTCGCGGAAACGGAATGCCAGGCCGCCGGTGGGAAAATCGGGACCTTTGACGTACTGTAGCAGGTCGTCTACCGTAATCGCGTCCCGCTTCTCCCACTTGCCGGCCATAAATTCAATGGCGTCGCATAGCTCACCCAGATTGTGTGGCGGCACGTTGGTGGCCATAGCCACGGCAATGCCCGACGAGCCGTTCAACAGCAGATTAGGCACCACCGAGGGCAGCACCCGCGGCTCCTGCAGGCTATCGTCGAAGTTGGATTGCCAGCGCACCGTGTCGTTGTCGATATCCTGCAGCATCAGCTCCGCCAGCTGCGTCAGCCGCGCCTCGGTGTACCGCATTGCCGCCGCACTATCGCCGTCAATGCTGCCGAAGTTGCCCTGCCCGTCGATCAACGGATCGCGCATGGAAAAATCCTGGGCCATGCGCACCATGGCATCGTACACGGACTGGTCGCCGTGCGGGTGGTACTTGCCCAGCACCTCGCCCACCACGCGCGCGCTCTTCTTGTGTGGGCGGTTATGGCGCAAGCCCAGGTCGTGGCCCATGGCGAAAATAATACGTCGCTGCACCGGCTTCAGACCATCGCGCACGTCGGGCAAGGCCCGATCCAGGATCGTATCCATGGCGTACATCAGGACACTGCGTTCCAGATCTTTAGAAAATGACAGTTGCCGGGTAGTCGTTGGTGTCGTCATACTCTGTCCTTTCGCTTACTCCTTCTCCGCTCGTTCAGCGTTAGATGTCTACGCCTCTTGCTCCCACGCTTCCATAATCCACTCCTTACGCGCCGAGGAGTTGGAACCCATCAACAGGTTCAGGTACTGTTGGGCGCGGTGCACGTCTTCGATCTGCACCCGCACCAGGCGCTCGTCGCCCGGCTTTAGGGTCGTGCCCCGCAACTGATCCGGGTTCATCTCGCCCAGACCCTTGTAGCGCTGGATGCTCACGCCCTTGCCCAGCCGCTTCTGCGCCTGCTTCCGCTCCTTCTCCGTGTAGCAATAGACCTCACTGCGCCCATTCGACAGACGATAGAGCGGCGCCTCGGCAATATACAGGTAGCCCTGGTCAATCAGCGGGCGCATGTGGCGGAAAATGAACGTGTACCACAGCGCGCGGATGTGGAACCCATCCACGTCGGCGTCCGTTAGCAGCGCCACGCGCCCGTAACGCCGGTCTTCCAATTTGAAGTCAGCGCCCACACCGGCGCCCAACGCAGCCACAAAAGCCATGATTTCACGGTTCTTGAGCACGCGCAGGATATTGGTCTTTTCCGAATTGATGATCTTGCCGCGGTTAGCCAGGATAGCGTGATAGCGACGGTCGCGCGCCATCTTGCAGGAGCCGCCCGCGCTGTCGCCCTCCACCAGGAACAGAATGCGCTGGGCCACGGGCGTGCGCGGGTCGGTGTCCGCCAGCTTGGACAGGATCTGCGTGTCGTCCGGCGCGTCCAGCACCGAACGGCGAATGACCAGCTGCCGCGCTTTCTTAGCCGCCTCGCGCCCCTTCGCCGCCGCCTCCGCCTGCTTGGCGATGGTGTTGACCACGGACTTCTTCTGCTCCAGGATGCGCGTCAGCTCGTTATAGGTCACAGACATCACCGCGCCCTGCGCTTCCGTCGTGGTCAGGCTTTCTTTGGTCTGGCTGGAGAACTGCGGCGTCTTGCTCATCTTTACATTGACGATGGCTGCCAGCCCCAACAGCAGGTCCTCGCCGCGGATCGACTTCTTGACCCGCGACAGGCGGTTGATGGCCTTGGTCAGCCCTGCCTGGAACCCGGACACGTGCGTGCCGCCCAGCGGCGTGGGAATGCCGTTGACAAAGGAATAAATCTGCGCCGCGTCGCCGTCCTTGGAATACTGCATAGCCACTTCTACCGTGATGCCCTCATGCTCCTCGGACGTCTCTTTGAAGTACAACGTCTTGTGCAGGGGATCCAACCCGTCGTTGAGGAATGCGATATAATCCAGCAGCCCGTTCTGCGAATGGAACGTCAGCGTCACCGGCTCCTTACCGCGCTCGTCCACCAGCTCGATGTATAGGCCAGGGTTCAGATAGGCGAACTGCTGGTACTGCAGCGAGATAAAGTCCAGGTCCCAGGGCGGCGCGCCGTTCCACTCCATGCTCTCCGCGTCAAACCACTTGCGTTCGGGCATAAAGGAGATTTCCGTACCCGTGCCAATACCGGGATCGGGCTCCACCGCCAACTTGCGCCGGCCCTCTTTCACCGTGGAAATCGTACCGTTTTTCTTGTAATTGATCTTCGTCTTGTCCGTGATCTCCCCGACCACCTTGCCGCTGCCGGGGTTGACGATCTCCACGCCCGTCTTGGGCTCGCCGCCCTTCTCGAACGACTGGCGAAAGATAAGCCCGCCGCGACGCACGCTGGCTACCAACCAGGTACTCATCGCATTCGCCGCCTTGGCTCCCACGCCGTGCAGACCGCCGCTGGAGGCGTAGGCGCTGCCGCCCTCGAACTTGCCGCCGGCGTGCAGCTCCGTCAGCACCTGCGTCAGCGCGCTCATGCCCATGTCCGCTTTCCACTCCACAGGGATGCCGCGCCCGTCGTCCCACACCGACACGGAGCCATCCTTGTGCAGGGTAACGCGGATGCAGGAACCGTAGTCGTTCATCACCTCGTCGGCCGCGTTGGAGAAGATCTCTTTCAATATATGGTGCAGGCCGTACTTGCTGTTGTTGCCGATATACATGCCCGGCAACTTACGCACCGCTTCCAGCCCTTTCAGCTTGGTAATGCTCTCAGACGTATAGGTATTGTTGTTCTGAGCCATGTTCGATCCCTTTCGTATCGTTCTTCTTCCCTTGTGCGGACGCTCAACGCCCTCCGCACCGGCACCGCCTCCCACCCAAATAGAGGCACACGATCAAACAATTAAAGACGAGGAATAGTCATTATGCAACTTCCTCATATTCTACACAGTGGAGCGGAAAGCGCGCCACTCTATTATAGCACGTTTGTTCGATTTTGTCTGCTAATTGAAGCGTCGTCAAGGCCGGCATTTACCGGGCAAATTGGCAAAGCGTGCGTTTAAGTCAGGCGAGCACGAACATTGCACGGAGAATGGCCAGGGGACAAGCAAGGAAGGTAGTCAAGAGAACAGGAATTCTCCGTGGTTCTCCCCGGCCCGTCTTCGGGCCCTTCTCCCTGGCCCGCCCACGGGCCGCGCTCCGTGCAACATTAGTTCCGCGGAACTTTTCGCGGGTAAGCTGCGTCCTATGGTAGAGGGCTGTCCGGTATCATACTTACCGACAGCATTGTTTGGCTAACCGCGTGAGGCCACCGATGAACAAGACAATTTTTCTCCTGACAACGATTATAATCGTCCTGCTCGCCGCCTGCGCTCCACCGGCCGTGGAGCCGGAAGCAGCGCCGTCTCCGTCGCCAACGGCCCTGGACCCTGACGATCCCTTCGTACAGGATGCGCAGACATACGCCGAAGACCAGGGCATCAGCCTGGAGGAAGCGGTGAGCCGCATGAACGTACAACAGGCGTTGGGCGAAAGCGGCTTGCAGTCAGCGCTGATGCAAAACGAAGCGGACACCTTCGCCGGCCTGTGGATCGAGCACGAGCCAGCCTATCGCATCGTCGTCGCCTTCACCGAAGACGGCGAGCAGACGATACAACCGTACCTGGACGGCCTGGAGTTCGCCGACCTCGTCGAAGTGCGCAGCCACCGCTTCACCTATGCTCAGCTACAGTCCGCGCAGCAGGAGACGATGCAGCAGTTGAACGAGCTCGGGATAGGCGCCAGCAGCGGTATCGACGTGCAGGAAAACCGCGTCACCCTCACGGTGGGCAACCCCGCGCTGCTAGAGGAGGAGTTCGAACAAGCGGGATTTGAACTCCCAGAGCCCGTGGACGTTGAGGCCACCGACCCCGACCACCTCTCCACGACCCTTCGAGGCGGCGTCGAAACCTACGAAGGCCCGGATGGCCAGACCATCTACTTCCCCATGCAGGCGCCGA
>JBMCFH010000228.1:0-5661 GCA_048620455.1 Chloroflexota bacterium | reverse complement strand
GCTGGTTAAAGAGGAAGAAACTGAAGCCGCACGGGTCACAGCTTGAATCGTCTAATCGTAATCTGGCAACGGGCTCTGGCGTTCTGACCAGAGCCCGTTTTTGTTTTCGCCGCTTGCCCCCACCTACGATGGCAAGGTACCATACATTCTCGTCAACGCGTCGAAGCGTTTCGTCACCCACTAAGGAGAACGACTAAGGCACCATGGGCACTCTGAACCCCAACATTCCCGCTCCGGAACTATCAGGTCTCATGACCACGGCAGCCGCTATGCGCGACGACTATGGTCAGAAGCTACTGACGCCCCAACTCCTCTTGCGCGCCATTCTGCAAGATCAGAACGTAGCCGCTTTCCAGATTTTGAAGACGCTGTCTGAGCAACGCGGCTTCGAGTTAGAGGAGTTGAAGCGGCGCACTGAGAGCATGGCCCGGCTGGCGCAGGGCCGGGACGCAAACTTCAACTTCACCGACGACTTCGGCAAGAATGTGCCGCTCGCCCAGGAAATGCTGGTCGTGCTGGACGAGGGTCTGTCCATCGCCCAGGCGCGAGACGAGTTAAAGGTCAACAGCGGTCACGCTCTGGCAGCCATGTGCGACATCAAAATAACCACCTACGGCGTCCTCCAAAAGCTGGGCGTTTCTCAGGCGGCGGTTGTGGCCCTGTTGGACGAGGTGGCGCAGGACGGCGCGACCATCATCCACGACTTCGTGGAAGAAGCGCGTGAAGGCAGCGCCCGGCCCGTATACCAGCGCGAAGCGCTGCTGCGCGAGCTGCTGGGACTTCTGGCATTAGCCGGCGGTCGTCACGTCATCCTCGTGGGCCCTGAGGGCTCGGGTAAACGCACCCTGGTCTACAGCCTGGCCCTGATGCTGGCCGAAGAGCACAATCCCACCGGCCTGCGCAGCGTGGTGCAGATCAATGAGTCGGCGCTGCTCGAAGATCCGCTGGCAGCCATGCGCGTGGGTCTGCGCCGTGCCAGCGGGGGCATCTTGCTGGTGCCGGCTATCGAACGCTTCTTCGCCGATAGACTGCGCGCCCCCTTTCCCGAACAGGTCAACCGCGAGTTGCAGAAAGCGTTGTTGGGGGACGAGCAGGTGGTCATCGGTACCACGACCGTTAACGGGTATCAGCGGCTGGAGCAGGAAGCGTTGATTCGCCAGCACACCCATCGCCTGGACGTGCCGCCGCCCGGCCGCGACGAGACGACGGCCATCCTTTCCTACCACAAGCAGCGGCTGGAACAGGAGTATGAAATCGAAGTCAGTCGCGAGGCGCTGGAAACCGCCGCCAGCCTGGCCGACCAGTACATCAAAGAGTTAGCCTTGCCCGCGTCGGCCATCCAGCTCGCCGATCGCGCCGCGGCGCTGCTGCGCATGGCTTCCCAGGAGCACGGCGCGCGGTTGCGCCAGGAAGAAGAGGGCCCGGCGCCCGATAACCGCCTGGACAGCGACGACGTCATGCTCACCGCCAGCCAGCTCACCGGCATTCCTCTGGCCAAACTGGGTGAAGACGAGCAGAGTCGCTACGCGAACATGGCCGAACATCTCCACCGCCGCATCATCGGCCAGAACGAAGCGGTGCGCGCCGTGAGCCGCGCCGTGAAGATCGCCCGCGTGGGCCTGCGCGATCCCAAGCGACCGATCGGCTCCTTTCTCTTTCTGGGCCCCAGCGGCGTGGGCAAGAGCGAGCTGGCCAAGGCGCTGGCCGAGTTCCTGTTCGGCTCCGAAGAGGCCATGCTGACGCTGGACATGAGCGAGTACCAGACGGAGGGCAGCGTCAACCGCCTCATCGGCGCGCCGCCCGGCTACGTTGGCTATGAAGGGGGCGGGCAGCTGACCGACCACGTCCGCGAGCAACCGTACAGCGTGGTGCTACTGGACGAGGTGGAAAAGGCGCACGACCGCGTCTTTGACGTCCTACTGCAGGTGTTGGACGAGGGGCGTCTGACGGATGGCCAGGGACGAGTGGCGACCTTCAGCGAAACGGTGATCATCATGACCAGCAACCTGGGCGCGCGCCACCTGCTGGTGCCCGTCATCGGCGAGCGCGAGCGCGAACTGGTCATGCAGGAAGTACACCGCTTCTTCCGGCCGGAGTTCCTGAACCGGCTGGATGACATCATCTTCTTCCACCAGCTGACGCCCGATCATCTGGCCAAAATATTGGATCTGATGCTGAAGACAGAGAGCCGGCTTGCGGAGCGCCAGAACATCCGGCTCAACGTGACACCCGAGGCCCGGCGCTGGCTGCTGGCGCAGAACGACCAGCCCGAATTCGGCGCGCGTCCGCTGCGGCGTATCATCAGCCGTCACCTGCGCGAACCGCTGGCCAATTTCCTGCTGTCGCAAAGCAAACTGGAGAGCGCGGTGGTTGCGGTGCACGCCGGCAACGGCGCCCTGCACTTTGAGTTTGCCGAAGCCGCAGCGGCCGGCGAGGAACGCGTCTGACGGTGGCCCGAATTTGAAGGAGGATGGAATTGAGCAACAAAAAGAAAGACGCCATCCGGCGCAAACTGGAGCAGTCACGCACCGCGACTCTGGAGCTGGCGCGGCAACTTGAGCGCGAGGATTGGAGCCATCTCGTCTATTCCCACGACGGCGGCTGGAACGCGCTCGATCTCCTGCGCCACCTCACCTGGGCCGAAAGTGGCATGCTACGCCTGATGCAAATGATCCGCGAGGGCGATGAAGGCGTGCCACCCGACTTCGACATCGACCGCTACAACGCCCGCGGCGTGAGCAAACTGAACGATCAAATGCCCGCCGACCTTATGGCTACGATGGACCACAATCGCCAGGAGTTAATGCGCTTTCTGGAGGATCTGGAGGAGGGCGACTGGCAGAAAGAGGGCCGCCACGGCAGCCTGCGCATCATGACCATCGAAGAAATCCTGAACCTGATTGCCGATCATGAGGCGGAGCACCTGTCTGATATGCGGCAGGCATTGGAACTGGGGGAAGACCGGTAAAGGGCTTTTGCCACGAATTGCACGAATTTTACGAATTATAAACAGTGGGTCTTGTAGGCCTGTTGCCGTTAAGGGTCAACGTGTCAACGAGGCACAATTGGTCTGACAAAGCCCCGCACTCGAACGTTACTAACTGGGTAAAGGTTACGTTCGATTTTTCGTTCTCCGCGAATCCTGCCACGTTTCGCAGAAGCCGTTCTCCGTGGTCCTCCCACGCTTCACAGAAGCCGTCCTCCGTGGCCCTCCATGTCACTTAGTTCTCACGACCTCACGGCAGCACCGACTCCGCCTGCGTAAACAAAAAGTGGTCGTGATAATAGTGGATCCACAGGAACGACAGCACGCCGATGTAATACGACGTCTCCACGGCGTAGCTGGCCTCGGCCCACTTGCCGCCGATGCCAAAGTGCAGGATGGTGAAGACCACGCCGATGATGATCACCGCGCCAAAGGTCAGGGCCAGGTTGAAACCGTAGTAGACCCTGGCCTTGCCGTCCTTTGAGATACGCTCCACCAGCGGCGTGCGCTGCAGGTCGCCGCGGTCGGCGCGCAGGCGGTTGATGTACCAGGTGAGGGCCAGATACTGGAAGGAGTGCCAGACGTTCATGCCCTGGAACGCCGTGTCCAGGTTGCCCAGCGCAGGCACGATAAAGGACGCTGCCGCCGTCAGCACAATGAAAATGATTTTCGGCATGTGCGCCGTGCCTTCGCGGATCTCCACGGCGCTCTTGGCCAGAAAGGCCAGCAGCGACACGCCAAAGGCGGCGCCGGCAGCGTAGACGACCCACGGTTGCTCGAAAAAGGCGGGGATCACGTCGTTGAGATTGTTAGGCCCAATAGCAAAATCCTGCGTGATGGCGATGCGGTAGGCGGCGATGGGATAGAGGCTGGTGAGCACCACGGCGTAGTCGATGGCGCGCGAGAGCGGCGACAGCGACGTATTGCCGGCGGCGCTCCCCTTCTGGTTATACGCCTCCACCACGAACACGATCTGGTGCAGCACATGAATCGAGGCCCAGAAGAAAAAGATAGTCAGCAGCAAGGTCAGGTTGGTCAGAGCCAGCGTAATTACAACTAGAGGGATCACAATCGAGGAGCGCACAAAGCCACCGTAGTTTTCGCGAAAATCAGTGTCCAGCGCCGTGCGCGTAAAAGTGGCATACATGTGCGGGCCGCCGATCAGGGCCGCAATCAGCAGATTAACAGCCTGGCGCCCCATGTCGGACTCCACCAGAAACACGTCCTTCATCAGCAACCAGATCAGGTACGGTACGGGAACCAGCACCACGCTGAGGCTGATGAACAGCAAATCCCAGCGGCGGTTGTAGATCCATTTGTCGCGGGTCATGGCCCCGAAGCCACTGTCAGCAGAGATGGCAGTCACACTCATCAGGCCCTCCTTTGATGATTTCTCTTAGCTCACTTGTCCCGGCAAACGGGTGCGTCACACTCACTCTAGATAACCGTGCTCATTGTACCAACGAAAAGTGCATTGTACAGTCGTTTCGAAGGGCGTTTGCGGCAGATCCAGCTCACTCACCGCCTTGCTGTTGTCCGCAAAAAGGCGGGCGCCCATCATACGCACCTGGTTGGCGTCCACGGGCACGCGATTCCCCAGGAAGAAGCGCATGACGCGCACACCGGCCGCGGCCGGAGGCAGCAACCAGCGCGGAATCTGCAGCCGCGGCGGCTCGCGGCCGACCACGCGACAGATGACAGCCAGCGCCTCCGTGTGCAGCAAGTTCTCGCCGGCCAGAATGTAGCGCTCGCCCACCTGCCCCTTCTCTGCCGCGGCGATGTGGCTGTCAGCCACGTCTTGCACGGCTACAAAGTTGACCCCACCGGGCGGCGCAAAGCGGATCAGCCCCCGAGCCGCTTCAAGGACGATCGATCCTGAAATCTGGTTCACGTCGCGAGGGCCAAGCACTACGCTGGGATTGACGATGACCGCCTCCAGCCCATCCTCGACCGCCCGGCGCACTTCCTGTTCGGCCAGGTGTTTGCTGTGCCCGTACGGAAACTGCTCCGGGCGCAGATTAAACTCGTCGCTTTCATCCAGCAGCTCACCAGACTGCGGCAGGCCCATCGCCGCCAGCGAACTGGTGAACACGAAGCGCCTCGCCCCACCCAGTCGCGCCGCGGTCAGCATGTGGCGCGTACCTTCCACGTTTACACGGTACAGCCAATCGGCTCCCTGCCGCCAATAGTCGGCTACCGCCGCCGTGTGGAAGACCCAATCGCAGCCCTCCACAGCCGCTGCCAGGTCCTGCGGCTCGTCCAGTACATCGCCGACCACCGCCTCGTACTGCAGGCCCTCAAGCGCAGTCATCGACGACGTGGTACGGTGTAAAACACGGGCCACGATCCCTCTTTCGTTAAGCGCGGCGACAAGATTGGCGCCGACAAAGCCCGTCCCCCCGGTTACCAGTGCGCGCATCGTTGGTTCCCTTTTTGCTGTCGCTGCAATTCAGCCACGCGCCCGCAAACGGAGGTGCTGCAGGTTGAAACCAGCAGCTAAGAGACAGAAAACATGTTTAAACATGTTTACATAGTCTAGCCTGTGATTTCAATCGCAGGCGGTCACCGGGGACGAGCGCGCACTGAACTATTTATCAGATGCTCATTGACCTCAGACCGACTCACACCAGCTCAACCACCGTCGCTTCGCCCTGGCCCACGCCCACGCAGAGCGT
>JBMCFH010000227.1:0-5710 GCA_048620455.1 Chloroflexota bacterium | reverse complement strand
GAGGGAACCGAAGGATCTCTCGAGTCGGCCTCACCCGCTTCCAGACGCGCCAGGCGGCGGTCAATGGCCTGCAGGCGGGTCAGCAGCGCCGCCAGGTCGCGGCGCTGGGCCGACAACTCCCTTGCCGCCTGCGCGTAACGCTCGTCGTGCGCCGCCAGCCGTGGCTGGCGCGCTTCCAGTTCCTGCACCACGGCCTCGTTAAACGCGCTCTGTTGCGCGGTCCAGGCGTCGAGCACCGGTCGCGCCGCCACGTGGCTCCAGGCGCGGCGCAGGGCGGCGAGCAGCGGGCCCAGCAAGGGCACGCGGGAGCGGAAGGTGAACGGTCGCAGCGTCCGCCGCCGGCGCAACTGCTCGTGGGGCGGGGCGGCGGCTGCGTTCCAGGCGGCTTCGCGTAGTGCTGTAAGGGCGGCGGCGATCTGGGAAACCGCGGCTTCGTCCATGCCCGGCGCGCCGTGCGCTTCTCGCGCCTGCAGCGCCTGCCACAGGGTGCGCAGCGTCTGCCCATAGGCCTGCGCCAGCGGGGCGGCGCGCTGCGGCGAGCCGGTCACGGCGTCCAGCAGCCACTCCTTCTCCGCGTCGAATGTTTCCTGCAGCAACGTCTCCTGCCGCGCGTGCTTCAACAGAAAGCGCCAGCGGCTGCCGTGGAACCAGGCCAGGTAGGCGGGGCTCTCTTTGCCGGTGAGCGCCGATTCCTCGTGTACGGCCTCCGCCCGGGGCGCGTAAACCACGCGATAGCCGGCGCGGCGCGCGCGGAAGCAGAGGTCGGCGTCCTCGAAGTAGAGGAAAAACCCTTCGTCCAGCAGGCCGATCCGCTGCAGCACCTCGCGGCGCACCGCCAGACCCGCTCCTACCACGTACTCCACATCGCGCAACTGGTCGTACTGTCCCTCATCCGGCTCGTCGCGCCCCAGGTAATCGGGCATTGCCAGGGGAAAACGAATCAGACCGCCGGCGTGCTGCAGCCGCCGCCCGCCCGGGTAGAAGAGCTTGCCGCCGGCGATGCCGATACGCTCCTCGCCGGTGAGGCCCGCCACCAGTTCGCGCAACCACTCGGCGCTGGCGATGAGGTCGGGGTTGACCAGCACCGCCACGTCGCTCTGCAGGCGGCGCAGCGCGGCGTTGTTGCCCGCGGAAAAACCGCGGTTGCGCTCGTTTTCGATGATCTGCACCTGTGGAAACTCGCGGCGCACAAAGGCCAGTGAATCGTCGGTGGAGGCGTTGTCCACCAGCACCACGCGGTAGTCGTCGTACGTCTGCGCCAGCAGGGAAGGGAGGCAGCGGGCCAGCAGGCGGCGGGCGTTCCAGTTGAGGATGATGAGGGTGACGGAGGGCATGGTGTCCCCTTCGCTCCTCTCGCCTACAGGCGGTTCAAAGAGGTGAAAGAAAAAGAAAATGAGGCTCCGGCGTTACTCCCGGAGCCTCATTGTCCCAGTTACTGATGCGTATTAGCGCGTCTGGCGGATGATGGGCACGAACAGTTGCTCGGGGTCGACCAGCAGCGTGCCCCTCACCACGTTATCGTTCTCGTTGCTTTCGCCGATGGCGCTGCCGCTGTCCACCTCAACCCAGAAGTGGTGGCGGCCTGCGCTGAGGTCGCTCCACTCCACGGAAACGCGTTGCGTCTCCCGCGCGCACCCCAGTACGTCGGTGGCGGCAGGTACCGTCGCCGTGCCGATGGCCTGGGTGAGGCCGGAATCGCTGTAGAAGGTGACGTCGAACGGCGCGCCCGCGCTGCGGTTGCCGTTATTGATCACGTCGGCGCTGAGCGTTGCCGTGACCGTGCCGCCGTTGGTGAATGCCGGCAGGGCAGACACACTCTCCGGTTTCAGATTGACGTGCAGCGCCCGATCCGGATGGTTGACGTAGTCGCGGAAGGCCGTGCCCACCTGGGTCAGAGCGGTACCGCTCTCGTTCAGGAGGTTGCTGGAGCCGCCCGTCTCATTTTGCGGCACGCCGGTCGCATACCATAGCCACTGCTGCACGAGGCGGTTTCCGTCCTCCGGGTAGCCCAGATTGGGGTCCGTCGCCGTCTCCAGATAGGTGAAGGAGTTGTTCAGGAAGTTGCTCACGCGCTCCTGCGTAAAGCAGTTGCCATATTCATCCTGCACGTAGCACTGTGTGGGGTTGACCGGGTCGTCGTAATCGACAAACACGTAGAGCTGGGAGAATTCAGAGATGATCAGCGGCTTGTTGCGCTGTCCCTTCTCCTGCATCCAGCGGCGCATGTCGCGCACCTGCTGCTCAAAGATGCCCATATCATCGTGCTCGGCGTAGCAGTACACATCTTCGCGCGGGCAGAGGTCAGGGTCATTGCCGCTGGAAAGGATCGCCAGGTCGGGATCGGTGCCCAGAGCGATGTGAGCGCCGGTGCCCTCGCCGTTTGCGTCCTTCTCGGGCAAGATGTACAGGTGCATATTCCACACGTCTACGGGCATGGGCGCGCCGTACTGCTCCAGATAGGCGTCCCACATCAGGTCCATGTACTGCAGACGTCCGGGCGTGACCTGTACCAGGGCCGAGTTAGACACCTGGGCGCTGGGATCGCGATCCTTAATAAAGTGGTAGACGTCGTGATAGGCCGTGGCGTACACCTCGGGATAGGTGTCGCCCTGGATGCCCACACGGTCAACTTCATTACCTACGATCCATAGCCCGCCGGGATTGCTGTCGACCAGCGCGCCCAGCCCGCTTTCCGTCAGGGGCGGCTCTGTGGTGTAGGTCTGCAGGCGAGCGCCCTGGCTGTCACGATCCTGTTTGACGGAGATCACCGGGACGTACTCGGCGTTGTTGGGCGCGGCGGGCGCCGTACGGCCGAAGTTGAGGTACCAGCCCACCTTCAAGTCATCCAGCCAGTTGACGTGCCCTGAGTTCATCAGAGCCGCGCCATAGCGGCAGTTGCCGTAGGCGACTCCCTCCGCCTCGTCCGGACTCTGGGCCTGGGAAATCTGATAAGCGCCGAGTAGCGCGGCGACGACGACAAACAGGATGACGCCGATTCGCAGGGGGATGAAGTTCGGTTTTTCTACCATATGTCACACCTCTCTACATTGTTGATTAATACCGGTACGCAGGAACAACCGTGAAAACGATGATCGCCGCATTCGCCAGGAGGAGAAGAAAGGCGGTTGCAATGATGGCTGCGGTGCGTGCCTGACGCTTATCTGCCACGAAACTGAGAACCCCTCCTGCCGCCAGCGTCGCCAGCAGCGGCACAAGGCTGAACATGAACCGGAACTGCGGCTGGAAACGATTCAGATTGATGCGTACGAACGCTGCCAGGACGGCAGCACACCAGGTCAGAATGATAACCACAATTACCGTCTTGTGCCACCCGCCCGCCGCGGGCGAGGCAAACAGGCGCCACAGGCCCAACAGCGAGCCGCCCAGCAAGAACCCCCACCAGACGACGCTTTGCCACAGCGGCGTGGGTACGTTCATCCAGCCCAACAGCGCCCAGCCCGATTGCAGGGTGAGGCCGGTGACGTCCAGCCAGTAGCTCAATTGCCCGGCATTGGGGCCCACCTGCCCGAAAAAGAGGGAGGTTAGCCTTAGATGAGTGCGCAACGTGGGGTGCCACACAATCAGCGCCGCCGCCAGCAGCAGGGGCACCGCCGCCAGCGCGCCCCACAAAAGATAGCGGCGCAGGCGCTTTCCCGCCGTGGCAAGCTCCGCCGCGAAGGCGATGCCCAGCGGCGCCAGGACAAAGGCCATGTTGAGCCGGGTCAGAATGGCCAACGCCGCCAGCACGCCGGCGTACAGGTAGCGGCGCGGCTGCCCCATGTCCGTGAGGAGTACCACGAGCACGAGCCCCGCCAGCGCCGCTGCCAGCACGTCGTTGCTGATAGCGCGGCTCATGAAAACGTACTGGGGCCAGCCGGCGACGAGCGTGGCGGCGGCGACGCCCGCCCCTTCTACGCGGGGAAAGAGACGTGCGGCGATGACGTAGGTGGCCCAGATAAGCGCCGCCCCGGCGGCGAGCGAGAGCAGGCGCACGACCAGCACTGTGCCCGGCTCGGCGACCGCTGGCAACAGACCAGGCGCGTCGTGCTCGAAGATGCCGGGGGAGGCGCCAAAGCGAGGGTTGGTGGGCGGAAACTGAAAGTCGAGGGGAGCATCGCTGACCCGGTGCACGGCCCACTGCAGAGCGCCGCCGGCGAGGTAGTAGAGGGGCATGTGATAGCACATGTGCCCTGACAACACCGTCTCCCGTTGCCACCACTGGCCCGATGGTTGGGGGTCCACCTGTGGCAGGCGGCCCAGCTGCGATACCTGCTCCACACATTGCAGGTGTCCCGGTTCGTCGGGCGATTCGCCGCTGGGGATGGCGACCGTGTAAAGGAGTCCCAGCGTCAGATAGAGGCCGAAGGGGATCAGGAGCAGCCACGGTTTTTGCGGTGACGAGGCGTCAGCGTTCCACATGCCCCAGTTCGGTCTGCGCCGCCTCTCTGGCGGGCGCACCGTCCCACTCCCAGCGCGAGGGCAGGGCCAGCAGCCCGTGCAGTTCCCTCGTGCCGCCGGCGACGACGCGGAAGTTGTAGGCCTGGTCGTGGTGGTCGTAGGCCACCGGCAGCTCGTTGTCGTGCACGGCGACCGTCACGTGATAGCGGGCCGGCAGCAGCGGCAGCTGCTGAACACAGTAGCGCACGATGCCGGGGCCGCTGACGGTGCCCGTCTTCAGGCCGCCGGCGTTGCTGTTGGGGCCGTTAACGTGCACGCCGTCCTGGCGGTAGATGGCCAGTCCGAACTCCGGATTCTCAACCGGTTTGTGGGCGTGATACGCGATTTCTACGGTGAACGGATCGTTGGTGCGGAAGGTCGTCTTTTCCTGCCCCTCGCCGTCCAGGAAGCGCACGCCGGTGATTTCGATTTCGCCGGTGCCCCAACGCTCGAACGCCTTTTCTTGCTGCACATCGCGCGCGCCCGCCGGCTGGTGGTAGGCCTCGGCCATGTATTGCCCTGCCAGGGCCTGTACGGGGCCTGCCCCGCGCATCTTGCCGTGTTCGATCCACAGCAGGCGCGTGGCCAGGTTGCGCACCATGTCCAGATTGTGGCTGACCAGGATGATGGTCGCGCCGCGCCGTTTCAGGGTGTAAATCTGCTCCATGCACTTGGTCTGGAACGATTGGTCGCCGACGGCCAGGATCTCGTCCAGGATGAGGATGTCCGGTTTGACGTGGATGGCCACGCTGAAACCGAGGCGCACGTACATGCCCGACGAGTAATGCTTGACGGGGACGTCGATGAAGTCCGCCAGTTCGGAGAAGTCCACGATGGAGTCGAACTGTTCCTCGATTTCGGCGCGGTTCAGCCCCAGCACGGAGCCGTTGAGGTAGATGTTTTCGCGACCGGTGAGATCGGGGTGGAAGCCCGCGCCCAGCTCCAGCAGGGCGCTGACACGCCCGCGCACGGTCAGGCGACCCTGTGTGGGGCGCAGGATGCCGGCGATCAGCTTGAGCATGGTGCTCTTGCCGCTGCCGTTGCGCCCGATGATGCCCAGGCACTCGCCGCGCGGCAGTTCGAAGCTGATGTCGCGCACGGCCCACAACGCCTGTTCCTGACGCCGTCGCACCACCTGCTGCCCACGCGTAAAGGCGATGAGCCACTCGAGGATCGTTTGCGGTCGCTCGGTGGTCATCATGAAGCGCTTGCTGACGTTTTCGAACTGAATGGCGGGCTGCATGGCCTCTTCCCGATAATCAACGTTACAGGA
>JBMCFH010000226.1:0-5741 GCA_048620455.1 Chloroflexota bacterium | reverse complement strand
CTGAAAGTCATCTCCGATCTCCAATCAACCAGTTAGCGACACTCCATTAGCACTCTCTCCCGAAAGCTGCTAAAATTCGCTTGACAGCCCCCACAGATGTGATACAATTTTAACTGTTGTTAGCAGTCTCGCCGTGCGAGTGCTAAAAACCCACTGATTTAGACTTTTAAAATCACATTTGGAAAGGAGAGTCGATATGAACGTGAAGCTTAAACCGCTTGCCGATCGGCTGGTTGTCGAACCCAAGGAACGCGAGGAGACAACAGCGTCTGGCATTATTCTACCCGAAACGGCAAAGGAAAAACCCCAGGAGGGTGACGTTGTTGCGACAGGCCCCGGTCGCCGTGACGATGACGGCAACCGTGTGGAGATGGACGTCTCCGTGGGCGACACGGTTCTCTATGCCAAGTATGCCGGCACCGAAATCAAGGTTGATGGCAAGAAGCTTTTGATTCTGAAGGAATCTGACGTATTGGCCATCGTCGAAGGCTAAGACGTTACCCACCAACAGTTAGAACGCAAGGAGTGATAGTAAGATGGCGAAACAACTCACCTTTTCTGACAGTGCGCATCGCAAACTTCGCCAGGGCATTAACACCCTGGCCAGCGCTGTAGCCACGACACTGGGCCCCAAGGGCCGCAACGTGGCATTGGACAAATCCTTTGGCGCCCCCACCATCACCCACGACGGTGTGACGGTTGCCAAGGAGATTGAGCTGGAAGATCCCTATGAAGATATGGGCGCCCAGCTCTTGAAAGAAGCTGCGACCAAGACCAACGACATCGCCGGCGACGGTACGACGACGGCGACCGTTCTGGCGCAGAATATTGTTAACGAGGGCTACAAAAATGTGGCTGCCGGCGCCAACCCCATGCTGCTGAAGCAGGGCATCGAGGCCGGCGTTCTGGCGCTTTCCGAGCGCGTCCGCGAGATGGCTGTGTCCATCGACAGCGTGGAGGAAATTGCCTCTGTGGCTGCTATTTCGGCGCAGGATGAGAGCATCGGCCAGCTGATTGCCCAGGTCATGGACAAGGTTGGCAAGGACGGCGTGATCACGGTCGAGGAATCCCAGGGTCTGGAGTTTGAGACCGAATACGTTGAAGGTATGCAGTTCGACCGTGGCTACATCAGCCCCTACTTCGTCACCGATTCCGATACCATGGAAGCGGCGCTGGAGGAACCGTACATCCTGATCCACGACAAGAAGATCAGCTCTGCGCAGGACATCGTGCCCATTCTGGAGAAGCTGATCCAGTCCGGCAAACGTGATTTCGTCGTGATTGCCGAGGACATCGACGGCGAGGCGCTGGCGACGCTGGTGCTAAACAAGCTGCGGGGCACGATCAACGCCCTGGCGGTGAAGGCGCCGGGCTTCGGCGACCGCCGCAAGGCGATGCTGCAGGATATCGCCATCCTGACCGGCGGCCAGGTGATCACCGAGGAAATGGGCCGCAAGCTGGAGAGCGTGCAGATTGCCGACCTGGGTCGCGCGGGCAAGGTCGTGGCCACCAAGGACGAGACGACCATCGTCGACGGTTCCGGCGAAGAGGGCCAGATCAAGGCGCGCGTGGAGCAGATCAAGACCGAAGTCGAGCGCAGCACGTCCGACTATGACCGCGAGAAGCTGCAGGAACGGCTGGCGAAGCTGGCCGGCGGCGTGGCCATCATCCGCGTGGGTGCGGCCACGGAGACGGAGCTGAAAGAGAAGAAGCACCGCGTGGAAGACGCGCTGAGCGCGACGCGCGCGGCGGTGGAAGAAGGCATCGTGCCCGGCGGCGGCGTGGCTCTGATCAACGCCATCAGCGCTCTGGACGATGTGACGGTACAGGGTAACGACCAGAAGACGGGCGTTAACATCCTGCGTCACGCTCTGGAAGCGCCCATGCGCAAGATCGCGGAAAACGCGGGCAAGAATGGCGACGTGATTATCCAGAACGTGCGCGCCGAGCAGAAAGAGAAGGACAACTACAACATCGGCTACAACGTCCTCAGCGAAGAATACGTGGACATGATTGAGGCCGGCATCATCGACCCGGCCAAGGTGACGCGCGGCGCGTTGGAGAACGCCGCCAGCATCGCCTCCATGATTCTGACCACCGACGTGCTGATCACCGACCTGCCTGAGAAGGAAGATGGCCAGGGCGGCATGCCTCCGGGCGCTGGCGGCATGGGCGGCATGGGCGGTGGCATGGGCTTCTAAGCCCGGCCTCCTCTTCAACTATGAAAAGGGCTCCTCATATGCTTGTGAGGAGCCCTTTCATTTTGTAAACTTTGTACATGCGAGTCAGCCGGCGATTTCTCGCCCAGGGATCGGCCCGGCGCCAGCGTAAGCGCAGAGGAGAACTCACATGGGACGTGCGATTGTAGCCAAGTTGCTACCTGTATTGGAGAAAATGGAGTGGAACGGCGATGAAGAAGCAACGCGCGCCGGACAGGTTGTCTTTAAGACGGCCATCGATCAGATCGACGGTTTCCGTGGTGATCCCCAGGTGCTGGGCGACGCGCTGCGCACGTTGCGCACCAGCGACTCCCTGCCTTATGCTTACGGGGGCGTGGCGTATCTTCTGGTTACGGCGTCTGCTGAGGACGACGGGAACCACGCCGGCGACCACGACCCGCAAGGTCTGGAGGCGGCGCTGTCCTGGTTGGAACGCGCCCAGGAACTGGCGCCGGACGTGACTGACCTGAACGTCATCGAACCGTTGATTTATACGTTCTCCGGCCGCTACGAAGACGCGCGCCTCGTGCTCGATTATCTACACGAGCAATCGCCGCACAACTACTTTCTGCATCGCGCGGAAATGTACTACTGGCAACACGTGGGAGATTTGGACGAAGCGCTGGCCTGGAGCGAGCAGGCCATGGGCCAGGCGGAAACGGTGCCGCAACGCCTGCGGCTGAAGAGCGCAGCGGCGACGCTGCACCTGCAGCGTGGGGACGGCGATCGGGCGCTGCAGACGTACAAGGAAGCGCTACACTTCGACGATGAGAACGCGTGGCTCAATCACCAGATCAGCCAGTTGCACTACGATCGTGGGGAGCTGGAGGAGGCCGCCCGTTTTAACCAGAAGGCGCTCAAGATTCAGTCGGATTTCGCGCCCGCCCGCCAACTGCGCGAAGTGATGACCGAAGGGGAGCGCGGCGCGGGGTTATTCGGGCGCCTCTTTGGCTGATACTGGTTGGCAGGTTGCAGGTTGACAGGTTGCAGGTTGACCGCAAAACGCAATTCTCCAATCTCCAATCAACCAATCTCCAATCTCCGCAAAAACTCCATCACCCGCTCCCGCACCTGGCCAACGCTCAACGCGCTGGTGTCCACATAGAGGTCGCAGTGTTCACGGGCGTGGGCCAGCCGTTGGGCCTGCTCTTCCAGCCGTTCTGGCCCCCAGTTGATGGTCGGTCGCCGGGCCTTCGCTGCTTCGTAATCCACGTCGAGAAAAATGAGCACGTCGGGCCGCGATAGGCGCTCCCACATATAGGGCACGTAAGAGTGTTCCTGCGCCACGTGACGCGCTTCATAACCGCTGTCGCGCAGGGCAGTCACCAGTTCCGTCTTGCCCGACACACAGGGCCCGACGATGGCGACGCGTAGGGGTGTTGCCTCTTCTTTACTCACAACTCCCTGAGCCTCCGCGAGGCCTGGGCGTAGCCTTTACAGTCTGGCCTGGTTAAATCAGCCGTCCGCCGAGCCTCCCGGAGATTGGTTCGCGAATTCGTCCCGTACCGAATTATAAAGGCAACCGCCCGCTCAGGCGGCGCACGCCATCTGCTCTAGCCGGCATCTCGCCCACCGAGACCACGACGACGCTGATGTCGTCCCGCGGGCGTCCGTCATCCATGTCCACCGCCTGTCGCAACAGGCTGTCGGCGAGGGCCTGCGGGTCAGACACGCCTTCCTGCAACAGACAACGCGTCGCTTCCGCCGGGTCGAAGCAATCCTGCCCGTGCCAGCTACCGGCGTGGCGCAGACCGTCGGTGAAGGAGATGACCAGCGGGCCGATCTCTATCGGAATCTCTGTGATCACCGGCTTCGTATTGCGCCGCGTGCCGATTGAGCGTGACGGCTCGTCCAGCAGAAAGAGGCCGCGCTGGGGCGTGTGCACGATGACGGGGGCTTCGTTGTTGCGCGAAATGACCATCGTCTCCGTGACGGCGTCCACGGAAACGATATTCAGCGTGGCGCTGACTTTGCCGCCGCGATAGGTGTAGAGGTAGTCGTGCGCCGCCCGCGCCGCCGCGCCATCGCGAATGCCCTCGGCCAACAACTGGATCGCCTTGCGCGCCACGATGTTGCTGATTTTCTTGGCGGACCGGCCGCTGCGTTGCCCGTCCACCAGCACCAGCGAGATGCCGCCGTGGGGCCGTTCGATCATCTCCACGGTATCTCCGCTTTCACTGGTGGCGTATTTGCTGATTTTGGCGACGGCGAACTTCACTTCCATACTGGTAACAATTATATGCCAGGTGCGCCGGGCCTCCCAATGGAGCAATCGCACAGTTCCGAATACGAAGAATGGGGCGCCGGGAAGCCGGCGCTCCGTAACTGCGATTGTCAGGCGCTTGCTCGGTGCTACTGCTTCAGACGCCAGTCGAGGGCGCTGTGGCGCTGGGCCACGCGGTTGTTGCGCACGGCGATGGCGATGGCCCGCCGGGTGCCAACCAGCACCACCAGTTGTCTGGCGCGCGTCACCGCCGTGTAGAGCAGGTTGCGCTGCAGCATCATATAATGCTGGGTGATGATGGGCATTACGACACAGGGATATTCGGCGCCCTGGCTCTTGTGGACGCTAACGGCGTAGGCATGGGTCAGCTCATCCGCTTCCAGAAAATCGTAGACCACGGGCGCACCGTCCACGCTTACCGTCATCGTCTGCTGTACGGGGTCGATGGCCGTGATGCGCCCGATATCGCCGTTGTAGACGTTCTTGTCGTAATTATTGACCGTCTGCATCACCTTGTCGCCGGCCCGAAAAGCGCGTCCTGACAGGCGACGCTCCGGCTTGCGTGAGGAGGGCGGATTCAGGGCCGTCTGCAGGCGGTCGTTCAGGTTATTAACGCCCGCGCTGCCGTTATACATGGGGCTCAGCACCTGAATGTCATCCAGGGCGTGCAGGCCGAATTTGTACGGGATGCGATTCTTGACGATGTCGACGAGCAGGTCGACCAGTTCGTCTGGATCCTGCTTCACAAAGAGGAAAAAGTCCTCGGCGTCTTTGGGCGTCAGCGGCATCTGGCCCTGGTTGATGCGATGGGCGTTTTGCACGATGAGGCTATTCGCCGCCTGGCGAAAAATCGTCTGCAGGCGCACCACGGCGGCTACGTCGGAATCGATGAGGTCCCGCAGCACGTCGCCGGCGCCCACCGAGGGTAGTTGGTCCACGTCGCCGACCAGCAGCAGGTGGCTGTCGGGCCCGATGGCCTTCAGCAGGGTATTGGCCAACACCAGGTCCAGCATCGACGCTTCGTCGATGACGATCATATCGGCGTCGATGGGGTTTTGTTCGTGACGGCCGAAGCCTTCCCCCGGTTTGAACTCCAGCAGGCGGTGGATCGTCTTGGCCTCGCGTCCCGTGGCCTCCGCCAGCCGTTTGGCCGCGCGTCCCGTGGGCGCCGCCAGCGCGTAGGTATGACCGCCCCCGTCCAGCATATCCAGCAGCGCTCGTAACGTCGTCGTCTTGCCTGTGCCCGGCCCACCGGTGAGGATGGCGACTTTGTGCGTCAGCGCGGTGTGGATGGCGTC
>JBMCFH010000225.1:0-5774 GCA_048620455.1 Chloroflexota bacterium | reverse complement strand
GAGGATGTGGCGCGTCTGCTTGCGCACCTGGGCATCGAGGAAGCGATTGTGATCGGGATATCGGTGGGCGGTGTGATTGCGCTGGACTTCGCCATTGCGCACCCCGACGTCGTGCGCGGTCTGATCCTGTGCGACACGGCCCCGCGCATCGGCACCATGGATTTCTGGGAACAGCGCGTGCGCATGATCCGGGAGAAGGGTCTGCCGCAGATGGCAGAGTCGATCCTGGAGCGTTGGTTCGCGCCGCAGTTTGCCGAAGAGCAACCGGCTGCGTACCGTGGCTATCAGAATATGCTGGCGCGGATGCCGGATGAAGGATACGCGGCTACCAGTCTGGCCCTGGGAGAGGCCGATTTGCGAGATGCCGTGCACACGATTGAGGCGCCAGCGCTGGTGCTGTGTGGCGCGGAGGATCAGGCCACACCGCCGGACGTGGGGCGCGAGCTGGCAGAGAGCCTGCCAAACGCGCGTTTCGAGGTCATTGACGGCGCCGCCCATTTGCCGTGCATCGAACGCCCACAGGCGACGGCGGAGAAGATTAATCAGTTTCTTAAGGAGAATGGTTATGGCTGATCGACGCTTTGAGGAAGGCATGAAGGTGCGTCGCGCGGTGCTGGGCGATGCGCACGTGGATCGCGCTGAAGCGAACAAGACGACGTTCGACGCCGACTTTCAGCGCTTCATCACTGAAACGGCGTGGGGCAGCGTGTGGACGCGGCCCGGTCTGGAACGCAAGACGCGCCACCTGCTGACCATCGCCATGCTGGCCAGCCTGGGCAAAGAGGCGGAGCTGGCCATGCACCTTCGCGCCACCAGGAACACGGGCGTCACGGCCGATGAGGTCAAGGAGGTGTTGTTGCAGGTAGCGATCTACGCCGGCGTGCCCGCGGCCAACTCCGCATTCGCCGTTGCGCGGGAGGTTTTGGCCGGTTCGCAGCAGAGCGCGGGGGACGCAGACGGCGGTTAACGGCGTCGTGATGCACCGTCATTTACGCAGTCAAATTCCGGCCGCGGGCGTCGTTTACATTGCGGTTTATGCGCTTTGCGATAACCTTCTTCTTTGGAGGAAGAACTTTCATGGAAGATGAACATCGCTTAATTGAAAGATACGGCGGGCACCTGGTGTTGGCCGCCCTTGCCTTACTGATCTTGTTGGGCAGCAAGACGCGCGTGGCCGACGGACTGCTTTCGCCGAATGAGCCGGGGCCAAGCCCTACCGAGACTGTTTCAGAGGCCGCGCCGCAGCCGCTGGCTGCCGTGGAGAGCGCGCCGGCCCAGACCGAGGCGGAACCGGTCTTTGACATCGACGAGTTGCCGGTGCAGGCGGACCACAGCCTGTCTCCCGCGCCGATTCCTGTGACGTATAAGCCGGGCCAGCCACAGCACGAGTTCATTACGTATACGGTGCAGCAAGGTGACACGGCGATCAGTATTGCGGAAAGCTTCGGTATTCGGGAAGAGACGATTCTGGGCGGCAACAGCTTTTTGCAGAACGACGCCGGCCAATTGTGGGCGGGCACCGACATCAGAATTCTTCCTGTGGACGGCGTGCTGCACGACGTGGTGCAGGGTGACACGATAGAAGGGCTGGCGGAGGAGTATGAGGTCCCTGTTGAGGACATTATTGCTTACGAGCCAAATAACCTTGAGTTCCCCTACCGGCTGACGCCCGGCACGCAGATTCTGGTGCCCGGCGCGGTGGCCGAGGTTTGGGAATGGGAGGCGCCGAATCTGGCTGCGAGTAGTAGTTCCGGCGACACCGTCGTAGCTGTGCCGGGTACGGGCGTGTTCGTCCGGCCCTGGAGCGGCGGGCGCATCACGCAGAACCCGTGGTATGGGCACATGGCTGTCGACGCCGGGCTGGTCACCGGTTCTCCTATTTTCGCCTCGGATACGGGCACGGTGACCTTTGCCGACTGGGCTGCGGCGGGCGGTTACGTCTGCTATGGGAATCTGATCGTGATTAATCATGGCAACGGCTTCGAGACGTATTACGCTCACCTGCACGAGATCAACGTGGTGCCGGGTCAGACGGTGTATCAGGGCGAGGTCATCGGTACGTCGGGCAATACCGGTTGCTCCTCCGGTCCGCACATCCATTTTGAAATCCGCTACCTGAAGCAGCGCGAGAATCCGTGGAATTACATTCCCTAGTGTGGGTGGGGAAGCGGCGTGGTTTGCAGGAACGTGCGACGCCAGGCGTCGTCCAGGCCGGCGGCTCGTTGCTGCAAGAGGTCGTGGGCATCTTGTCGCAGCGGCTCAGCGCGTTCATCATTCGTAGCGCGTAACACCTCATAGCAGTGGCGATAGAGGCGGAACGGTTCCTGCTGACCAGATAGCCGGCCAGTCTGCTCGGTGGTCTGTAACTGTACCAGGACCTCTGTTGCACGTTCGCGCGCTTCTTCCTCATCGCCCAGGGCCAGCGCGGCGCGCGCCAGCCCCGCGCGCGCTTCCAGGGCCAGGTGCGGTTGCCGGCGCTGGCGTCGCAGTTGTTCGGTTTCGGCGTAAAGCGCCTGTGCTTCCTGCCAGTCGTCGAGGTCTGCCAGGACGTGGGCCAGCCTGATGGTGCACTCTGGCAGCAGACGGGCGTTGTGCCCGCGCACCAGCGATAGCGCCTGTTCGGCGTGGCGGCGGGCCTCGTCCAGCTGACTCTGGCTGTGGTATCGTCGCGAGTGAGTCAGGTGGATCCAGGCGCGATGCTCCAGGGGGCGGTCCTGGGGCAGCAGACGTTCTGCAGCCTGCAACTTCGTTTCCGCCAGGGCCAGGTCGCCGACTTCCACAGCCAACCAGGCTAACCGCCAGTGCGCTTCCGCCTGCTGCAGCGGCGATTCGATTTCAGCCGCCAGCGTTTGGGCGCCCTGCAGCCACTTGCGCGCTTCCATGTATTTGCCCATGGCCTGCGACACATTGGCAAGCCACAATTGGATTCCTACGTCGCGGTGCCGGGCATTCGCTTCGCGGTACAGGTCGAGGGCCAGGTGCAGGTAACGCCAGGCCTCCAGGAAATCGCCCCTATCCGCCGCCAGGACGGCCTGGCTGTGATAGCCAAGGCCCATGCGCGCGCGGTCGCCTGATTGCGTATAGGCTTCCAGGGCCGTGTCGTAATGGGCGCGCCCGTCCTCGTAACGACCCTGATGGAGGGCCATGGAACCCAGGTTCAGGGCAATGGTGCCGCGCAATTCGCGGTGGCCCCTTTGTTCCGCCAGGGCGCTGGCCCGCTGCAGGGCGGCTTCAGCGCCGGCATAGTCGCCACGGGCGCCCAGGACGAGGCTGCGGTTGATTTCGGCCGAAATCTGTAGCCGGTAGTCGCCCGCTGTCCTGGCCTGTTGTAGCACTTGCTCGAAATAGTATTGGGCTTTTTCCAGGTCGGAACTGAGATGAGTACGGCCGATCATGTTCATCAGCAGCGGCTCGAAGCGCGAGAGATTCTCCTGGCGCGCCAGGAGCAGGGCTTCTTCAGCCAGCTGCCGGCTTTGGCTTTGCTCTCCCTGGTTGAAACAGGCCAGGGCCCGGGCGTAATTGGCCTCAACCTGGATTGCGGCGTCGTCTGCGCCCCAGGCCAACGCTTCCTCTGCCACCTGCAGACTCTCCTGTGAGTGACCTGTCAGCGCCAGCAGGCGCGCGCGGGAGGCCAGCAGGCGGGCAATCACAGGGGTGGGCGCTTCTTGTATCTCGGCCTGTTGCCGGGCGTCGTCGAGCATGGGGAGGCAGTCGCGCCCGCGCCCGCCGTGACGGTAGTAGCGAACGAGGCTGTCCAGGCTCTGCAGCAACAGATCCCAACTCCCGCGCCGGGCAGCGCTGCGCCAGGCGGCGCGCACGTTTTCCGTTTCCTGCGCCAGCAGCGCCCGCGCCTCTGGCGCCTGCTCGCTGTTCAATCTGGCTCCCTGGTCGGCCAGAAACGCCAGGTAGAAGCAGGCGTGGGCGGACTGGACCGTGTCCCACCTTTGGGGGTCCGCCTCTGCTTTCTCCCGCGCGTACTGGCGCAGCAGCTGGTGCAGTTCGTAACGCGGCGCGCCTGCATCATCTCCATCTCGCCGCAGCAGGGAGTGGCTCAGCAGATGTTGTACCTGTTGCTGCGAGACGCCGGCGACCGTTTCCGCGGCATGGAGAGAGAAGCCGCCGCGGAAGATGGCCAGTTTGGAAAACGCTTCTTGATGGTCTCGGTCCAGACCGTCCCAGGAGTGGTCGATGGCGGCGCGCATGTTGCGATGGCGAGGGGGCACGTCGCGCAGGCTGGTTTGCAGGACGTCCAAATTGGCTTCAATTGCTGCGGCAATGTCACTGAGGGAGAGGGTGCGGGCCGAGGCGGCGGCGAGCTCGATGGCCAGCGGCGAGCCCTGCACGAGCCGGCAGATGTATGCTGCCTGGGCCAGTTGCTCGTCAAGAAGCGGCTGCCGGTGACGGCGGGACAGGGTCTGGGTCAAGAGGCGCATGGCGTCGTACGCCGAGGCGTCCGCTGTTGTGTCGGGCGGTGGATAGGGGAGGCCCTGCAAATCGTAGAGCCGTTCCTGGCGCAATTGTAACTCCCGGCGCGACGTCACCAGCAGCGTGACCGCGGGGGCCGACTGCAAAAGGTCGGGCAGAAAGTGATCATCGCCAACCAACTGTTCGAAGTTGTCCAGCAACAGCAGCAGTTCTCTCTCACGCAGGAAACCCAGCAGGCGGGATTGCGCATCGGCATTTTCGGGGAGCGAAAGCCCCAGGGCGGCGGCGATGGCCCCGGGCAGCAGCCGGGCGTGTTCTACGTCGGCGAGGCTGACGTACCAGGCTCCTTCCAGAAAGTGGCCGAGGCTGCGGCGGGCGGCCGCCAGCGCCAGGCGAGTTTTGCCGATGCCGCCGGGACCGAGCACGGTCAGCAGCCGCACGCGCCGGTCGGCGAGCAGGCGATTGATCTGCGCCAGCTCCTCCTCGCGGCCCACGAAGGGGGTGGGATCGGGTGGCAGATTGTGGCGGCGCTGCGGCGCGTAACGGATGCGCTCGTAAAGCCTGGACGTTGCCGCCGAGGGGGTTAAATCGAGCTCCTCGCGCAGGATGCGGCGGCACGTTTCGTATTGGGCCAATGCTTCTTCGCGGCGGCCGGCGCGCGCCAGCAAAAGCATCAGCTGCCGGTGTACATCTTCGCGCCAGGGATCCATCTGCGCCAGCCGGCGCGCGAAGGTCAACGTTTGCTCCGGCGCTCCCGCTTCGCCTCCTGGCAGGGGCGAGCTAATAAGGCGCTCCAGCACGTTGCTGGCTGCCAGCCGCAGGCGTTCCTGTTCCCCTGCCAGCCAGGCTTCGAATTGCGGGCAACCGTCGAGGTAGGTGCCTTCCAGAAAGGGGGCGCGCGCGAGCGTCGCCGCCAGTACCAGCGCGTCGCGCTCGTTGGATGCGCGCAACTGTTGGAAGCGGTGTACGTCAACGGAAGCCGGGGCATCGGGGCTGTAGCGCGCCGTACGGCGGTCCACCTCCAGGCAGCCGGGCAGCAGGTTGCCCAGATTGTAGAGAGCGCGGCGCAGGTGGCCCAGCGCGTCCGATTGGGTGGTTTCGGGCCACAGCAGGCCGGCGAGGTAATCGCGCGCCAGGGGGCGGTTCTCCACGATGAGATAGGCCAGCAAAGCCAGAGTCTTTTGCGAGCGGAAGCCGGAGAGGGCCTCGCCGTCCTGCAATACTTCTACGGCACCGAAGAGGCGGATCTCGAACATTGCCTTCCAGCGTATAGAAAAGTGGCATGAATGACAATAGGACGTTGTGAGGACGTTGTGCGGTTATGATGGTTTCCCGGGAGGAAGAAGGAA
>JBMCFH010000224.1:0-5794 GCA_048620455.1 Chloroflexota bacterium | reverse complement strand
GCGACATGCGCGGCGTAAGCACCAAGCTGGGCATCGACGCCACCTACAAACGCGAGCGGCGCGAATACGGCGAGCGGGTGACCTACGACCAGGTCGACCTGCACAAGTACCTCAAAAATTAGAAAAGTGGGACACAGATTAACACAGAAAACACAGATTTCTTGGATTTATCGGTTAGGTACTCTGGCAACTGTTGCCCAACAGCAAAAAATGATGGCAACCGCGTCACTATAACGACCATGTCTGAAGAGACAAGACAGATCCATAAAAGCAAAAATCTGTCAAATCTGTGTTAATCTGTGTCCCCCCTATTCGCCGCCTGCAGCACGCGCGCCACGTCGGCCATCAACGCCGGCGCCGCCTCCAGATCATAGATGGGCACTGAGAACTCATCTATCTGGTAACGCTTCATCAGCGCCGTTAGCTCCGCCGCGCACTCCTCTACGCTGCCCATGATGATAAAGGGCCGGATCCACTCATCGCGCACGTATTGCGCCGCCTCGTGGAGGCCGCCGCCGATCATCGCCTCTCGAATCTGCGCCACCTCCGCCTCGCTGATGCCCAGCTGGGCTTTGGCCTTGGGCGGGGCGTCCACGAGCCGGTAGGTCATGTGCGGGCGCACCGCGTCCAGCGCCGCCTGGTTCGTGGCAATCATCGTCGAGTAACAGAGCCGCGGCATATTCCCCGAACGCGCGGCCCCTGTCTGCACGTGATCGATATAATCCTGAAACATCTCTTTGTAGAGGAACGAAAGCAGGACTCCATCGCTCAACTCGCCGCCCATCGCCAGCATCTTCGGTCCGCGCCCGGCCAGCCACACTTCGATGCCCGGCTGCGTGTACTCAATGCGAGCGTCCACCAGTTGCAGAAAGTCCCCTTCAACGCTTACCGTTTCGCCGGCGAACAGGCGGCGCATCGCTGCAATCGCCTCGCGCGTCGCCGTCAGGGGCTTTTTGCGCGGAATACCCAGGGGCCCCAGGGTGATGCTGCCGCCCGCGCCGATGCCCACAAAGGCGCGTCCGCCGGACATTTCGTGCAGGGTGGCAATCGCCGCCGCCGTCACCGCCGGATGCCGCGTGTAGGGATTGGTGATACCGGTGCCCAGGCGCAGTGTATCGGTCGCGCCGGCAATAGCGGTCATCACCACGTATGGATCGCGCACAGGCAACCCCTCGTCGTAGATCCAACAACGTTGGAACCCCAGCCGCTCCGCCTCCTGTGCCAGTTCCACCATCTGCGCCACGGGCGCCTCCGGCGCCAGGTTCACGCCGCCAACAATCATTCAGTTATCCTCCTCACGGGCTTGTAGAACGATTTTGTCAAATCGTTCCGGCAGTATCTATTCGCGCAGAATTCCCTGTTCGGAGAAGATGGCGCGAATGCGGTCCACGTATTCCAGAAAATGCGGCTGCGTCTGGATCGACAGCTTGCGCGGGCGCGGAAGCTCGACGTCGATCAGTTCCAGTATCCTGCCGGGGCGCGGCGAGAAAACCGCCACGCGGTCGGCCAGAAAGACCGCTTCGTCAATACTATGCGTAATGAAAATGGTGGTCTGCGTCCCGCGTTCCACCAGCCGGCTCAAATCGAGGCACATCTGATCGCGCGTCAGTGCGTCCAGCGCGCCAAACGGCTCGTCCAGTAGCAACAACGGCGGATCCTGTACCAGGGCTCGGGCCAGCGACACACGCTGGCGCATGCCGCCCGAAAGCTCGTGCGGATAGCGGTCCTCAAACCCCTGCAGGCCAACCTGCGCCAGCAAGGCCAACGCTTTCTCTTCCTGCTTTTTCTGATCCAGTTTCTTGATTTGCGCCGGCAGCAGCACGTTCTTGCGCACGGTGCGCCACTCCATGAGCACATCGCGCTGGAAGACGACCGCCGCATCGGTGAACGGCCCGTCCACCGTGGAGCCGTTGATAGTCACACGACCATCCGTGGGTGCGATCAGTCCCGCAATCAGCAGCATCAGCGTGCTCTTGCCGCATCCGCTGGGGCCAACGATGGAAAGAAATTCACCCGGCTCAATCTGCAGGTCAATGCCATCCAGAGCCACGACGTCTTCACGTCCTGAGCTGTATATCTTCTGTAACTCTTCGACTTCGATAGTGACCGGGTTACTCAAAGCAAACTCCCTTTACGATTGCACGTTTCACTTGTAACGTCAGGACGCCGCGTCTGACGGCTCCCACTTAATCACAATCTGTTCTAGAATACTGACGATGGCGAAGAGCACGATCCCTACCAACGAGAGCAGGGCCACTGTGGCAAAGTTAAGCACCGTATCCAGATTGCCGTTGGCCAGCAACTGCACATAACCCAACCCTTTATTAGCGGCAATAAACTCGCCGACGACTGCGCCGATCACAGCCAGGGTCGTGGCCACCTTCAGCCCACCGAAAATCGTGGGCAGCGCCTTCGGCAACCGGAAGTTAAGGAATATTTGCAGCTCGGAGGCGCCCAGGGAGCGCGCCAGATAGAGCATCTCGCGTTCCAGTGACTTCATGCCGACGACGGTATTGACTACGATGGGAAAGAAGGAAATGAGAAAGGCCACCACCACTTTCGACGTCAGACCGTACCCAAACCAGATAACGATAATGGGCGCCAGGGCTACTTTAGGAATTGTCTGTGAAGCTACAATAATGGTGTAAGCCACACGCTCAAAAAGTCGCGAGTAGACGATACCGATGGCCAGCGGAATGCCCACGGCGATACTCACGCCCAGGCCCAACAAGACCTCATAGGTCGTTATCCAGATGTGGGGCAGGAGCATCTCAAAGTCGGCCACAATGCGCTGCGCAATAGCTAACGGCCCGGGCAGCAAATATTGCGGGATACCAAACAGGCGCACCGCCAGCTCCCAGGCAAGAAACAGGCCAACAATGACGCCGGCCGTAATCAGCTCTTGTGAGCGAGTTTTGAGAAGATCGCCAATCATCACGGGTGGCCTGGCTCTCGTTCGCGCGGTAGCCTCTTGGGGGGAAACAGCCATAATCAACTTCCTTTACAAGAAGTCGCGCGACACCGACTGCCGCGCGACTTCACTCTGACAGATAGGTCGCTATTCCGGCAGATACTCGTTGGTGTAGTACTCTTCGTCCGACCGCCGGCTGTCAATCTGCTCGCTATCAACCATCAGATCGAGCGTCTGATCCCAGGCATCCTGCGTGTTCACACCCAGGTTCTCGGTTTCACCCATGAAGTTGCCCAGTTCGTCGATCTGCTGCAGCACAACGTCCCGATCCAATGCCTCGGGGAACTGCTCTACGAGGATATCCGCTGCGTTTTCCGGATCCTCCATCGTCAGTTGCACGCCGCAGTTCATACCACGAATAACGGCGCGGACGGTATCGGGATTCTCCTCCAGGTAGCTTTCGCTGACGACCAGGCCATGGCCCAGCATATCCAGACCGTACTCCCAAAGCTCCAGCGTGTCAAACTCTGCATCTTCGGGCGCCACGTTGAGCAGCGTGTAGTAATCATTGGTCTGGAATGCTGGCATGATGTCGATTTGCCCGCTCAACAGTGACTGCTGCCAGATACTGGTTTCTAGATTCACCTGCTCTATGCTGTCCAGGTCCAGGTCATGCAACGACGTAAACGTCGGTAGCAGCCGCGTAAAGGAGTCAAAGGGCGACACCGCCAGCTGCTTACCTTCCAGATCCGCCGGCCCCTCCAGCGTAACGTCGGGATTGGCCACCAGAATCATGGGCAGCCGCTTGAGATAATTGGCCACCATGATCACCGGAATATCCTCGTGGACGCCCAACACCATTGCCGGTGCGTCCAGATAACCAATCTGGTCGTTGCCCGCTACGAGGCTCTGAATCACGGCGCCGGCGCCGGATCCTTCCAGCACCTCGACGTCAACGCCTTCATCGGCGAAGCAACCCTCGGCGGCAGCCACAAACGGCGGCGCAAATTCGCCCTTGATCTTCCAGGAAAGGCGAATTGTCACCTTGTCTGGAGATGACGCCTGCTCGCCGTCGTCTTCGCCCTCATCTTCGGACGCATCGTCAGACTCATCATCAGACGCATCTTCAGAGGCCTCCTCAGAGCCATCGTCAGAAGCGTCTTCTTCAGCGCTCGCGTCATCCGCCGTGTCCTCCGACGCGGCTGGCGCGTCGGAAGCCGGTTCGGGCCCAGCCTGCGATCCACAGGCAACCAGGCCCATCAACAGGCCAATCAGTAGAAGTATCTTTAATACTCTCATCAGTCTCCTCTCTTTTAACTGGTTCGAAAACCTGCGTAAAACCCTTCATCAAAGATCCCTTCACACACCCCAACGTTCCGCACGATCACCTCCTTTCTCGGCTATTGCCATCACCGCGCCTTGGCCCACATGCGCTCCGCGTTCTCCTGAGTGCAGGCGCGCAACGCACCCAGATCGGCATCCAACACCTGGCCCTCGCGAACCCGCCACTGCCCGGCGACCATCACGTCCCGCACGTGGCTATGATTACGCCATAAGACGAGCTGGTCGTACAGGTTGTGCGCCGCCGCCGGTGTGGGGAAGTCGGCGGCGATTATCTGGAGATCGGCTTCCCAGCCCTCCTCCAGACGACCCACATTGTGCCACCCCAGCGCCCGCGCGCCGCCTTCGGTCGCCAGATACCAGACGTCGTGCGCCGGCATCACCTGTGGATTCTGGTGGTTGGCCTTATGAATCAGAAAGGCGCCGCGCATCACTTCGAAGAAATCGTTGATGTAACCATCTGACCCCAGGCCCAACGTGACACCCGCCGCCATCTGCTGCGGAATGGGCGCGATGCCGCCGCCCACTTCGCAATTGCTCAGCGGCATGTGCGTGCTCTTGATCCCGCGCTCGGCAATAATCGCCCGTTCCCTTTCAGAAAGCTGCACGCACTGTGAAGCCATCATCTGCGGCCCGGCGACGCCCAGCTCGTCGTAATACTCCAGCGTGCGCTTGCCAAAATGCTCCAGGGCATACTGCGGCTCGTGCACCCCTTCATTGCAGTGGCAATGGGTGAGCACATTCCGTTCGGCGCCCATAGCAAAGGCCTGCTGGATGAATGCCGCCGAGCACGTGAAGGTGGTATGGAAGCACATCAGCCCCTGCACCAACCCATCCTCCTTCTGGCAACGATCAATGAAGCGCGCATTTTCCTCCAGGCCCAACTGCCCGTTCTCCTTGCTGACCCGTTCCGTGGCCTCGAAGGAGAGCACGCCGCGCAGGCCGCGACGCTCCACGACCTCTTTCTGCGCCAGCAGCGCGTCAGGAATGGCGAACGGCGCCTCCAACACATCGTAGAAGCTGGTAATCCCGCTACGCACCATCTCCGCGCACACGTAGTCGGTCGCCGCGCAAATCATCTCGTGGTCCAGCGCATCTTCCACCAGGGGCCACCAGAAGTCGGCCAGGAATCCCCAGAAGTCGGACGGCGCCTTTTCCAACGGAATGCCATGCGCCAGCACACCGTAGAGGTGTACGTGCGCGTTGACAAAGCCCGGGCTGAGCACATGACCCGCGGCGTCAACAACCTCATCGTCGGCGTAACGCGCGCGCAGCTCATCGTTCGGCGCCACGTCGTCGATGACGCCATCCAACACACGCACGCCCCAGTTGCGCTTCGGCTCTTCCTTCGCCGACGAAAGTAACCAGTCGGGTAGAATCAGCGTCATGCCTGCGCCTCCTGCCGCAACGCGCGCCACACACGCTCCGGCGTAAACGGGATTTCATTAATGGCCACACCCGTGGCGTTATAGATGGCGTTGCGCAGCGCAGGGGCCACGCCGTCTTTGGGGATTTCGGCCACGGCCTTGGCGCCGAACGGAC
>JBMCFH010000223.1:0-5806 GCA_048620455.1 Chloroflexota bacterium | reverse complement strand
ATCAACCAATCTCCAATCTCCGATCAACCAATCTCCAATCTCCGATCTCCAACCTCTATTCAATATACCCCAGCCCGCGTAGCTGTTGCAATAGGCGCTCGTCCATTTGCTCGCCCAGTGGCGCGCCGGCGGTGGTGTTGTCGCGCTGGCGTACCACGTGTTCGGTCAGCCGCGCCAGGTGGCGCTCCAGTTGCGCCGCGTCCGGCAGGCGCTGCGAGAGAACGTTGTCCAGTTCCAGCGGATCGCGATCCAGGTCGAACAACTCCTGCGACTCACCGTCCACTTCGATCAGTTTCAGCTCGTCGCGCAACAGGGCGCGGCGCAACGACAGACAGCCGAACTGTTCCAACAGTTGCGGCTGGCGGTGCTCGATGGCCCGCACGAAATTAAGAGGCGGGTACACTTCGGCAAAGGCCACGCCGTTTTCGGCGTCGCGACCGTAAATGGTATCCACCAGGGTCAGCGCCTGCGCCTGGCGCGCGGCGGCGGGCATTGTGTCCGGCAGATCTCCGACGGCGTCGAGCACTGTGTGGAACACGCGGCGCGTGCTGACCGGCGTGGGTACGCGGGTTCCTGCCGGTAGCCGCCCCGGCCAATGGGCGATCAGGGGCACGTGAATCAGCTCCTGGTAGGCAACGAAGGCGTGGCCCATGTAGCCATGCTCTCCCAGGCCGTCTCCGTGGTCGGCGACGACCAAAGAGAGCGTGTCTTGGGACCGCGTGCGCCGGGACAGGGCGTCGAAAAAGCGGCCCAGATAATCGTCCTGGTAGGCCACCTCGGCGTCATACATATCACTCAGCACGCGCTGTTCCAGCGGCTCCAATGGCGCGGACAGCGGCGCGGCCCAGCGATACGCCTCGCGATTCCAGCGGCGCATGGTGTTGCGCGCCTGGCGGTCGTCGCGGAAATAGGGCGCGACCTGCTCCACGAAGCGGCCCGGTGGCCAGAAGGGCAGGTGCGTCTCCATCAGGTTGATGAAGGCGAAGAGCGGCTTGCGATTCGGCGCCTTCTCCCGTTCCTCCAGAAAAGCGACCACGTCCCGGATGGAGCGTTCGTTCTGGCCCTTGAAGTTGGCAAAGCGGGACCAGAGTGGCGTAAGCCAGGCGTTCAACGAGAGGCGAAAGGCCAGATCGGAACGCCCGAAGAAGTTCTGGATGGGGTAGGAGAGGCGGCGCAGCGCCTGAGTATAGCCTTCGGCCAGCCGGTTGAGGGGCCACGGCAGTCGCGACGAGCTCTTGGGCAGGCTGGGAATGGCCCCGCCATAGTTGTAGAAGCGGTCGAACCCGCGCTTGAAGCCGTTGTTGAGCACGCCCACGAGCGGATTGTTGCAAAAGCCAACGGTTTCATAGCCTGCGCCGCGCAGAATCTCGGCCAGGTGTGGCAGGTCGGGGCTCAGGCTCTGGTTCGATTGCAGGACGCGGTGGGCGGTGGGATAGCGCCCGGTAAAGAGGGAGGCGTGGCTGGGCACGGTCCACTGCGCCGGGGAGACGGCTCGTTCGAAGAGGACTGCGTTGCCGGCGAAGGCGTCGAGGTTGGGCGTAATGGCGCGATGGTACCCGTAGCAGCCGAGGCGATCGGCGCGCTGTGTGTCCAGGACCAGTAATATGATGTCCGGTTTTGTCATGTGTTGTTGCCGGCGAAGCGATATCCAACGCCGCGCACCGTTTCGATCCAATGGGGCGCGGCCGGATCCTTCTCTATTTTTTTGCGCAGATAGTGAATGTACGGTTTCAGGTTGCTCTGCGCGTCCTTATCATTCAGGTCCCAGGCGTTCCTCAACAACTCGCGTTTGGTGAGCACGCGCCCGGCTTCGCGGGCCAGGGCGGCGAGCAGGTCAAATTCGCGTGGGGTTAACTCTACCACCTCACCGCCAACGCGCACAGTGCGCGCCAGGAGGTCGATTACGAGCTCATCCTGGCCGAACGTCAATGTTTGCTGTGCCGCCTGAGCGTCGGGCGCGCGCCGCAGGTGGGCCTTGATGCGCGCCAGCAGTTCCGGCTCGCGGAACGGCTTCACCAGGTAATCGTCGGCGCCCATTTCCAGGCCACGCACCACGTCATCCACGTCGCCCAGGGCGGTAAGGAAGATGACGGGGATGTCGGAAAATCCGCGCAGTCGCTGGCACATCTCCCAGCCACCCATGCGCGGGATCATCACGTCCAGAATGGCCAGATCCGGCTCCTGCGTGATGGCCAGGTGCAGGCCGTCTTCGGCCGTGTGAGCTGCCAGGGGGTCGTAACCGGCCTGGCGCAAAATTTCCTCAACGCTGGTTGTCAGACGCACGTCGTCGTCTACGACCAGAATCTTTTCTGTCATAAGGCTGACGCTTACACCCTGCCGTCTATGCCCATTGGGCCGGCATGGGCCGGCCCCGGCTCGTGCGGGTGGCTCAATCAGTGGTACCGATGGTAAAATAGGAGCAGCGGATTGTCGCCGAGCGGACCCGCGGCCTGTGCCGTCTGGGGGCGGGAAAGTCAGGGGCCGCCGGCGTTGTTCTTTCACATCTCCTCAGGAGACCGTACCGCGCCATAGCATAACATGGTGGTAACGGCGTCGCAACAATTTCCACGCACACATCGCCCCCCGTGGCGCTCCTGACCGCTCATGTTAAAATCGAATGATGCGACCTGGCTGATGTCGAGGTGACACAACAGTTGATTATTTATGCACATTGAGCATCTTTCCCTGACCAATTTTCGCAATTACGGCCGTCTGGAACTCGACTTTTCTCGCGAGGCGACGCTCTTATATGGGGCCAACGCTCAGGGAAAGACCAACCTGCTGGAGGCCATCTATTATCTGGCGACCACCCGCTCGCACCACGCGGTCCAGGACAACCAGCTACTGAACTGGGATGCGGAGCAGAGCGAAGATCCGATCGTGGTGGGCCGGCTGGTGGCGCAGGTGCAACGGCAGGATGGGGAGCGCCTGCTGGAAATGCGGCTGATTAAGGAGCGGCAGAACGGCAACAGCAGCTTCCGGCGCGAGGCGCTGGTGAACCGGCGCAAGGTGCGCCTGATGGATCTGCTGGGCAACCTGCGCGTCGTCCTCTTTCTGCCGCAGGACGTGCAGATGGTGACCGGCTCTCCTTCGGAACGGCGCCGCTATCTGGACATCACCCTTTGCCAGAGCGACCCTGTCTACTGCCGCACTCTCTCACGTTACAATAAGGTGCTGGAGCAGCGCAACGCGGTGTTGCGCCGCATGGCGGAAGAAGGGCGCGGGCGAGATATGCTTCCCGTTTTTACAGAAAAGCTGGTAAAATTGGGCGGACACATCTTCGCACGTCGCGCCAGTTTTTTGGCCGCGCTGGCCCGCGAAGCCCAGCGCATCCATTATGAAGAGCTGACGGATGGCCGAGAGACGCTGCGCCTGCGGTATATGCCGCGCCTGTATGGCAATAACCACAACAACGGCGATGGGCGCGACGTCGAGGAGTGGGCCGAGTGGCTGGAACAGGCCTCACGCGAGGAGGCGTCGGAGCGTTTCCGCCACGCGCTGGAGACGTCGGCCTCGCAGGATATTGCCCGGGCGCGAACGACCATCGGCCCGCAGCGCGATGATTGGGCCTTTGTGGTCAACGGCCGCGATCTGGGCAGTTACGGGTCGCGGGGCCAGCAGCGCACGGCGGTTCTGGCGTTGAAGATGGCCGAAATTAATTGGATGGCGGAGGAAACGGCGGAGACGCCGGTCCTTTTGTTGGACGAGGTGGTTGCCGAGCTGGACGAGGAGCGGCGGGCGCTGTTGCTGAGTTATATTCAGCGCGGCGCGCAGGCAATTCTGACCGCTACCGATCCGGCTATGTTTACCGAGACCTTTTTACAGGAGGCCAACGCCCTGCACGTGAGCAACGGGCGAATCAGCCGCGGTGACGGCGTGACGCCGGGCGCAGCGGAACCTGGGATAGAGTGAATTCTCGTGTCAGACAGGTGGGTTAGCATCGCGGCGACGGTGGGGGAACGTGGCATATGACAACGAAGTCGCTGGCTGCAAATCCTGCGTCGATTCTGATTGTCGACGATAGTGAAGAGAATCGGCTTCTCCTTTCCTCGCAGCTGGGAATGGAGGGGTATCAGATTCTGGTGGCTGAGGATGGGCCACAGGGGCTGGAGGTAGCCCGGGCGGAAGGGCCGGATCTTGTTTTGCTGGACGTGATGATGCCCGAGATGAACGGCTTCGAAGTCTGCCGGCGGCTGAAGGAAGGGGAGGAGACTCAGGGCATTCCCATCATCATGGTCACGGCCCTGCGCGAGGTGCAATACCGCATCAAAGGGATTGAGGCCGGCGCTGATGAATTCCTCTCGCGCCCGCACCACCGTGAGGAACTGCTGGTGCGCGTGAAGGCGCTGATCCAGTTGAAGCGCGCGCGTGAAGGGTTGGAGGAGGAGCGCAACCGGCTGCAACTGCTCTATGAGATCAGCCGCGCCATCAGCATGCAGATCGATCTGGAGCCGATGATGGCCAACATCATCGCCCAGACCAGGGCCGCGGTGGGCGCCACCAACGGCAGCATCGTGCTGCTGGACGAAAACGGCCGCGTCACGCACCGCATCCGGGTCCACGCCGGGCAGTCGCCGCAATTTACAGACCGGCTCAGCAGCGAGGTGATGAGTCACGGGCTGGCGGGCTGGCTGGCGCGGCACAATCGCGGAGTGGTGATCAAGAATGCGGAGGAAGATGAGCGCTGGTTGAACCGGCCCGGCGACGAAGAGAGCACCGGCGCGGTGATCGGCGTGCCCCTCTCTCGCGCCGACCGCGTGGTTGGGGTGCTGTTTTTAATGCACCCGCAGCCCGGCTACTTCACCGAGGAGCACCTGGCCCTGTTGGAGACGATCGGCGCCCAGATTACGGCTTCCATCGAGAACGCTTTCCTCTTTAACGAAATTAGCGAAGAGCGCCGCAAGCTAAGCGCCATCCTGGCGCAGTCGACGGACGCCATTATTACCACTGACGAGGAGTGGAATATTACCTTGCTGAACCAGGCCGCGGAGCAGTTGTTTGAGTTGAACGGCAAAGACGTGGTGGGCAAGGGCCTGCGCCGGGTGCGGGAGCTGGAGGCGTTGAATCCGCTTTTTGCCAGCGCCGACGGGCACCCCACGGCGCACGAGCTCAACCACGAGGATCGCGTGCTGTACGCCAGCGTCTCGCCCATTCAGGACGTGGGCTACGTGGCTGTGTTGCAGGATATTACGGAATTGAAGCGCGTGGAGGAGTTGCGGTTGCAACAGGAGCGGCGACAGCGGGAAATCGTCAAGGAGACGTTCTCCCGCTACATGGGCCCGCGCCTGGTGGAGCACGTGCTGTCGAACGAACCGGGCCTGCTGGCGCGGCGCGAGCGGCGCACGGCGGTGGTTCTCTTTGCCGATCTGCGCGACTCGACGCGCATGATCGTCAACGTGGAACCGAACACGGCGATTCCCCTGCTCAATGAGTTCTTTACGAGCATGACGGACATTGTCTACGAATTTGACGGCACCGTGTTCGACCTGACGGGCGACGAAGTGATGGTAGGCTTTAACGTGCCGCTGGACCAGGCCGACGCCCCCTATCGCGCGCTGCTGGCAGCGATTACCATGCAGCGGCGCTTCAACAAGCTGCAGCGCAAGTGGCAGGAGGAAGTAGGCATCGAGTTGGGGTTGGGTATTGGCATTGACCAGGGTGGTGTGGTGGTGGGCAACGTCGGCGCGGAGTCACGCATGACATTCCGCATGGTGGGCGAGGCGGTGAACATCGCGCACCGCCTGGTAGATATGGCCGAAGATGGCCAGATTTTCATTACGGAGAGCATTTACGACGCCGTAAAAAA
>JBMCFH010000222.1:0-5831 GCA_048620455.1 Chloroflexota bacterium | reverse complement strand
TGCGGTACGTCCGCAAACTGCGGCAACACCTTCAGCGCGGCGTCCAGATAGAGCAGTTGCCGGCTGGAGAATAGATCCGCGTACGTCCTGATGCCGCGGTTCACCAGATCACGCGATTTGGGGCCAGGCCTGACCTGCAACGCCGGATCATGACTGAAGGGCAACGCTTTGCGGCGCTCGTCTGCCTCTGCCAGCCGCGCGAGATCATCGTCGTCCGGCACGGCAAAAAACTGACCATGTTCGTCGCAATCGCCCACAATCACCAGCGGTTCGTATCGTTTGAAAAACGGTTGAGTTTCATCCGCTGAGTACGGCTGGTGGCAACGCTCGCACTCTCTGACGCTTTTCTCCACAAGAGGAACCCGTGGTGTGTCGCCGGCGCAGCGGCAGCTCTCACCGCCGGACAGCACCGCGTGGCAGCCAGGGCACAAGCTTATCTGCGGCCTGCCGCCTTCGTAGCGCAGCACCAGCGAATCGACCACAATCGCCGGACCGCAGCCACAGCTTCGTCGCGCTCCATAAAGCAGGAAGCGCATGGGCGTCGTCTTTGCACAGTGTGGGCATCGAGTCCTGAACAGCGGGCCAATTTCGCCGTCGAGCGCCTCCAGCAGCGCGGCAAAGGCCGCCTCCAGCGCGTCGAGCGGCGCTTCGGACAGGGTGGCGCGCGCCTGCAGGACAGGAATGGGATCCAGATCCACGCCGATGACGCTGGCTCCCATGCGCAGCGCTTCGTGTAACGTCGTACCGCCGCCCATCATGGGATCGAGAACCACTTTGCCCGCCAATCCTCCGGCTGCGTAATAGTCACGCTTCTCCGGATCGGTCACCAGATGTTTCAGAATCAGGCGAAACGTGCTGCCACAGCGGCGCGCCCACCACTTGTGCATGTAGGTGTTGGGCCGGTAGTGATGCTTGTTATAGCTTTCCAGGCGCGCCATGCGGTCGGCAAAAGCCGCGTCGAAGGACAGGTCGATGGGTAACGCTTGCCCCGCGTCGACGGGCGGCGCGCCGCGGCGCTGCCGGCGGGATTGCTCGGATTTATTCACGATAGGTTCTGGTGAGCGGAGAGCAGGAAGCAAGTTGTGGAGCGGGCTGGCTCCACGCGCGACCTGGGACTTGCGACCGGCGCCCCATCTTACAAAGGTCTGTCCATTCTTTCTGAAAAGCGCCCTTTCTGCAAGTAAACTGGCAGGTGAATCGTGAGCTTTTCGGTTATACTTTAGCCAATACGACGTAAGAGACCGCGCGCGATCGCATTTGAGGAATCACGCACGTCTTTCACAGAAGGAATTGAACGCCATATGCCGTCCATCCAGGAATATGCCCAGACCCTGACCGATAACGTCGAGAAGGTGATCATCGGCAAACGTGATGTGATCGAGCAGATGGTAGTAGCATTGCTATGCGAAGGGCACGTGCTCCTGGAAGACGTCCCCGGCGTGGGCAAAACGATGTTGGCCCGCGCCCTGGCCATTTCTCTCGGTGTTTCGTTCAAACGGCTGCAGTGCACGCCCGATCTACTGCCTAACGACGTCACCGGAGTATCTATCTTCAACCAGAAAAGCCGCGAGTTCAACTTCATCCCCGGCCCGGCGTTCACCAACATTCTGTTGGCCGACGAAATCAACCGCGCCACGCCGCGCACACAGTCGGCATTGCTGGAGAGCATGGGCGAACGACAGGTGACCGTGGACGGTGTCACGCGCCAGCTGCAGCGCCCCTTCTTCGTTATCGCCACGCAGAACCCCGTGGAGTACGAGGGCACCTTCCCATTGCCTGAAGCGCAGCTGGACCGCTTTTTCATGAAGCTGAGCCTGGGCTACCTGGAGCCAGAAACGGAAAGTCAGATGTTGCTGAACCTGGGTCGCGCCCACCCCATTGAAGAGCTGGAACAGGCCGTCGACGGCAATCGACTGCCCGAACTGGCGCGCCGGTTGTGGGACGTACACGTTGACGACACCGTGCGCGACTACATCGTGCGCATCGTCAACGCGACGCGCCACCACAATGACATTCTACTTGGGGCCAGCCCGCGCGGTAGCTTCGCCCTTTACCGTGGCAGCCAGGCGTTCGCAGCTCTGCAGGGGCGCGACTACGTGCTGCCTGACGACGTCAAGCAACTTGCGCCCGCAGTGCTCGGTCACCGCTGCATAATCGATCCGGAAAGCGCGCTGCGCGGCGTGCGGGTCACGACAATTATCAACAGTATCCTGCAAGATACACCGCTGGACATCGGCGCCGTCGAAAACCTGTGACCGTAGAGACTGATGCCCAGTATCGAGACGGTTAAGCGGGGTCACCGATGACCGATCTGTCATTTCTGATCATTACCCTGATCGTCCTGGCGTTCCTGCTGCAGGTCGACTTTATCTTCTACATCGCCTACGTCCTCGCCGGCGTCTATCTCTGGTCGCGGCTGTTCACACCCCGCATTTTCAACCGCGTCGCCTTCCAGCGTCACTATACCGACCACGCCTTTTTCGGCGAGCGCGTACCGGTCACCCTGACCTTCAAAAATAGCGGGCGGCTGCCAATTCCCTGGTTACAACTTTCGGAGAGCGTGCCGCCTGAGCTGAGCAGCGCAGAAATGCCTAATCACGTCCTCTCTCTCAGGGGACATGAGGAGGCGTCTTTTACGTACGAGGTGCGCGCTACGCGACGTGGCTACTACCGTCTGGGCCCGCTCCACCTGCGCACCGGCGACGTCTTCGGCTGGGCCGAGCGCTCAGGGAGGTCCAGGGTCAGTTTCCTCACCGTCTACCCACGCATCACGCCGCTGGCCCACCTGGGTCTACCCTCCCGCCTGCCCTTCGGCACCATCGCCAGCCAACAGCGCCTGTTCGAAGATCCCGCCCGCCCGGTCGGCGTGCGCGACTACCGCGCCGGCGACAGCCTGCGGCAGATTAACTGGAAGGTGAGCGCGCACAACGACAATCTCGTCGTCAGGACGGTTCAACCCGCAATCTCCCTGGACACCGCCATCGCCCTCAACATGAATCTGGACGACTATGACCGCCAGACCCGATATAGCGTGCCCGAGTGGGCGGTGGAAGTCGCGGCCTCCATCGCCGCCCATCTGATTGGCAAGCAACAATCGGTGGGTCTGATGACCAACGGCATCGATCCCTTGTGGCAAACTCACGGACAGCGGCCCAACGGCGCGGAGGACGACACGCTCGCTTTCGACGACACGTCGGGCCGGCTCCTTTCCACCCCAGCCGCCTCCGGAAATGGCAACCAGAAGGCCATGCCCGTCCCCATTGCGCCGCGTGGCGGGCGTCCCCACCTCATGAAGGTGTTGGAGCTTCTTGCACGCGTGGAAACCGCCCGGACAGAGTCGCTTGCCACGTGGCTACCACGCGCCTGTAACCATCTTAGCTGGGGCGTCACTGTGCCGGTGATTACACCCGCAGTTGACCAGGACGTTTTCCACACGCTTCACAGCCTGGTGCGCGCAGGGCTCAATCCGGTACTCATCCTGGTCACGCCAACACACCAGTTTGCGCAAATACGCGAGCGCGCCCGTCGATTGGGCTTCAACGCCTACCACGTGACGCAACGAAAAGACCTCGACAAATGGCGACGGCCCACGTTCTTCGCAGCGACCTGAATAGCGTTACAACTCGAGCACAATGAGCGAGAGACCGCGACAAGATCTGAACAAAATAGAGGATCAAGTGCCTGCCGGCGAGAGCCTGGATCCCGGTCACAGTCGCCTTCGCCCCCTGCTCCTCGCCGTGCTACTCACGGCGCTCTTTACCGGCCCCATTCTCGTCGTCGATCTGATCTCTCCGCGACCCGCCTGGAGCGCACTTCCCGTCGTGGTCTTCTTTGTGGTCCTCGAAGCCACTTACACCACATATTGGCTGCATCAGCCGCAACGGCGGCACCTGAGTCGAGTCAACTATCGGCTGGCTGAGTTTATCGTCATTGCCCTCGCCTTACGCCTGCTTAGTTGGGGCATAAGCGGCGGCATCCCCTCGTCGGAGGTGTGGCGCGGCTATCTGCTGGCTCCCCTCAGCTTTTTTGATAGCACCTATCTGATCTATCTACTTATCGCTCTATTCGCCTGGGAGCGGGGCGCGCATTTCAGCGGTCTATTCATCGACCTGTCGCTCAGCCCCACCGAAGTGGATTACTATTCCCTGCCCCGCCTGGAACAGGCGCGACGCTTCCACGACAGGCCCATCGACCGCGAACGCCCGGCCGTTTTTGCCCAGCTGGTCAAGAGCTGGCTGGGCGGCGGGCTGCTACTCGTGTTTTTCGCCGCGCTGACCACTGTCAACCTGCCAACCCTTGACCTGGCGCGCGGCGTGCGCACCATCAATCGTCTTGGTTTGCGCTCGGAGATGCTGGCAGCACTGCTCATTTATTTTCTCCTTGGCCTGTGGCTCATCAGCCAGGGCCGCCTGGCCATGGTCCGCTCGCGCTGGTTGGCCGAAGGCACCGTTTCCCGGCCGGGCGTGATTGCCACCTGGCGTCGCACCAGCCTCGTTCTGCTGCTCCTCGTGGCTCTGGTCGCTGCCTTCCTGCCCATCGGCTCCACCTTTGCCATTGCCGCCGTCCTCCGCGCCATTGTCACCGCTATCTTCTTCGTCGTCCAACTACTGTTTTTGGCGTTGACCCTGTTTTTCGTGACGCTGGTGAACCTGTTGGGAATCGAGCCAGAGCAAGGGGAAGAAATGGATTTAGTGCCACAGCAGCCTGAATTTCCCCCACTTGCGCCCCAGGACGCGCCACTCAGCGAGACGTCCGCGCTGCTGGCAGGTGGGCTTTTCTGGCTGCTGGTTGTGGCCGTGGTCATGGTGGCGCTGACCTTTTTCCTGCGTGATCGCGGTTACCGACTGGAGCAGTTCGGCGTCCTGAAGAGCTGGTGGCAGAGTGTGCAGTTGTGGCTGGAGCGCCTCTTTGGCGGTGCGGCGAGGCAGGCAACGGTGCTGCGCCAATCGCTGGGCGCCCGCCTGCGCCAGCTTCGGCCCGATACCGGCAGCGCCCGTACTCCCTGGCGCTTCATGCGCATCAATGCCCTGCCCCCGCGCCAGCAGGTGCGCTACTTCTACCTCTCTACTGTGCGACGGGCGGAGGAAAAGGGCGTGCCGCGAGGGGGTAGTGAAACCCCGGCGGAGTATGCCCGACATCTGAAGGAAAATTGGCCGGAGGCCGGCGAGGAGATCGAAGCGCTGACCGGCGCCTTCCTGGAAGCGCGCTACAGTCGCCGCGACTTTGAGACAGAAGAGTTGAACCCGGTCAAGGCCATCTGGCGACGCGTGCGCAGCGCGCTGCGTCGCCCACGACACCCTGACGACGAGGCGCCGCATGGCGAATGAACGCTAGCCGCGTACCGGCAGATTGTCCAGCACGAAAAGAATAACGCCCACGATCAGCATGTAGAAAATAATCAGGGGCAGAGCCACGTCAATGTAGCCGGTCAGCCACCAGACGGCTAAACCGGAAACAATGCCGATGACACTCCCGGCCAATGCCCCTTTGATCGCCTGGACGGGCGCCAGCGAAATGACCATGATCAATCCGCCGGCAAACGCCGCCTGGACCGTACGCGTGACCCCCTCGGCGACCATGCTACCGACGGGCCCTGCGCCCATATCCAGCATGGGACCCAGCGATGTACCAAGCCCCACCCCTGTAGCGGAGGCGATCAGAAACGCCTGAACGAGGCCCATGATCAGCCCTCCGAGGAGAAATCCGAAAATGACACGCTCCATCCCCTCGGACGCCGACGCAGCGCCAAACACAATTATACCCAGAGCCGCACCGATGAGCGCACCGCTAATGAGCGCGTCGTTCAGCACGCCGCTGTAATATGTAAAAAA
>JBMCFH010000221.1:0-5892 GCA_048620455.1 Chloroflexota bacterium | reverse complement strand
GTTACGGATACCGTGGCCATCAACCCATAATGGATCAGTCCGGGCGAAAATCCAAGCGCCGCTGCCAGTCCCGGGTCAAACGTCGCCAGCTTCAACTCCTTGTAAAAGACGGTGATGAAGAGCAGATTCAACAGCAGAATGGCGCCCATGACGTAGAGCGCCACGGGACCCAGATCCAGCCCAGCCAGCTCAAAACGTTCAAACGGCGCAAAGGCCAGCTCGCCCAGCAACACCGCGTCTTCGTCCAGGTGCACGTCGCCGGCGTAACGCGAAATCAGAATCACGGCTATGCTGAACAGCGCGGGAAATACCAGGCCAATGGCTGCGTCCTCTTTAACCAGCCGCGTGCGGTTGAGCAATTCCACCAGGCTGACGGTGAACACCCCCATCAGCGCCGCGCCCACAATCAACAGGGGCGAGTTGATATCTCCAACCAGAAAAAATCCGATTACGATGCCCAACAACACGGTGTGGCTGATGGCGTCGCTCATCATAGCCATCTGCCGCAGCACCAGAAAGACCCCGGGAAGCGCGCAGGCCACGGCGGCTACCACGGCGATTAACTGTATTTCAAGCTGTGTGATTGTCATCGCTTATATCTCCAGTTCGTCGACCAGGTGGCGCGCCTGCTCCAGGCCGGTCGCCGTCAGCGCCCACCGATCGTCGCCCTTTTGTTGAACCAGTCCCCGCTCCTGCAGCCGGCGCAATGTCTGTTCTACGCCCCCGGCGTTGGCGCTCATGGCGCGCAACACAGCCAGGTCATGGGCGTGCTCCTTATCCTCGTGCTGCGCGGCAAGCGTGTACAGGTCAGCCAGGACGGCGTCGACCCGCAGGCGGCGGCGATTTCGTTGTTGTTGCACCCAACGCCACACGAGACCGCGATTGGGCGCCAGGAGCAGAGAAATGACGACGATGGCGCTGATCGTCAGCACGATCGTGGGACCGGTGGCAAGACCGGCGGCACTGCTGCTGATGAGCGCGCCGGTGATTCCCGAAAGGGCGCCGAAGAGCGCTGCGAGCAGCACCATCAGGCCCAACCGGTCCGTCCACTGCCGCGCTGCAGCAGCTGGCGCCACAATCATGGCGCTCATCAAGACAACGCCCACCGCCTGCAGTCCCACGACGATGGCGATCACCAGCGTCGTGGTCAACAGAATGTCGATCAGGCGCATGGGAAATCCTAGACTGGCGCCGAAGTCGGGATCGAAGCTCAAGAGCTTGAACTCCTTCCAGAAGATGGCCATCAGCAACAATGCCACACCACCAAGGACAGCCATCGTAATCACATCCCGCTGCAACAAAGCCGCCGCCTGTCCGAAGAGATACGTGTTGAGTCCGGCCTGTGTCGCGTCAGGAATGCGCTGTACAAACGTCAGCAGCATCAGGCCAAACCCGAAGAAGACGGATAACACCAGCGCCAGAGCGCTGTCCTGCTTGATGCGCGTGTGGCGTACCACGTTGCTCATGACCAGCGCAGCCACCCAGCCGGCAATCGCAGCCCCCAGCAGCAGAACAATAGATAATTTGCTGCGGGTAAGGATGAAGGCGATGACAATGCCCGGCAACGCCGCGTGCGACATCGTATCCCCCAGCAGGCTCTGCTTGCGCAGAACGGCAAAGGAACCGAGCGAGCCGCTGACCACGCCCAGGACCCCCGCCCCGAGGGCCACGGTGCGTAGCGTATAGCTGTAAAAGAGATCAGAAAGCAAAGCGGCGAGGTCCATGTTCACACCTCCTCTCCCACTCTCTGTCCAGGCTCGACCACACCGCCGTTACCGTTCGGCTCCGGCGCACGCTCCAAAAAGGCCACCCGCCCGCCATAAGTGGCGCGCAGGTTTTCCTCTGTGAAGGTAGCCGCCACAGGGCCGCTGGCGACGCAACGCACGTTGAGCAGCGTAACCCAATCAAAATACTCGGGCACGGTCTGCAGGTCATGATGCACGGCGACGACCGTCTTCTTGGCGGCGCTCAACGCTTTCAGCAACGTAACAATGGCCCGTTCCGTTGTGGCGTCCACGCCCTGAAACGGCTCGTCCATAAAATAGATCTGGGCTTCCTGGACCAGCGCCCGCGCCAGAAAGACCCGCTGTTGCTGCCCGCCGGAAAGCTGGCTGATTTGTCGCCCCGCATACTGGCGCATACCCACTTTGTCCAACGCCTCCAGCGCCAGTCGCTCTTCCTCGCGGCCCGGACGGCGAATCCAACCCAGTTGCCGGTAGCGGCCCATCATCACCACGTCCAGAACATTGGTGGGAAAATCCCAATCCACACTGCCGCGCTGCGGTACGTAGCCCACCACGTTTCGTTGTTGTTCATATGGCTGTCCATAGATCAGGACCTGGCCCGCCGCCGGCTCGACCAAACCCAGGATTGACTTTATCAGGGTCGTTTTGCCTGCGCCGTTGGGCCCCACGATGGCCATCAAAATACCCTCGGGGACGTCCATATCGATGTCCCACAAGACCGGCTTATCGCGGTAAGCCACCGTCAGATCTTGCACCTGGATTGCCATTTTCTCGTCCATCTCACCTTCTCCCATCTGCTGTCACGTCGTTTCCGCTCCTGTTCACAATCCTATCTTTTTATTCCGCCAGTAGAGCGGACACGATGGTATCTACATTGTGACGCACCATGCCTTCATACGTGCCTTCCGGCGTGTCCGGGTTGCCCATGGCATCCGAGAACAACTCGCCGCCAATCTGTACGTCAAACCCCTCGGCGCGTACGGCGGCCTGCACCGCTTCAATGTTGCGCTGGGGCACGGATGACTCAATAAAAACGGCCGGAATCTCTCGCTCGGCGATGAAACGCGCCAGAGCCTGCACGTCTGCCGTGCCGGCCTCCGAGGCGGTGCTGATGCCCTGTAGACCGCGCACCTCAAAATCATATGCCTGGCCAAAGTAGTTGAAAGCGTCATGGGCCGTGACCACTACGCGCTGCTCCGCCGGCACCCGCGCCGCCTGTTCCTGTACGTATTCGTGCAGAGCTTCCAGCTCGGCCAGATAAGCCTCGGCGTTTGCCTCATAGACGTCGGCGTGTGCCGGATCAAGCTCGATCAGCGTGTCGCGCACCGCTTCCGTTGCCACCATCCACAGCGTGACGTCGAACCAGACGTGCGGATCGTAAGCGCCCTCGAACTCCGGCGGCGCGAGCAGCTCGCTGCGGTCGATGCCGTCTGTGACGGCAACGGTAACCACGTCGGTCTGCCCCATCCGCTCCAGAACGTTCGCCATTTGCGCTTCCAGATGCAGGCCGTTGTAGAAAATGACGTCGGCGTTGCGCAACCGCGCCACGTCCCCCTCACTGGCAGAGTACAGGTGGGGGTCAACGCCGGGTCCCATCAGACCCACAGCGGTCACCCGCTCGCCGCCCACGTTTTCCACAATATCTGTGATCATGCCAATGGTCGTTACGACCTGGATCTGCCTTTCCGAAAGATCGGTGTCGCTTCCGCTGGCCTCGCCACAGCCAGCCAGCATGAGCGACAGAAGAATCAGTGAAATAAGTATTGTCTTGCGCATATACGTTCATTACCTCCAAAACATGGTTTCTCAGCTAAGGTGCGACCGGCCCATCCTGGGGCAAGCGCACGTGTATGTGTTGAGCGACGGCGGCGCTGATGTCGACGGCTTCGCCATCCTCCGCCCGCTGCACGCGCACGTGATCGGAGAATGGCAGTGGCGCCAACACCTTAATGGCCACACTTGGCGTTAGCGATAATTCTTCTACATAGCGCAACAACTCCGGATCCCGATCGTGAACGCGGCTGATAACCGCGTCCTGCCCCGGCTGAACTTCATCCAATGGCATCGTGTCGGACTCCGGTAATTGAAGGTCTCGCGATGGGATGGGATCGCCGTGGGGATCGTGCGCTGGATCGCGCAGCCAGCGGGCGATTCGTTCGCCCAATGCGTCCGAAATAGCGTGTTCCAGCCGATCGGCCTCGTCGTGAACTTCATCCCAACCATAATCCAGCGCTTCATGCAGAAATAGCTCCAGGAGACGGTGGCGGCGAATCGTTTCCAATGCCATTCGCTCGCCCGCCTCCGTCAATACCGCCCCGCGGTGCCGGCGGTACTCCAGCAATGGCGGGTCGCTCTCGGCTAACTTCTTGAGCATCCCCGTAACCGAAGCCGGCGTGACGTCCAGCCGCTCTGCGATCTGCCCGGTACTGGCTCGACCGTCCGCGCGGCACAGTTCGAAGATTACTTTGAGATAATCTTGCGTCGATTGCGTCGCCAACTCACTCACTTTTCTTTACCTGCCCAATTTCGAATTTAAGCAGTCATACTAAATTTTTTAGGTTAGCCTAAATCAGTATACAGAAAAGGAGCGGTGTGTCAAGGACTATTTTTAGGTTGGAAGAAAGATGTTGTGGGGACCTATGGCTCTCGCACGTAATCGGAAACCACCCAACCGCGGGCGCCGTCGGGGGCAAGCACGCTGATCCAATCGAACCCGTTTAATGTCACCTGCTCCTCCGTCGCGCGATAGGCATAGGTGCCTTCTGGCAATACAGTTTGTTCAGCGCCTCCCGGCGTATCACGCACGGTGAGGCCGGCGCCGCCGGTGCCGGACACGATGACGCGAGGCAATTCGGGCGTAGCCGTAGGCGTTGTGGCCTGAAACCCCAGACTCGCCGGCGGCGTCGCCAGCAACGATGCCGGGTAGGCCGACGGATTGCTGAAATGTTCGTACGCCAGCCGTGACAGGCGGGCCATAACCTCCGTGCTGTCTGCCCACTCTAGCCAGCCCGTCCGGTACAGAGCCACGCCGATCACGTAGGGGTGCTCTCCGGCAAAAACGATGCCGGCGTCGCCGTGGGTATCGCCGACCCAGCCGTGTTTGTGCGCCAAAGGCACGTCGTCGGGCACCCCCTCCTCAAGCAGCGCCTCGATCTTATTCGCCTGCATCGCCTCCAGCACCGCCGTGCACTCCCTCGCCGTCACCTCCCCGGCGAATACGTCCAGCAACAGGCCACCTCCCTGAGAACACTCGTAAATCATCTGCAGCAGGTACGCCAGATCGTGAACCGTGGTCTGCATGCTGGGATCAGGATTTGTCGAAAGCTCGTTGTTCTGATTGGCTGGCGTCAGATAGGTTGGCATGTAGGCCGGGCGGGGCTCCTCGTCATAGGGCACGGCGATGAAGCTGTTAAATAGCCCCAGCCGGCGCAGTGAGTTGGTGACCACCTCCGCGCCGGCAAATGGATTGGGCCCGCCGGCGATCAGTTCCAGCAACAGGTTGGCCGTATAGTTACCTGACAATGTGGCCGTTTCCGTGATCAGTCGCGTCTGGGCCGGCGTGGGCTCGTCGTCAAGGACGCGGTACGTTTCCACCAGAATCGGAATCTTGACCAGGCTGGTCCCGGAAATCGCCAGATGAGCGTTGTGGCCGACAGACGCTCCGCTTTGCAGGTCGATTACCTCATAGCTGGCAATGCCCTCAAACCCCACCAGCGCTTCCTCGAACGCCGCAGCCAGATAAGCCAGATCCGGTGGCGCAAACGGTGTGAGCGTCGCCGTAGAGGTGGGCTCCTCTTCGGCGACGGGCGACGCGATCAGCGTGGCAGGCAACGGGGTCGTCGTTGCCGTGACAGCCGCCGTTGCCGGTGGCCCGGTAGTCTCAGCCAGCGTATTGTCTCCCGAGCACGAAGCCAGCGCCAGGGAGAGCAAGAGCGCCGCCAGGACAACCTTAGTCAGGGTTGGTTTACCGTTCATACTCATTCAACCGCTTCACCGTACGACACACTCAGCGCATTGCGCCGTTCTTCCACCAGATTCTTGAATCGCCCTTATTATCGGCGTTTCTCCTTTTTGCTGCTATACTACTCGCCGTTTTGCACAAATAACGTGAGCCCGGCCGGATTCACGAGAGCTCTTTCAGGAAAAG
>JBMCFH010000220.1:0-5900 GCA_048620455.1 Chloroflexota bacterium | reverse complement strand
CGCCGGGCATTTCCTCCAGCCGCCCGGAGATTTCGCGCAGGGCCTCGCCCCAGCGGGAGGTAGAGTCGGCGAGCAGTAACACATCGTAGCCCATATCGCGGTAGTATTCGGCAATGGTGACGCCGGTGTAGATACTGGCCTCGCGCGCAGCGACGGGCATGTTGGAGGTGTTGGCAATGAGCACGGTGCGTTCCATGAGCGGCGCGCCGGTGCGCGGGTCCTGCAACTGGGGAAACTCCTCCAGCACCTCGGTCATTTCGTTGCCGCGCTCGCCACAGCCTACGTAGACCACGACGTCCGCGTCGGCCCAGCGGGCCAGGCTTTGTTCGGCCACGGTCTTACCCGTGCCGAAGCCGCCGGGAATGATGGCGGAACCACCCCTGGCAACGGGGAAGAGGGCGTCGATGATGCGCGTCCCTGTCAGCAGCGGCTCGCGGGGATCCAGCTGCTCCTCGTAAGGTCGCGGCTGGCGCACGGGCCATTGCTGGTTCAGGGTGAGATCCCACTGCTGAGTCTGATGGTTGTCCATCGCTTCCAGTCGAGCGATGATGTCTGTGCCGCGAAGCGCACCTTCTTCAATCTCCAGGACGCGCCCGCTTCTGCCGGGGGGGACCATAATACGGTGTTCGATGGTGCGTGATTCGGCAACGACGCCCAGTACATCGCCCGCGCCGACAATGGCGCCGGGGCGTACCAGCGGCTGGAAGGTCCACTTGCGCTCTGGGGGCAGCGACGGGGGATCGGCGCCGCGCCGGATGAAGTTGCCGGTAAGTTCGGCCAGGCTCTGTAATGGTCGTTGCAGACCGTCGTATACCTGGCCCAGCAGGCCCGGCCCCAGGTGGGCCACCAGGGGCGAGCCGCTGTCGACCACCGGCTGGCCCACGCGGATGCCCGAGGTGTCTTCGTAGACCTGGATGGTGGCGCTATCGCCGCTGAGGCGGATCACTTCACCAACGAGCCCTGCTGTTCCCACGCGCACAACGTTGTAGAGACGCACCCCGTGTAGTCCGCGGGCGCTTATGACCGGTCCTGCGATGCGGATGATGTCGCCCTGCCGGTTCCCGTTTCTGGTCATTACTCTTCACCTCGGAATGTGATGTGAAAGCCGGCGGCGCGCCGGATCATTTGTGCGGTGCGCGCGCGGCGGGTGGCATCTGAGACGGTAGCGCTGACTCCGGGAATAGCCAGAAAGGGCAACCGCTCGGCGGTCCGCAAACGGGCGACGATTTCCGGTGATATTGTTTCCAGAATCCCTTCATCTACGGCCAGCAGGCCAGACTCGCCTGCGTCCAGCCAGCCGCTGATGAGCGCTTCGGCTGTTTCAGGATCCTCAGCGCCATAGGCGTCGGCCCCGGCGAGGCGAAAGCCAGGAACGAGGAAGGGGCTGGTAATGATCAGTAAACGGCTCATGGAACGAACACCAGCTCTTCCTGGATAGCGGCGGGCTCCATTCCCAGATAGATGCCACCGGCGATCCAGCGCAGATTTCTTACTTCATTTTGTTTCAGCGGCAGATATCCGAGAAGCACGCCAGGGCCCAGCGGATCACGAGTGATTTGCTGTATGCGCCACCTGAGGTGATACCTGTGCAACTGTTCCTCAAAGACGCTGAGCCGGCCCGCTCTTTGGTACAGGGGCAGGCTACGGATCAGCGGCGGACCATAGCGCGTCGCTTCCAGGACGTCGATGGCAGCGGCGACCGTGGTCTCCTCGGCCGCGTGCTGTAGCGTCTGGGGCGAGAGTGAGCCGCCGGGCAGGAACAAGCGCGTCGCGTCGCCTGCGTCCAGTGAATCCTGCAGCCGGCGCCGCTCGTCGGGCGCGTGGACCAGGCGCAAAACGGTAATGATGTTGAGCAAATCGACGTCCTGCTGCAGTGCCTGAACCAGAGTGCCATTCGCGCCACTCTCGGCCTGTGCGTGGTCCAGCGCCTGCGCGAAATACCATTTGTCCAGACTCAGCTCCATCTCCACAATCGTCAGTGATGGTCGTGAGGCGCGGAGTTGCAGTAACGGTTGGGCCAGGGGCGAGCGGGCGCTGGCTAGGGTGTCAATTGCTGCGCGGACGTCCGGCGCACGGCTCAGCTCGACGAGAAAGTCGTGCGCCATCGTGCCCAGTGGCGCAAGGGCATCGAGGATTTCGCGGGTGGGATGGCCATGAACCAGCCCACGCAGGATTGCTTTCAGGTTAGCCACATCATAGCTGCCCAGGACGACGGCAACAGTGTCCGCCGCGCGACCGGTAAAGTAACTGGTCACGTTGTTTACCGTCTTTTCCAGATCCAGGCGTAGCGCCAGGGTCACACACTCAATGCCGCCGGTGCGCACCAGGGCCTTCTCGATGGACGGTCCATAAGGTGTATGCGCCAGCGCGGCAATGAGCGCCTGGATGTCGGCGGACGCGGTCATCTGTTCCAACTCGCTGCCGGTCAGCAACCGCGACCTCATTGCCCTCAGTCGGGCATTTCCGTAATCGTAGCCAGTCGTGATTCGTCCTCCTTCAGTTCGCCGGGCAGTCGAGCCGCCAGCGAACGGCGCAGGAACTGATTTGCGCGATCAAATCTCGAGTCCAGGGTGTTTATCACGAGTATGTGCTCGCCCACGCTGCAGGCCATCACGCCCCCCCAGCAATCCAGATCGTAGTCAACTTGCAGCGCCAGGCCCAGGTCGTCGAGCAGCGGGTCCAGCAGCTGCCGGTCGCGCGGGTCAGCTCTGAGCCGGCAGTGCGCCACGTCGTCAACGGACGTATTCAGCGCCTGCAGCGCCTCTTGCAGCAGGCGCCGGAACAGTTGGGCGTAGTCGGGGGCTGAACGCATGGCGGCGAGGCGCTCGGACGCGCGTTGCAGCGTCTCGTCGATCAGCTCCTGGCGCGCGTCGCCGGTGGTGCAGAGGCTTTCCAACCGCGCATGGTGGATGATGCGCGCCCGCTCGCGTTGTGCGGCTCGCGTTGCGCGATTCTTATGCGCCTGGCGTATTTTCTCCGCCCGTGGTCGGGTGGCCTGCAACAGCTCCTCGGCCTGCGCCTGTGCCTCACGCTCGATAGCCTGCACTTCCGCTGCGCTCGATTCCTGAATGGCGTCCAGGATGGCCTGCAGACTCATGCTAGCCGCCCAACAGCAAGATCATGGCCGATACGGCGAAGCCTAGAATGACCATTGTTTCGGGGATGGCGACCAGCAAAATGATCGGGCCCAGGGCCTCTGGTTTTTCGGCGATGACGCCTGCGCCAGCAGAGCCAATGCGCGACTGGGCAATGCCTGTGGCGATGGCGGCCAATCCGACCGCCAATCCGGCGCCAATGGCTGTCAATCCGGTTCCAAGTCCAATTTCCATGAGGTTCTCCTTATTGGTTGTCGGCTTTTGCTAATTTGCTTTTGAAAGGTTGGTAAGGTCGGCCGCCGCCTTCGTAGAACTTGCGGAAAAATTCTACATAGTGGAGGCGCAGGCTGTGAATGGTGGGGCTGAAGGCGCCCAGGGCCAGGTTAAGGGCGTGGATCAGGATGGCCACGATGAGGCCGACGATTATGTTGCCCAGGGAGCCTGCCACGTCGTTGGCTACGGAGGCCAGGTAGACGGAGGCCAGGCCGATGGCCGCAATACGCAGGTAGGAAAGGATATTGCCCACGAGGCCGATAAATTCGATCGGGCCCATCAGGAGACCGAGCCAGCCCAGGGAACTGCCCAAGAGGGCAATGCCCACGATGACGCCGGCGATGGCCGGGGTCAGAAAGCCCTCAGGTAGGAGATTGGCCAGCGCGCCGGCGACGAAAAAGAGGCTGATGAGGCCAACGAGCATGCCGCCTCGCTCCAGGAGGTGGCTGCGGCTGCGTTCTTTGATGGCGTCCCACAAACCCAGCAGCAGGCCCAGGCCTACGTGAGCCGCGCCCACGACCAGGGTCAGAATCAAGAGCGAGGAGACGTGCTCAGCACTGGCCCTGTCGAACCACAGGGGGTGCATGCCAAGCTGCTCGCCCAGCGTGCCAAACAGCTCGCCAAAGAGAAAACCAAAGAGGATGGACCAGCCGGCGCCCATAGCCAGCACGATCAGGATATCGCGGAAGACTCCGGATCGCGCTTTGCGTAGGGCGACCAGGGTCAGCAGGAGAAGAAGCACGCCGTAGCCCACATCGCCCAGAATCATGCCGAAGAAGATGGGCATAAAGAGCGCCATCAGGCGCGTGGGATCGATGTGGCCATAGCGGGGGAGTGAGAGTAGAGAGACGAGGCTCTCGAAGGGCCGCGCCAGGGCGGGGTTATCCAGAATGACGGGGGCGCGCTGGCGCAGCTCGGTAGTCATGGGCAGCGGCTGGACAACGATTGTCTCGCCTAACTCCTCGTGCAGGGCAGTCGTTACCCGCTGGAGATCAGCGGCGGGGAGCCAGCCCATAATCACAAAGGTGGCATCGGTCTCGCCAAAGTTGCCCAACACGCGGTTCATATCGATCTCTTCGCGCAGCGCTTCCCGCCAACCCAGCAGACGGCTTCCCCACTCTTCCGCCAGTTGCTGCAGCTGGCTTTCGATCTCGGCGATTTCCTCGGGAATCTGGCGCTGGCGGCGCTGGAGCTCAGCCAGCATAGCGTCGGGCGGGCCCGCGCCGAGCCGTTCTGGAAGCCGCAGCCGCGCCACGTCCTCCTGACCCAGCACGCCTTCCACATCTGAGGCGAACTCGCGAGGAAAGACAACGAGCATGGCCCGTGTGCTGGCGTCGACGTCGCCGGCAGCCAGCTCAGCGCGCCCCGCGGTCAGCTCCAGGATGCGCCGCCCAATCGATTCCAACAGGCCGATGTGTGCCCTGTCAATGAGGATGCCCACGGTCATGTTTTCGGCGCTGGCGGCTGCTGACGGGGTCATTGGCAGCAGCCGGCGCAGGGTTGTCTCGTAGCGGGGCAGGGACGCCAGTTCCGCGTTTCGTTCGTCGCGACGCGTGGAGAGTCGCTGGACGACGGGTAAGAGCGCTTCTACCTGTTTCTGGGCTTCGGCATAACAGCTTGGTTCATAACAGGGCTGGGGCTGGTCGCTAAAGGGCTGCAGCGTTTCCAGCAAGCCTTCTATGCGCGCTACGAGATAACTCAGTTGTTCCTGATGGCGCTGCGTCTTCCTGTCCAGCGACAGCGGACGCGCCGAAATTTCAGGGGTGTCGGAGATGTCGTCTATCTGCACGCAGCCGAGCGCGCGCAGTGTGGGAAGTAGATCTGGGAGCTGTTGTTTAAGGCCGATAATCTGTAGGGGCAGCATGGTCACGTTCATTGGTCGTGCTCCTCAATCCCGGCAACGAAGTCGACGACCTTGCGCGCGGCGCTCTCTACCTCTCGACTGCCGCGAGCCCGGAGCCGGCGCGCGCGGTCTCTGGCGCGCGCACGGATGCTGCGCGCTTCTACCTCTGCTGCGGAAACGATTCGCGTATAATGTTCCCGGGCCTCGCGCTCCCCCTCCTTTTGCGCCTCTTCCAGCCGTTGCTGCGCCTGGCGGCGTGCAGCGTCTACCTGTCGCTCCGCTTTCTCGCGCGCCGCGGCTATGCTACGCGCCGCTTCTGCCTCCGCCTGTCGAATCTTGTCAAGGGCTGAAAGCTCCAGACCATCGGTTTCTACTGATGCCATGGCTACCGCCTTGGCCCCTGGAGTGACCGAACGCTGTCCAACGGGCCACATATGATAATGCGCACCTGTTATCAGCATAGGAAAAGCTGACGGGGTGGCGATAGTGGCGTTCAGCACATGAAGAGCTGACTTTCTTCATATTCCTATGGAATGTGCCCTATGCGGTGCGAGCGGATGCCTGTTCGGGCGCTGTGCCCGTGGGCATGCGCCGCCCGTTGTCTGCGCTTCGCTCTTCCGCTGCCAACGCTGCAGCGGAGGGTCTGATCTGACTGGCCGGCAGATCCTGAATGATGAGCATGGCAACGT
>JBMCFH010000219.1:0-5908 GCA_048620455.1 Chloroflexota bacterium | reverse complement strand
CCCTCGGAGGCACCACAATGAATTGGATTCTGACAACTGTCGAATCTCAGCTTAGAGGCGCTCGCGAGGGACAACCGAACGATGTCACTACTAAGGTTTACTAGTGTTTAACTAGGAATTCCTAGTTAAACACTAGTTATTCTTAGTTTCCGCACTGATATAGTAAGCGTAACGACCCATACCAACTAATGTCAACACGTCTGCTTCGACTAGCTTGCGCAGGAGATAGCTGGCTTGCCACTCAGAGACCCGACAGAGTTCTATAACGTCACTTCGGGTGATGCGCCCGTGAGCCCGTACATACTGGTCGATCATCTGTTCCATTTGGAGGCGGTCAAAGCCACGAGTGCGAACGTACGCTGACGGTTGTCCGAGTTCTCGGTACACAGTAGCACTCAGGAGATATATTCGAGAACGGGTGGCCCCTCGACGCTCAAGAAGACCGGTCTCGACCAATGTTTCAAGGACTGTCCGCGCTTCAGGTTCTGGCCGTTGAATTAACTCCGCCGCAGCATGAGTATTGAGCTCGCGTTCCCGACGAACGTAGTCGAGGATAAGTAGCTCACTCACTGTCAAACTTCTGTTAAGCTCATTTTCCTCGTTAACAATCAATTGAACAAAATCCAGGTCAGCTGGACCTCCATAAAGTGTTAGGCTAACTGCCGCCTCGGTACTTGCAGCATAACTTGGAGGTCTACGACCATTGCGAAGTTGGCCACGAAAAATGATGTTTACTCCTCTGCCGGTGCGTTCTACCAAACCAATGCGCTTGAAGCAATCTGCCAGGCGTGGATTGCGGCGCCGAGGACCAATAGATAGAAGATTATTAGGACGAACCCCTGCAACAAATCCACCAGGATTATTAACAATAATGCGGTCACTGCGTAACTGCACGTGGACAGCACCTAAGAGACGGTAGTCACGATGTACCAGTGCATTATTTACACTTTCACGAAATGCACGCGGATCGTAGGCTGGAATGCCGATGCGGAATAGTCCTTTTGTCAACTCACGCTCCTCATTCCTAACCTCAAATGCTTCAAGAAGACGTTCAACAATTCGTAACAGTGGCCAGTGGTGAAAGTCGTTCACCATCACGTCATCGCCATGCAACACCTGAAACGCGACCTCGTGCGCTGGCAAATGCTGGCGGAGTGCCTGCTCGCGGCCTACCAAGAGCAATCCGGCGAAGGTAGGATAAATGTCTTCCTCTTCACCCGTTATCAATCCCAAAGCTCGTGCCAGTTCCAGATCGCTTAATTGTAAAAGCGTTGCATCACCGCGGAACTCTTCAATCATCCTACGTAAACGGACGAACTCCAACGGATCCAAGTCTTCCCAGCTGGCAAGCCGAAGCGGCTGAGCAGTTACATCCACTTGTCCACGACCACTCTGCCAACTAAACCACTCGTTTGGATATAACGGGCGACAGCCTGGTTGTCCTTGACTGTCCAAATAACGAATGCGAGTCCTGCCGTCACTAGTTGCTACAACTTGTGAGCTTGATGGAATTGTTAAAATGGCAACTATATGATCACTTTTGGCCGAACTGAACGGTTGAAAATCAACGCCAACGCTTACCGGTGGCACAGTTCGGCTTGCCAAGAATCCTGCCAACATTTCCGGGCTGGTCTGGTGAGTGCGATGTAATCCTGTTACCTGACCGTCATCTTCAACTCCCAGCAGAAGCACTCCACCGTCGCCGTTCGCCATACAAACTACGGCATCCACGAGTTCATCATCACTTAATGGCCCACGATCACTCTTAAACTCAACTGTAAGAGATTCGCCTTCAAGAAGAAGTTGTTGCATTGAGGTTGAATCCAAGAGTTATACCTAATCCTGGTGTGTGCGAGTCAACCAGTTTTCTTGAGGAATTATTCTCCCGTCGTAAAAATGTGCTCAGTCACCATAAACCATCAACCCTGCCTCTTCAGCTACCAATTGAGGAGGGGTAAGCATGCGCGGTAGATAGGATTGAGAACTGGCATGCCCACGGATCCCATTGTTTCGCTGCCTTAGCCCACTGTCCTGTTTCCTCTGGTACGATCCCTTCCTATTCTATCCGGTTTTCGCCCTGGTAAAAGCCGAACAGAAAGGACCCATAGGGCAACCCGCCCAATCCCACCATCCCGCCCATCCTGTCCACCCCCTTAGTAGAGTACATCCTCACGTGATCCCCACCCCCCACCTCTGCTAAAATAGGTATGTCTGTGCACGCCGGCGGCGGAGCGGCGCGGTCATGGTCAAACCATTTCACAAGGGGCCGGCCCCTAATGGAGGCAACCATGCCACGCAATCCACATAAGCGACAATGTAGCGCCCTGACCAAAGGCGGGCGGCGCTGTTCCAGTTGGGCGCGGAGGCGCACTCAGCCCCCGTTGTGTCACGTACATAGTGCAGGCGCGCTGCCGGCGCAAGGGAAGCGCCGCTGCACCGCGCGCACCGCCGCCGGGGAACGCTGCGCCCAATGGGCAATGGCCGCCGAAACCACGTGCGCCGTGCACGCCGGGCGGCTGAAGCCCCAGGAGACCGACCGGCGCTGCGTAGCGCGGCGCCGGGATGGCGGGCGCTGCAAAAATTGGGGAATGCGCAACGGCGAGCAACCCTTCGGCCGCGTGCTCTGCGCCGCCCATGCCGGCGCCTTGCGGCCCACCCGAGAGCGCGACCGCTGTCAGGCCCGGACCAACGACGGCAGGCGCTGCCGCAGTTGGGCCATGCCGCACACGCGGGACCCGCACGGAGACGCCGACACACCCCTATGCGCTGCCCACCAGGGTCGCTGCCGCCAGCCCGACCAGGTCGACGCCGACGCCGGGCGACAATGCACGGCGCTGACCGCCAACGGCGAGCGCTGCCGCAAGTGGGCCACATTGGACAGCCAGGAGCAGTGGGGCCAACCCTTGTGCCGCGCGCACGCGCCCGCAGAGCCTCGACTGCCGCAACTGGGCGAGCGGCGCTGCACGGCGACGACCGCCAACGGCGAGCGCTGTCCGCACTGGGCCCTGCGCTCACACGAGAGGCGCGAAAACCCCTTGTGCCCCGTCCACGCCCCCGAAATCCACTATCCATTGCCCGATTCCGAACGCCGCTGCACCGCCCGCAACCGCCACGGCCAACGCTGCCAACACTGGGCCACAGATCAGGAAAAGCAACTGTGCTGGCTGCACGCCGATCCACAGAACCACCCCAGATTGCGACACGGATTCTACCGCATCCGCCGGCACCTGGATCCCCAGGCCCTGGCCCTACTGGAATCCCTGGAAGCCGCCGGTCGGCCCCTCGACGCGCGCATCGCCGAGATGCGCGTCAGGCTGTATGGGCTACTCGCTTACTCCTCCCAAAACCCCCTGACGCCCGATGAACTGTGCCTCCTGGCAGAGCTGACCCTACGCGGCGTGCGCGCCGTCGCCCGCGCCGCCCACGCCAGGCGGGAGGCCACTGGTTAATAAAGGTTGAAAAATTGAACCACCGCCCATCGACACCACCATTAAATTCCATTACACTATTTACACCATGAATAAACAGCTCCCCGCCGACACCACCTTTCTCATCGACTTCAACGCCCACTGCGTCCCCACCGCCCTGGGCCTGGAAGTACCGCCCCTGGCCCAGGCCGCCATCTTCGCCGCCGACGCCGCCACCGTCGCCACCTATCGCCAGGCCGTCCAGACCCAGGTGCGCGCCGTAGCCCAGCGGCTGTTGGCCCACGACGAGATACAATCTGCATTCGACGCCTGGCCTCTGGCCCCCGGCGACACCGTTCTCTTTCTGGGCGACTCCATCACCACCTACCTCTACAGCTACGCCCGCCTGCTGCAGAGCATGATCGCCGCGCACCATGATGCCAAGGACATCACCGTCATTAACGGCGCCCAGTCCGGCTACACCTCCACCCACGGCCTGGAAGCCACCTTCACCCAATACCTGCCGCGCCGCCCGCAATGGGTGTTCGTCAAGTACGGCGTCAACGACTGCAAACAGTTCGGCGGCCCCCAGGCCAAAACGCTCGTCTCCGCTGCAGAATACGAAGCCAACCTGCGCGCCATGGTCCAGGCCTTTGAAGCCCAGGACGCGCGGGTCGTCCTGCTCACCCCCACCCCCGTCGTCCCCGACGTCCTCGCCGAAAACCCCGACTTTCAGACCATGCAGCTAAGCTGGGACAACGCCAACCTGGAAGCCTTCGCCGCCATCGTGCGCCAGATCGCCGCCGAGCACGACCACGCCCTCGTCGACCTCATGCCCCGCTTCACCCTCACTCCCGACCCCGCCCTCTACCTCGACGGCCTGCACCCCGCCCCCGACGGACACCAACTCATTCTCAAAGCCGTCCTGCAGACCCTGGCCCACACCGGCGGCGGCTGACCGCCCGAAGACCAGAAATCCGATTTTTTTGAAAAATCGGATTTCTCACACGCCCGACCCGCCAACCTGCAACCTGTCAACCCGTCCACTCACCCCACCACCACCAACTCCAACCCCATCAACCGCGCCAGCTTCCGGATGCGTCCCACCTGATGCCCCACCCCCAGCGCGCAATGGTGCGTCGGTCCCTCCTGCGCCCAGCGGTTCATAAATTCCGCCGGATCCAGCCCAAAGCGCAGCCTCGAATTCGTATTCCCGATCTCCAACCGCGGCCCCGGCAGCGACTCCCCCTCCGCCGCCAGCATCTTCAGCCGCCCATCCGCCGTCTGCGTCATGCCCAGGATCGTCACCGGCCCCGTCTTCACGTTGAACTCCACCGACAGCCCATACCCCCGCTTGCCGTGGAACAGGCCCAGACCGCGCAGCAAGGGCTTCTGGTCGCTGATCGCCACGTGCCCCGGCCCATCGTGCCCCATCAGCACAAACTCATCCACGAAATCCATGGCGTAGAATTCCGTGTAAGAGCCACCCGCGCCCAGCCGGTCCATGATCAACATCGCCATACACGTCTTCAGATCCCCCTCACCCGACGCCGGCACCCCCCGCGCCGTCAGCAGCGAATTGCCCACGATCAGGCTGGCCCCCAACTCCTCGTTGGCGTTGCCGTTCAGCCCCCGGTAATAGTACGTCAGCCCATTCAGGTCGAAATCGTTCACCAGCCTGTCTAGGCCCACCGCCACCCGCGCCGACCACTGCAGCGCCTCGTCCGTCACCGGCATCGAAATCTTGTCCCGGCCCGGATCGGCGATGGTGAACGTCTCCTCAATCTTCGCGATCTTGGCCGCGATCTCCTCCTCCGTCGCCGCCTGCACCCGCTCGTGCAGGTCGTCCATCTCCAGCACCTCCACGTGCGTGCCCAGCTGCGCGTGGTGCATGGTGAAATCGGAGTACATGTCCAGCATACCCGGGTACGTGTGGCCCAGGAAGCCGATGCGGCTGTAATTGAGCTGGCGCATCACGTTTGCCGCCTCCACCCACTGTGCAATCTCCTCCCAGGCGCGCGTATAATAGCGCCCCGCGCCGCCGTCCGCCGGATAGAGCAACCCCGACACCACGTTAAACGCCACATTGCTCCGCGTAAACGCGTTCGAAATCTCCGGCACGCAACAGGCGCTGCAATGGGCCAGCCACTCCCCCGTATCCGTGTTGGGATAATCCAACGCCGGCGAGGGTTGCAAGTTCAGCACCAGCACCGGCGCCTGCCGCCGCTGCACCGCCGGCAGCACCTGCGAGGACGTGGCATACGTGCCCACGTAACAGATCATGAGGTCCACGTTCTCCCGCGCAAACAGGTCCCCCGCCTCCTTCGCCGCCGGCGCCGTATCCACCAGCCCCGCCGACACCACCTCCGCGCCCATCTCCCGCAACCGTCCCTCCACATCCTGCTGGTATCCTTCCAGCCGCTCCTTCAGCCCCTCGAACTGCGGCCAATACGCCGCCAGCCCGATGCCAAAAACGCCCACTCTTGCCTTTCCCTCGTCGT
>JBMCFH010000218.1:0-5950 GCA_048620455.1 Chloroflexota bacterium | reverse complement strand
ACGAAGGCATCGTGCGACCCCGGCCCCAGGCCAACTACATCATTCAGCATTGCGATTACAACTACACGACGAACCTGCCTCTGGACGTCATGCTGCTGCCCAACGTGCTGCTGGCAACACACTTTGACGGCAAACCGCTGGAGCGCGACCACGGCTACCCGCTGCGCGTGGTAGTGGGCACCCTGCCCGACCGCAGCGAGGAGAAGTCGGCCTACTTCTGGAAAGGGGGCAAGTGGCTGCGCGGGCTGGAGTTCCGCGCCAACGACCAACCGGGCTTCTGGGAGCAGGCAGGGTATCATAACGACGCCGATCCCTGGAAAGAGGAACGCTTCAGCCGCTAACCAGAGAGACAAGACATGGACGAGTTCACAGCCAACAGCTGGACCCACCTGCAGGAACTACTCTACGCCGAGTCATGGCGACCGGACATCGAGCGCTATCGCTCGCCCTACGCCTTTCGCGGGCTGACGCGCAGCGGGCGCGGGCTGGAAACGTCCCTGCACCGGCTGGGCGGCGACTTTGCCAGCATGGAGCGCCACCTGGTGCGCAACTTTCGCAAATACGCGCGACTGAACCTCGTAGACCAGGATAGCATCTGGCACTGGCTCTCGTTGGCCAAGCACCACGGGCTGCCCACGCGCATGCTGGACTGGAGCTACTCGCCGCTTGTGGCCCTGCACTTCGCCACGTCCGACACCGACACCTACGATGAAGATAGCATCGTGTGGATGGTAAATTACATCAAGGCCCGCGCCTTGCTGCCGGACCGTCTCAAGGCGGCGGTGGAAGAAGAAGGCGCCGGCGTGTTTACCGTGGAAATGCTGGGCCAGGTCGTAGACTCCCTCCCGGCGTTGGACGCCCTGTCCGACTCGCTCTTCGTCGTTTTCTTTGAACCGCCTTCGCTCGACGACCGCATCGTCAACCAGTACGCCCTCTTCTCCCTGATGTCCAATCCCGAAGCGGACCTGGCGGTCTGGCTGGAAAACCACCCGCATCTGGTGCGCAAGATTATCATCCCCGCCGGGCTGAAGTGGGAAGTGCGCGACAAACTGGATCAGGCCAATATTACCGAGCGCGTGCTCTTTCCCGGCCTCGACGGCCTCAGCCAGTGGTTGAAACGGCAGTATAGCGCCCGCCTGACGACGGCTGAGCGGGAACCACCTTCTGGCAGCCCGCCCAGTGACGCCCCCACACTGCGCCCCTGAATCTGCGCCCGGTACGACCGGCAACGCCGGCTAATTCACCTACCGTTCGCACAACCGGTCGTTCCATGAAATAAAAGGAGCCTGGCGCGGCCGGGCACCGAGCGCCGCGCCAGTGATGCTTGATTCTGCCATTCGTGAGTGGTAAAATTTATTTGAAGTAACTAAAACACTTTTTGCTATGGGTTAAACAATGCCCGATCCACTGTTGACCCTTCTTCTTGCCGCTGTGGGAGCCGGCCTTTTCTGGTTACTTTTTCGGCCAGAACGCGGTCTCTGGGACCGCTGGCGCACGGCCCGCGCAGACAGCAAGCGCGTGCGGCGCGAGGATGCGCTCAAACACCTATACAAATGCGAGTTAGAGGGCACGACGCCCACCGTCGACGGCCTGGCCGGCGCCCTGCGCCTCAGCCGGGACGAAGCCGTACGCCTGCTGCAGAGCCTGGAGGAAGATGGCCTGTCGGAGGTCTCTGGTGGCCGAATCCACCTCACGCCGCAGGGCCAGACGTCGGCCATACACATCATCCGCGCCCACCGGCTCTGGGAGCGCTATCTGGCCGACGAGACCGGCTTCGAACAGCAAGAATGGCACGAGCGCGCCGATTTTCGCGAGCACTTTATTTCGCTGGAAGAAGCCGACCAACTCGCCGCGGCCCTGGGCCATCCCACCCACGATCCGCATGGCGATCCCATCCCCACTTCGGCCGGCCGGCTGCAGGCCCACGACGGCAAGCCGTTGAGCACGGCGCCCCTGAACCGGCCGCTGCGCGTCGTTCACATTGAAGACGAACCCGAGATCGTCTACGCGCAATTGTTGGCCAGTGGCGTCCATCCGGGCATGGTCTTGCGCGTGCTGGAATCGACCCCGGCGCGCGTTCGCTTTCTAAGTGAAGGAAACGAGCACGTTCTGGCGCCGATCGTCGCCGGCAATGTTTCGGTCGCGCCGCTGCCAGAGTCACACGACGACGGAGACGAAGGCGTAGAGAGCCTGGCGCACCTGCAGCCGGGTGAGTCGGGCCGGGTCGTCGGCCTATCGCCCGCCTGCCGCGGGGCCGAGCGCCGCCGCTTTCTGGACCTTGGCATCCTGCCCGGAACCATGATCACGGCTGAGTTGCGCAGCGCAGCGGGGGATGATCCCACCGCCTACCGCATCCGCGGCGCACTCATCGCCCTGCGCCGGGAACAGGCCGCCCTGGTTCGCGTACGTCGCTGCCAGGAAGTCGCGCACCAAGGAGCCGCACCATGACCCTTGACAAGGGAACTAGAGACACACCGTGCCACACCTGTCCCGCACACCGCGCCGACCATCTACAGCGGTTGGGCGTGGATACAGGCGAATGGGATTACGTGGTGGCCCTTGCCGGCAACCCCAACACCGGCAAAAGCACCGTCTTCAACGCCCTCACCGGGCTGCGACAGCATACGGGTAACTGGCCGGGCAAAACGGTGACGCGCGCCGAAGGGAGTTTCAACTACGGCGGCCATCGCTATAAGATCGTCGATCTGCCCGGCACCTATTCCCTGCTGTCCACCAGCGTCGACGAAGAAGTGGCGCGCAATTTTCTCCTTTTCGGCCGCCCGGACGTAACGGTGGTCGTCGTCGACGCCACGCGCCTGGAACGGAACCTGAATCTGGTGCTGCAGGTGTTAGAAATCACCGACCGCGCCGTAATTTGCCTCAACTTGATGGACGAGGCGCAGCGCCATGGGCTGGACGTGGACGCCCGCCGCCTGGCCCAGGACCTGGGCGTGCCCGTGGTGCCCACGGCTGCCCGCTACGGGCGCGGGTTGGCCGAGCTGCTCGAGGCCGTTGCCGGCGTCGCCACCGGCGCCCGCGTCTGCAAACCACGTCGCGTGAAAAGCCAGAGCCGCGCCCTGCAATCGGCCGTGGAGCAACTGGTGACAGAGCTACAGGCCCTGTACCCGTCGCTGCCCAACGCGCGCTGGGTGGCCTTGCGCCTGCTGGATGGCGACCAGCGCATTGCAGAAGCGCTGCGCAGCGGTGAGTTAGAGGCGTTGGCCGAAGAAACACAGATGGCAGAGGGGCCACAAACGCCCGGCAAGGCACGCCCGCAGCCAGAGGAAGCCAAATGAGACAGGAAGCGATCACCCCTGAAGAGATCTTGCGCAGCGCAGAACGGCTGCGCTGGGAGGTGGGGCAGGATTTCCACGAGCAGTTAATGGAAGATATTTATAGCGATGCCGCGCGCATTGCCGACCGCGCCGTAACGCGCCCTGAAAAGCCGCCGCACTTCGATGTGGACCGCGCCATCGATCGCATTGTAACCAACCGCCGCTGGGGTTTCCTGCTGATGTTCTTGCTCTTCACCCTGGTTTTCTGGATTACGATCGCCGGGGCCAACGTCCCCTCACGCTGGCTGGCAACGCTGCTGCTGGACAACGGTCACCCGCTGCTGAAGCAACTCTCGGCCACCGCCGGACTGCCGTGGTGGCTCGATGGCCTGCTGATCGACGGCATGTACCTGTCCACGGCCTGGGTCATCAGCGTGATGTTGCCGCCGATGGCCATCTTCTTCCCTCTCTTCACGCTATTAGAGGATTTCGGCTATTTGCCGCGTGTGGCCTTCAACCTGGATAGCATTTTTAAACGTTCGGGCGCGCATGGCAAGCAGGCCCTGAGTATGATGATGGGCTTTGGCTGCAATGCAGCCGGTGTGGTCGCCACGCGCATTATCGACAGCCCGCGCGAGCGGCTTATTGCCATCCTCACCAATAATTTCGCTCTGTGTAACGGCCGCTGGCCAACGCAGATCTTACTGGCCAGTCTCTTTGTCGGCGGGCTCGTCCCCGCCTATCTGGCGGGCGTGATCTCGGCGCTGGCCGTGGTCGCCATTGCCCTGTTGGGCGTGCTGCTCACCTTTGCCAGCTCCTGGTTGCTGTCGCGCACGATGCTAAAGGGCGAGGTGTCCACCTTCAGCCTGGAGCTGCCCCCATACCGGCCCCCGCGGCTATTGTCCACCCTCTACACCTCGTTCATCGACCGCACCATTTTCGTCCTCTGGCGCGCGATCGTCTTTGCCCTTCCGGCCGGGGCCGTCATCTGGCTCAGCGCCAATCTGCAAGTGGGCGGCGCCAGCATTGCCGAACACCTGATCAACCTTCTCAATCCGTTTGGCCTGCTCCTGGGCCTCAACGGCGTCATTCTGGTAGCCTATATCATGGCCATCCCGGCCAACGAAATTGTCATTCCCACGGTGTTGATGCTCACGGTCCTGGTGACCGGCGCTGAGGGCATTGGCCAGGGCGCGGGCGTGATGTTCGAGGTGGAATCGCAAACGCAGCTGCAGGCTCTCTTCGCCGCCGGGGGCTGGACGCTGCTGACGGCGGTCAACCTCATGCTTTTCAGCCTGATTCACAACCCCTGTAGCACCACGATTTACACCATCTATCGCGAAACAGGCAGCAAGCGTTGGACGGCCGTGGCCACCCTGTTCCCCCTCCTTCTGGGATTTGCCGTCACGTTCCTCGTGGCCCAGGTATGGCGGCTGCTGGCCGGCGCCTGACGCTTTGCCGGGCCTCCTGACATAGTCCGGTCACGCCCCCCCCAGCTATATACCCTCCTTGTATCCGGTATTGTATCTACCTTCTGTATCCTCTATCTATTTGCCGCGGAGCCGCCTAAGTTACACTGAAGGTAGCTTACCATCTTGCCTTCCCACCCTCACCGGAGCCAGAACTGGGCGTTCAGTGTAACAAAAGGAGCCGATTGATGAAGTCTCTCATTCTTCTCTTGACCATCGTTCTGTTGGTGGTTGCCGCACTGACTGTAGCGCCGGCCCAGGCAGTTGCGATTACCTTCACCGGCGACGTCGAAGCCGACTTCCCCGAGTCGTCGTTGTTTCCCGACCGTAGTGGGGCCGGCGACGTCGGCCTTCCTGAAGGCATCACGGCCGACGTCGGTTGGGATTTCGAAAATGTGGGCGTCGCCTATGATCCTACCAGCGATACACTTTTCGTAGGCTTCAACATGGCCAATGATGCCATCTCGGGCGACGCCGACGGCGACGGCAATCCCGGACGCACAGCAGATTGGCTAAGCGACCGCGGCGGCACAGACCAGCCCGATCTGGGCGGCACGGAAGCGATCGACCTGCTCATCGACATCGACCAAAGCTGTGACAACGCCAATGATGATTTACCCGAGCACTACGAACGGGTTGCCGGTATTCCTAACACGGGCGACATTACAGAGTTTCAGATCAGAGATTTCAGCGGTGAGGAGCCGGATTTCACCACGCCGGGAGGCGGCTATACAGGGGCTACCTACAGCGGAGAGGTCTTCGCCTCCCCCAGCCGCCGCGGGCCCGATCTGGAGTTTGAAATCCACAACTTCTGCAGCGAGGTCATTGGCGGAGACTGCGAGCCCGGGGCGACGGCCCTGGCCTTCTCCTTCCGGGCGCGCGCCGGCAGCCTGGCGGATAATGGTGTGGGCGAGGATTCTATTTTGTGTACGGACGTGAACTTTACGCCCACGGCGGTAACCCTGCGCCAGACAACAGCCAGCAGCGCCGCTCCTCTGTGGATCATCCTGGCCCTGCTGCCGCTGGCGATGGTAAGCACCGGCGTCTATCTCTGGCGGCGGCACTAAGCGCCTGATAGCGGCGTTCAAACCGCGACATCCTCACCATCCGCGGCCGCTTCGGCCAGCGGCAGGGTGAGGCAGAGAACGGCGCCTTTGTCGCCGCCCTGCTCGATCCAGATCTTGCCGCCCTGGGCCTCGACAGCCA
>JBMCFH010000217.1:0-5958 GCA_048620455.1 Chloroflexota bacterium | reverse complement strand
CGGCGGCACGTACAGCGTGGCGATGGGATGGAACGACGCCTCCGGTAGAGCGTGCAGGGGGGTGTGCACGATGACGGGATCGCAGACGGGGTAGATGGCGGCTTCGTATAGGACGACGTCGTGGTCGGGCGGGTATTGATCCAGTAGGCGTTCGGCGAGCGCGGCGAGGCCGTCGCGGTTGGGCTCGGAGCCGGGGACGCCGGGCACGCCGATGACGCCCACCTGCCACAGGATAAGCGGCGCGGTGGGGTCGTAGCGGCGTGGGCGCACCAGGAAATCGGTGGCTTCGTAGCTCTGGCACCCCGCTTGCGCCGGATCCAGCTCCAGGTCCACGAACAGGCAATCTTCGGTAGAGATGCCGGGTGTCATGTAGGCGCGATAGCCTTCTTCGCGCGCTTTGGCCAGCGCCCGTAAGCCAGGGTTGACGAAGACGCCGGGATGTCCGTAAAAAACGGCGCACACGCGTTGCCCGCGGCGCACCTCGCTCAGGATGGCTTCCACCATCTCCTCATAGGTGCGGCGGCGGGGCTTATCTTCGCCGTACAGGACGTGCAGCGATTCGGCGTTGGGGTTCAGGCGGTGCAGCCACTTCGCCGTCAACGTCTCGCTGACCACGTAGAGCACTTTGTCCGCCTGCTCGACGTGGGCTTTGGCCTCAAGCGTCATCTGTCCCACGACCTTGATGCCGCTGCCCACGACGACCAGGGAGCCGCCTGTCGCCTGCTCTTGTTCAGTTTTTTCCATATAGTGGATGATTATCGTTGCCGGCGGGCCGGATCAGTCGAAAACGACTGAAATGAAGATGACTGTCACGTATTCGCCACCCGTCTTTTCGGTGTCGATAGCCTCTTTGATAGCCTGCGGGTCGCCACTGAGCAGCAACTCCTGGTCCTCTTCCGAGAGGCCGGCCTCGGCCATCACCTCTTTAGGCTTCTCTTTAAACGCTTCTGCCTTTTGCGGATCCTGCGCCAGATCGAGAAGAAAGTCGGTGAGTGAGGTAGCCATGTTTCTGTTCTCCTTGTGCGATGGTTACGGTGTTGACGATCAGGCAGTCGTGGCGCGTCATGGGAGCTATGGCGACACTGACTGTGCCGTAGCTGAGGTTTCCATGGCAGGGTGGTTCTGCTGGTACACGCGACGACGTACCAGAGTATAGCAATTTCCCCGAGGACCGCTACTCGTGCTCCAGATAAGCCCGCACGTCGCGGCTGATACTCTCCAGCGAAGCGTCTTCGGGCGGTTGCCAATCATCCAGAGCCAGGCCGTCAGGCTCCTTTGCCAACAGCTGCTTGCGCAACTGTTGCGCCTGGACGGCTGTTTCGGCGCGGTCGGTCTGCGGATGCTTCAGGACGAATGAGAGCAAGTACAAGGCGCGCTCCGGCTCTCCGCTCCGGGCTGCCACATGCGCCGCGCCAACAAGGACGTCTAGTACTATCGGGACAACGTTGCTGCGCATCGCTACCTGTAACGCCTCCCGATAGTGGGCGCGCGCGTCCGCCAGACGGTCTTGCTGCAGCGCCGTGTGACCCAGATTGCTCAGCGCTGCGGCGATGGTCCAGGGGCTGCCCATCTGGCGGTGAATGGTCAGGCTGCGCTGGAAGTAACGGCGCGCTTCCTCGTACTGCTCGCTCTCCATATGCAGAACACCCAGATTCAGCGTTGCGGTAGCGATGTTCCAATCGTTGTTGGGAATGGAGCGATGTTTGCTCAGACCGCCCTGCAGCAGAATGCGCGCGCCTTCCGTCTCTCCCAACGTGTTAAGGAAGACGCCGAGACCCACCAGGGTCGTGGCTACGCTGCGCGGCTCACCAAGCTTCTGACGGATGACGTAGCATTCCCACATGCGGTCCCGTGCTTCTTCAACCCGGCCCAGACGGTACACGGTGTCGGCCAGGTGTTGAAGGGCAAGTGACAATTCCCACGGCCGGTCCAGCGAACGGTACAGCTCCCCGCTTTCCAGCAAAAGCGTTTCCGCTTCTTCAAAGCGACCGACAATTCTGGCATTGATCCCGCGCAAATGAGTGCAAAAAGCCACATCTTCTCTTTCTGCCCGGTCATGAAAGATGGGCAGGTTCTCTTTCGCCAATCTTTCAGACAGATCGTGTTGCCCCAGCTGCTGGAGTAAGGCAGCCCGCCGCACCCGCAGGCGCGCTACCAACACCTCGTGACCGGCGTCATCACAATCGCCGAAGACGCGCGCTGCCTCGGCAAACATCCTCTCACCCTCTGCATACCAACTCAGAAAATCGTAGACGCGGTGCAGACAACGCAATGCGCGGCCCACGGGAGTCGCCTGCCGATGGGAGACGGCCCATTCCCAGGCTGCGCGCACATTGTCTATGTCGCGGCGAATGGCAGTGAGGGTCGCCTCCTGGCGCTGGTCCTTCAATCCATCCTCATGGGCTTCCAGGAAGCGGGCGTAGTAGCGTGCAAGGCGGTCCATGGCTGCGGAGCGTGCCTGCGGGAAGGTTTCCATCTTCTCTGCGGCAAACTGGCGCAGCACCTCGTGCATTTCGTAGCGCCATCCACTGTGCACGGCTTCCTTGTCCGCCGCATTTTCATCACTTGTGCTGACCTTTTGCAGAAAGGCTCGGTCCAGCAAAGCGGAGAGGAAGAAAACCGATGCGCCGGCTACGTCCAGAGCTGCGCTCGCCGTAAAGCCGCCCTGGAAGAGAGATAAGCGGCCAAGAATCTTCTGCTCATCGGGCGAGAGGCGGCTCCAGAAGTAGTCGCAGACAGCGTACAGGCTGCGGTGCCGGTCGGGCACGTCGGGGTGGCTGGTGCTCAGAAAGCTCAGGTTTTCCTCGACGTTAGCCGCGATCTCCGCGGGGGAAAAGGCGGAGACCCAGGCGGCGGATAGCTCGATGCCCAGCGGCATACCGCCCACCAGATGGCAGATGTGTACCACGTCCTCCTGGTTGCTCCGCGTCAGGGCGAAGTCGGGCTGCGTGCGCCGCGCCACCTGCGTGAAGAGCTCTATGGCGCTATAAGCGTGCAGTTCTTGCAGCGAGTAGCGCCGCCGTTCCCGGGGTGTCTCGAGGCCGTGTAGCTTCATCCTGTGTTCCTGGGCCACGTTGAGCCACTCGCGGCAGGTTGCCAGCAACTTGATGCCCGGCGCGGCTTCCAGGACCTCGTTCAAAATCTGGGCGCTTTCCAGCACTTGCTCCAGGTTGTCGACTACCAGCAACAATGACTTCTCGCGCAGATAATTTAGCAGTTGTAGCTTCTGATTGTCGCCGCTGTAGAAGGAGAAATTTACGGCGGAGGCGATGGCGCTTACCACCAGGTCTGGATCGTGGAGGACTGCCAGAGGCACAAAGAAAACGCCGTCGGGAAAAAGCTCGATGGCCTCGGCGGCAGCCTGGATGGCCAACCGCGTCTTGCCCACACCGCCGGGCCCCGCCAGCGTCAGGAGCCGGCAATCGGGCTGCGCCAGTTGCTCCACAATCTGCGCCAGCTCTTGCTCGCGCCCCACGAAGGGCGTGTTCTGCGGCGGCAGATTATTGGGCCGCACGGACAACGAGCGCAACGGTGGGAAGTCACGGTCGGGCAGGTCCGGGTGCTGTAGCTGGTAGACCTGCCGCGGCTGGGTGAGGCTCTTGAGCATGTGCGCGCCCATATCCTCAATGCTGGCTTCTGCCGGCGCACCGTACAGGCGCAGCACGGCGGGCGTCAGCAGAATCTGCCCGCCCCAGCCGATGGCCGTAACGCGCGCGGCTTCGTTGACCGCCAGCCCACGGTAGGCTCGATCCTCTTTGAAGAAGTCGATCCCCTCGCGTTCCGGCGGCGCGGCATTGACGCCGATGCGCACCTTCACGTCGCCCACCTTCCCCCAATCCTCAGCATCGACCTGCTGTTGTATCTCAATCGCCGCCAACAGGGGATTTCCCTCTTCAAACACGGCGTAGACGCCGTCGCCCGTGTGCTCGATGACTCGTCCGGCGTAGGCTTCGATAGCGCCATAGACGATCTCGTCATGGCGCCTGATCGTGCGCGCCATCGCTTTAGGATGCCGCTCCCACATCTGCGTGGAGCGCTCGATGTCGGTAAAGACGAAGGCGGGCATTATGTCCCTGGTCTGAGTAACGTTATAGTAAGCGACCCTGCTGGGGCGGCGCCAGCGGTCGTGTAGGCAGCCCCAACAAATCCTTGAACTTCTGGCACGTAGCCGGCGCGAAACCGGCGTACTCGTCGTTGAAGAAGCCGTATACCGCCCGTACGCCCGGTTGTTGATCCTGTCGCCGGCGGATGTCCTCCAGCCATTGGCGCAGCTCCGGCGTCTTATCTACGCGTTCGTGGTCCTTGGTGTCGTATGTACCGTGGCGGCCCAGCCAGCGCACGTAGATGAAATCGGTGGTCACATAGACTCGTTGGGGCATGTAGAGGTATGCGGTGGAGACCCAGCACACGTCGTGCGTCTGCAACAGCTCGCCGGTTTCTGTGGCGTGCCACGAACGGTGGCGAAATTCGACGGCGTAACGCAGATCGCGCGGCAGCGCCTGTAAGTAGGAGGCCAACGCCGGCTCTTCCTCCCGTGAGAAATCGGGCGGCATCTGGATCAGGATTGGGCCCAGTTTCTCGCCCAGCAGGCGCATCGTATCCAGGAAGGCCTCGGTTTCTGCGGTTGCTTCCTCCAATCGTAGCTCGTGTGTGATTGTCCGCGGCATCTTGGGGCAGAAGATAAAATCGGGCGGCGTCACCTGCGCCCAACGCTGCGCATACTCCGGACGGGGCGTCCCGTAGAAGGTGGAATCCATCTCTACGGCGTTGAAGAAATCGCTGTAATAGGCCAGGTAATCGCGCGATTCCACTCCCTCAGGGTAAAAGACCCCTTTCCAATCCTTATACCCGTAGCCCATCGTGCCCAGGTACCAGTTTAGCGCTTCCATGACGGTTCCTTACCCTGCGCCGGACAACCGCATCTTCCCCTCTGCAACCGGTTCCGGGCTGGTTTCCAGCGCCGACGCGCCGAGGAATACCAGAGCCAGCCAGACAGCATCGGCCAGCAGCAAATGCAGGAGTTGCATAAAGACCGGCGCCAACAGGATGAGATTCACGGCGCCGGCAGCCAGTTGCGCCACCAACAACAGTTGCACCACACGGACCAGCCGCCGCGTGCGCTCGTCGCCCCGTTGGGCCTGCACCAGGCCCAGTGTGGTGAAGAGATAGAGCGCCGTCAGCACGGCGAGCAGCGGGTGCCACACCCGCAGCCGCTCCAAAAAGTGAGCCGTGGGCGAGAAGTCGCGGGCCACCCCTTCGGCCAACGTATTGCTGGGGAAGAGGGTGTCGCCCAGCGCGGTGACGGCCCCCGCAGCGCTGACCACCATCACCAGCAGCAGGCCCACGCCCAACAACCACGCGCGCCGGCCCTGGCCCTCCAGTTGTAACGGCGCGCGATAATCGTCGTCGTCCATTATCGTCGCCCACCACGCGGTCAGCCCCAGAGCGCCCAGCAGCAGGAAGGTGTTGGAAAGGTGCAGGGCCATGGTCACGGCGCGACCCACGGAATCGTCATCCGCGACCCATTCCAGCAACACCAGCCCGGCGCCGACCAGCCCTTCCACAATAATAAACACAAGCGAAAAGAGCGCCGCCTTGCGCACAACGTGGCCCTTCCCGTAGGCGCGGAAGGCCCACACGAGCAAAATAATCACCAACACGCCGGCCAATCCGCTGGACGCGCGGTGTACGTACTCGATAATCGTTTCTATTTCGGGCGCGCGGGGCACCACGGCGCCGTTGCACAAGGGCCAGTGCCGCCCGCATCCCGCGCCCGATCCCGTGGCCCGCACATACGCGCCCCACAGGATAACCAGTATGTTATAGCCCAACACCCCCCAGGCGTACTTCGCAAAACCTCGTTGCTTCATGCAGTGTGTCTCCCGGTACTGTTCCTAAGCTGGCCTAGTATACCATAAGGTTGGAGATTGGAGATTGGTTGATTGGAGATTCGAGGTT
>JBMCFH010000216.1:0-5970 GCA_048620455.1 Chloroflexota bacterium | reverse complement strand
TCCCCCGTCTCCCCTGTGTCCCCGGTCTCATCTTCTCCGTTGGTCGATCCTGTGCCCGTGTCATCGGTTGTTGGCGGCGCTGGCTGTGAGCTACAGGCGGCCAAAATCCCCACCAGAACCAACAGAATTAATCGTAAAAAGATAGATCGGTACTTCATCTTCCCTCCCTTCCTCTTCTACAAGGAAGTTGTTAAACGGTGGCGGTTTGTCCTTCATTCTCCGTCTTGATTTACACGGTACCTTCCTCCTTTATTATTCGTTTGTTGTTTAATGACTTATCCGGTTGGTAAGCGCGCCCGAAGAGGGCGCACGGTTGGATTAAATCGGTTCTACGGTAAAGGTCGGTATGCGAATCTGGCGGAAGCTGACACGGTCTCCGCGGAAATAGTGGATGGCATAGAACAGAGGATGGCCCGGTTCCGCGTACCCGATCTCCGCCACATGCAGCAGCGGGGCGCCTGTTTCACACCCCAGATGCCCGGCGAGAATGGTGTCGGCCTGGATAGCGTGGATTTCACTGGTCTGGTAGTTGACTTTGTGCTGGCAGTGGTTTTGTAGGAGTTGGTAAATCGACTGGCTGTAATCTTCGGGGGTGAGCGGGCTCGTTTCGTTGCAGCGCTCGATTAAACTTTCGGCCAGCGTAGTCCAAGAGTAGATGATAGGCGTGTCGTCGGCCGAGAAGATTTTCTCAATGGTGACCACCTTTTCATCGGAGTGGATATTGAGATGCACGCCCAGATCACCGGCGGGGATGGTGTTGGTGCTCAGCAGGGTGCACTCGGCGTCGTAGCCTGATTGGGAAATGAGATCGACAAAGGCGGGGGCCTGGTCCAGCCAGCCCCAGATCATGCCCGGCTGATTGCGCAGCGGCTCGCTGATGAAGGTGCCGATCCCTTGCCGGCGCACGATGACGCCTGCCGATTCCAGGCGCGCCAGCACGTCGCGCACCGTGGCGCGGCTGACGCCGTAGTTCTGACTTAATTCTGTCTCCGATGGGAGCCGTCCATCCTCGTTGATCAGACCGCCGTTGGAGATGGCGGCGGCGATTTCTTGCATAAGTTGGTCGGTAAGCGCAGTGCCACGTATCATCATTCCTCCCCGGGATCACTCATTGTCTGTGTCATTGTTATTGGCAGACGCTTTTTGCCGCAGCGCCTGCAATACTTTGTCTGGCGTGATCGGTAATTCGCGGATGCGCACGCCGATCGCATCGTAGACGGCGTTGCCGATGGCGGGCCCGATGGCAATGATGGGGTCCTCGCCCACACCTTTGGCCCCGAAGGGTCCGTCTTCGTTGGGCGCTTCTTCCAGGATGATGGGCTTGATGGGCGGCATATCCATGGAGAGAGGCATCTTGTAATCGACGAAGCTGGCATTGAGGGCGCGGCCTGTTTCAGGGTCGATAACCAGCTCCTCGGTCAGCGAGTGGCCGATGCCTTGCTGAACGCCGCCTTCGATCTGTCCTTCGACGCCGATGGGATTGATGGCTTTGCCGATCTCGTGCACGGCGATGACCTGTTTAACCTCCACCTGGCCCGTTTCTGTGTCTACCTCCACCTCGACAAAGTGCGCGGCGTAGGAGTAGGCCTTGGTCGTTTCGTAAGTCGCGGAGGCCACCAGGGAGCGTGGCGTGATGCCGCCTTCGTCGCCTTTGACCACGTCGCGGACGGAGATGGCGCGGTCCGGCGCGCCGCGGACGAAAACCTGCCCCTGACGCACCACCAGATCCTCGGCGGCTGCTTCTAGCTTGTCCGCTGCCAGTTCCAAGAGTTGTTTTTTCAGGTCTGCCGCCGCGCGCTTCACGGCGCCGCCGCCGATGAACGTGGTGCGGCTGGCGTAAGCGCCGATGTCAAAGGGCACGACATCGGTGTCGCCGTGGGTGACGGTCACGTCTTCAAAGCGCACGCCCAGCTCTTCGGCGGCGATTTGCGAGAGGGCGGTGTGAGCGCCGGTGCCCAGGCCGGCGGTACCCGTCAAAAGATGCACCGAGCCGTCTTCGTTCATCTTGACGATGGCGTTGGATTGCTCCTTGATGCCGGGGTAGGCGCTGCTGCCGTGCATTTCGGCGCCCACGCCCCAACCGCGCAGCTTGCGACCGCTCTGGTTCTTTGTCTGGCGGCGCACGTCGTACCAGTTGCTTTCCTCGATGCCGCGGCGGATGCAGGAGGCGAGGGGGTTGCCGTGGATGGTGTGTTCGGAGGGGGTCAGATCGCCGTCGCCAACAGCCTGCTGCATTTTATATTCGGCGGGATCCAGGCCCAGCTTTTCGGCGATTTCGTCCATCTGCGTGTCCAGGGCAAAGTAAGATTGCACCACGCCGTAACCGCGGAAGGCGCCGGAGATGGGCGTGTTGGTGTAGACGCAAATGCCTTCCGCGTGGACGTTGGGACAGCGGTAGAGGGAAGTTAGCGACTGCGCGCCGACACGGGTCACGCCCGGTCCGTGGGAACCATAGGCGCCGGTATTGGTGATGTAGCGGGCCTCGCGCGCGGTGATCGTGCCATCATTCTTCACGCCCTGGCGTAGCCAGATTGTTGTGGGGTGTCGCGTGCGCCCGCCCAGGAAGGCCTCTTTGCGTGTGTACTCCATCTTCACCGGACGTCCGGTCTCTTTGGAGAGCAAGGCGCAGAGGAATTCGTGCTGGAACAGATCCTGCTTGGCGCCGAAGCCGCCGCCCATGTGCTCCACGATCACGCGCACGTGGTGGATGGGGATGTCCAGCACCTCGCTGAGAATGCCGCGCACCATAAAGGCGCACTGGGTGGAGCTCCAGATAGTCAGCTTGCCGTTTAGCTCAAATTTGCAGACGCAGGCGTTGGGCTCCATGTAACTGGGCGAGGGTCGACCCGTGCTATAGAGGCCTTCGACGATGAAGTCTGCTTCCTCGAAGCCCTTTTCAACATTGCCCCAGTTGACGACGTGTGGCGGAAGGACCAAATTGCGTTCGGTGCCGTGGATCTGGGGGGCGTCGGGCTGCATTGCTGCCTCTACGTCGAAGACGGCGGGCAGCGGATCGTACTCTACGTCGATGAGATCCAGGGCCTCTTCGGCGATCTCTTCGCTGACCGCGGCTACCACCGCTACACCTTCGCCCATGAAGCGCACGCGCCGGTCGAAGATGTACTGATCCTTCCATACGGAGGAGGAGCGCGGGTGGGGCTGACCGGCGTGCAGGACGCGGGGGACGTTTTCGTAGGTCAGCACGGCTTTGACGCCGGGTAGGGCCCGCGCTTTGCTGGTATCGATGCTCACGATGTTGGCGTGGGCCACGGTGCTGCGTTTGATCTTGCCGAATAAGAGACCGGGCAGTTGCACGTCGGCGGCATAGCGGGCGCGCCCGGTTACCTTTTCGATGCCGTCAATGCGTTTGGGGCTGGTGCCAATGACTGCAAAGTCACTCATTCGTCCTCCCGTCAACTATTCGGCTGTCTGCTGTTTTGCGTTGTCTCTGGCCGCGCTCTCTTCTGCGGACATTTCGGACGCCGTTACTTCGATTGCCTGGATGATTTTGCTGAAGCCGGTGCAGCGGCAGATGTTGCCGGCGATGCCAAAGCGGATTTCTTCTTCGCTGGGCTGCGGGTTCTCGTCCAGCAAGGCTTTGGCGGTGACGATTATGCCCGGCGTGCAGAAGCCACATTGGGCGGCGCCAAAGCGAAGGAAGTTGTCTTGCAGCGGGTGCAGCGTGCCGTCGGGCCGGTGCAGACCTTCAATTGTCGTAATTTCGCAGCCGTCAATTTCTACGCCAAGCACCAGGCAGGAATTGACAGGTTTGCCATTTAGAATTACGGTGCAGGCGCCGCAATCGCCGACATCACACCCTTTCTTCGTGCCGGTCAGAGCCAGCTCGTTGCGCAGCACGTCCAGCAGGCTGCGGTAGGGGGGTACGGCAATTTCGACCGGTTCGCCGTTAATGGTGGCTGAGACTATCTTCTTCACGTGGTTGCTTTCTCCCAGGCCCGGCGCACAGCTCGCGCTGTCAGCACGCGGACCATCTCGCGGCGATAATCAGCGCTGCTGCGCACGTCGCTGATGGGGCGGGACTCTTGCACGGCTGCGTTCGCTGCTTCTTCGACTATCGCTTCCCGTATCGTCTGGCCCCTTAAGATCGCTTCTGTTTGCGGGGCGCGGATCGGGGTGGGCGCCACGGCGCCGAGCACCACGCGTATGGCGGCGACGCGGTTGTCCTCGACGGTCATGGTCACAGCAACGCCGACGGTAGCCAGTTCCATGGCTTTGCGCCGTCCGTGTTTAATGTAGACTTTTCCGGTGTTGGGCGGTGGGTCGGGGACCAAAACTTCTGTGGCGATTTCTGCCGGCTGTAAAACGGTGCGTCCAGGGCCGGTGAAGAATTCTTCCAGTAAGATGGTGCGGTCGCCCTCGGGTCCGTTGAGACGAATGTGGGCGCCGTCGGCGATGAGTGGAGGCAGGGTGTCCGCGGAAGGAGAGGCGCGACAGATGTTGCCCACGACCGTAGCCCGGTTGCGCACCTGGATAGAGCCCAACTCGCGCACCGCCTGGGCCAGCCCGGCGTATTTCTCGACGACCACGGGCCACGTCTCGATCTGGCGGGTGGTGACCAGGGCGCCGAAGCGCAGACCCTGTCCTTCTTCGTAGGAACAGGCGTCCAGCCCGGGGATGCGTTTGATGTTGATAACGTAGTCGGGCGAGCGCAGGGCTTCCTTGATCTCCACCAGCAGGTCGGTGCCGCCGGCGAGAATTGAAGCCTGCCCATCGTATTGGGCGAGCAGTTCCTGCGCCTCGTCGAGTGTTTGCGGTTCGAAGTACTCGAATCGTTTCATTATTGCCGTTTTGAACAAGCGGTAAGGTGCAGAATGTTTGCCTGTGCGCCTGGGGAACCGGCACGCACGTTAGATACCGGTTCCCCGGGCTGCAGCGGGGTGAGTAACGGAGCGTGAGGGAGCTGTAGAAGCTACCGGCTGCTCCAGCGATAAGCGGCTTTCATCCGCCTATTGCTCGCTTAGTCTGCTGCCAGCGCCTGGCGCGCCTGGGCTTCGCTCAACTCTGCTTCAAGGCCGAAGTCGGCGAAGGCCTCTTCGCGGGTGGGCGGCGGTGTGGGCTCCAGGCCTAATAGCTTGGCAGCGTTGTTGCCCAGGTAATTTTCTAAGCCTTCTTCACTGAGGTTGAAGCCCTGCGGGTAATCGCCGGTGAGTACTTCCAGCATGTGCATCCACACACCAGGTTCGTTCGGCGGCGAGTCGGTGCCCAGCAGCATGCGGTCGTCGGGCATCTGCTCGGCGAACTCGACGAGGCGTGACTGCAGGCACCAGCCTGATTCGACGTAGACGTTGGGGCTGTCCATGACCATCCAGAAGGCCTCAAAACTATAGACGCCGCCGGTTTGCACGCCGAAGTGGGCGATGATGAAGTTTACTTCAGGGAATTCGCGGATGATGGGATAGAACTGGGTGGGGATGCTGTAAGGGCCGTCGCCGGTGTGCATCATGACGGGGATGCCCAGCTCGGCGCATTTGGCTACGGCGGGGCGAATCCAGCCTAGAGCGCGGTCGGGACGATAGGCGTGCATGTTGGTATGCAGCTTCATCATCTTGTAGCCGTGCTCTTTCACGTGATATTCCAGCTCAGCCACGCCTTCTTCCACGCCAAAGCGCGGGTTGTAGGTGAAGTTACCGATGAGGCGATCCGGATAACGCTCGACCAGCTCGGTGCAGTAGGCCATGTACTCGCGGATGCCTTCGCGACCGGTGGACAGCCCTTTGGACCACACGGTGTTTCCCGGCGGGGGCTGGATCACACCCCAGTCGATGCGGCGCGGTTTGCCCTTAATCCAGTAGGGGCCGTCCATCATATCGATCAGACGCTCGCCTGTGAACGGCTCGCCGCCGTGGCGCCAGGCCTCGTCGATGTGGTCAGTGGGGTGGAAATGAACATCAATAATCATTTGTGACTCCTTTGAAGCACGAGTAGGTGAACGAACTCGACCACAGCCGG
>JBMCFH010000215.1:0-5981 GCA_048620455.1 Chloroflexota bacterium | reverse complement strand
CTGCGACGGAGTTGTTATAAAGTAGGGTGTCGTAAGTGGCCAATGTGTGAATGGGTGTTTGTGGTGGTTGATGGCATCTTACCATAGAGGTGCTTCACATCCGTTCAGCATGACACGCGTGTCATTTGCTCTTGGAACGCCGGTCTGCGGCGTGGCGCCTTCAGCATGACAGAGTTGGAAGCGAGAGGCGCTCTAGAAGGAGGTCATGATGGCTGAAACAGGGTCTGATAGCCGCAGGAAGACGGCGTGGATGTGGGTGGACAATGAGCAGTTGCGCGGTCTTTTTCTGGACGTTGAAGCGCAGCAGTTGACCTGGGTGTGGCAGGCGGGTTGCCACTGCGCGGATGAGGATGAACTGGTGCAGAGTGTGGAGACCTTTCGCCACGAGGGTCCGCCGGCTTTGATGGGGCCTGTGCCCGAGGACGTTTTGGCTCAGATGAGGGCGGCGGCGCAGTCAGCGGCGGACGGATGAGGGTGTGAACGCCAGAGAAGACCGCGCGCTGCGCGTGGACTACGAAGCAGGTTACGCCGGTGCGCCCCAGTCGCTGTTGTCCAGTCTGCGATCTCCTGCAACCCGCTGGTTCTCCCTGCCGTGCTCAATTCGTTTAATACCTTTGCGATCCAGCACGAGGCGCGTGCGGCGGTAGAGAAGGTCGGTTTTGGGTTCCACCAACTCATAAACGGAAATCAGGTTCAGGTGGTAGACTTTGTGGCAGAGGGCGCTGACCAGATTGTGGTTTGCGAGTAACTGGCGCTCCTGGAACGGTTCGTCCATTTTGCGCAGGTAGTTGCGAATGTCATAGCGCATGATGTCGTTGATGCCGGAGATGGGGGGCATCTGGGCAAAGGCTTCTTTGAAGGTGTTCGTGAAGAGAACGACTTCTTTGGAGTAGCAGAACACCGTTTCGCCCTGACCGTCGTTGTTGACGTCGGTGATGTGGTCGCGGTCGCGGAGGTTGAGCACTTCCTGGGGGATTTCTTCTTCGCTGACGAAATCGACTTTTTCGCGCAGAAATCCCAGCCGGTGTCCGCCCTCGCGCGTCTGGAGCGTGATGCGGCGGTCGTAGAGATGGTTGCGCAGGAGGGAGGCGAAGACGTCGCGCCCCAGCTCTTTGATGCGATCTTTGAACATATAGCCCACGACCAGGGCTATGAAGAGGGGGAAGGTCAATTCGCCAAATTGCTGCTGGGCGTAGAAGGCGACCATGGTGGCAAAGATCATGGAGACGCCGGCGGCCAGGGCAAAGAGGACGTGTTCCAGGGTTTCGCCTTCGGCGTTCATGTCGGTGTTCAGGAAGAGGACGCTGCTGGTGAATTTCTTGAGGACGGAGAGGCGATAGATATACGATTCGTTGTCGTCGTCCGGGCGCAGGATACTGTCATAGCCGTGGGAGCGACGATGTTCGTACTCGCTTTCTACCAGTTCCTGCAACTCGCGCTGGATGCGTTCCTTGCGCTCTTCTTTCAGGTGGCTATCTGCAATCTGGTACAGTTCGACGGCGCTTTCTTCGAGTTGCAGGCTGATCCATTCGTCTGTGAACTGGTAGGCGACGAAGATCTGGTCGTCTACGTGGGGTAGATTGACGGCAGCGTAGAAACGGCGGTAGGCTTCGCGAATCTTTCTGCTTTCTACCAGCAGATCATCAATCAGATTGTCGATTTGCAGGCCAATGTCAGACGAAGGCGGCGCTTCGGCGATGCGGCGCTGGATTAGCTCGACGTGATCGCGCAGGGCGCTTTTCCACATGGCGCCCATGACCTTGATGTTGTTGATGAGGAGATCGCCGGCGCCGGGATCGGCCATCCAATTTTCGCGTGACACGATACGCTCGATTTTGAGGAGGGGGGAGGAAGGGCTGGTGGTGAAATCGCGCAGGATCAGGCTGGGGGTCTTCAGCCGCAGATAGTTCTGGACGTCGCGATAAAAGCGCTCGTCGTCGTAGGTGTCCTGGTTGATTCCCAGGTTCTGGGGCACAAAGAAATAGGTGCGCACGCGGTACCGGGTGCGTTCTCCCTGTAGCAATTCATAATCCAGCTTGATTTCTAGCTGGTACTGATCGTGCGGCTTGACCGCCTGCAAAATTGTACGGACCATGCTATCTGAGCGGCGAAAGAGAGCTACGGATCGTCTCCTGTTGCCTCGTCGATGGAATAACGGGTGCTGCCTCTTCGCCAGATGATAAAGTCAAAGAAATCGGGTAGGTGGTAGACGCGCTCAAAGAGGAGCGGGTCGTCGTTGGCGTTGTAATCGGTCTGCCCTACGTAGAGCATCAGGGACTCTTCGGGTAGGGACAGCCTTTCTCGCACGCGCGGGGGTGAAAAGACGGGTAGAATACGAGCGACGCCGTAATCGATCGTAACGCCGTATTCATGGCGTAAAATGTGATAAAGCGATTCGTCCCTGAGGCGCTGTGGATCGAGCGGAGCGTCGCCGAACAGGGCTCTGGGCATGATGTCGATGGTATAGACGACGGGTTGGCCATCAGCCGTGCGTACGCGCTCTACGACCAGGAGCGGCGCGTCCTGCGCCAGACGCAACTGAGTGCGTATTTCGTCATCTAACTCGCGCGCCCGCTGCAAGTAGGCGTCCAGAAAGCTGGTGCCCGGCGTCAGGCCCGCGGAAGTAACCATTTCGGTGATGCCAAAGTTGAAGTTCAGATTTTTGAGCAAAAGATGCTTGCGCACGAAGGTGCCGACGCCATGCCGGCGCGTGATCAGGCCGTCTTCCTCCAGCGTGCGCAACGCTTCGCGCACCACGGTGCGCGAGACGCTCAACATTTCGCCAAGCTCGGCCTCGGTGGGCAACTGGCAGCCGGGGCGGTACTTTCCATTCAGAATAGCGCCTCGCAGCTCATGGTAGGCCGCCTCTGTCAGAGTGATGCGGCGGGATCGTGCGGACTTGAGCGTGGCCATATGGCTCCAACCTTCCTTCTGCTCATCGCAACCTTGTTGGACATCATTAACACGTATAATAGCATAGAGCGTGGATTATGTAACGCGTTTCATAGACGTCACAGAGTTACGGAGAAATAAAACAAGATGACAATAACGATTTTCGGGTCTACGGGGCGTAGCGGGCAATATCTGGTGCAGCAGGCGCTGGCGCTGGGGTATGAGGTAACGGCGTTTGCCCGGTCGCCGGAGAAACTGGATCCATTTGAGGACCGGATTCGGATTGTGAAGGGAGATCTGGAGGATGCCGCAGCGGTTGAAGACGCCGTCGCCAACGCCGACGCTGTGCTCAGCGTGCTGGGCGCGACAGAGAATGTGCCGGAGTACCAGATCACACGCGGAACGGGGCATATCCTGGCGGCGATGGAGAAACATGGCGTGCGGCGGCTGATCATTTCGGCGGGGGCCGGGGTCAGCGATCCCAACGACGAGCCAACTGTGGTCAACAGGGCGATCAACGTGTTACTGAAACTGTTCTCGCGGCACGTGTACGAGGACATGAAGCGGACGGTTGAATTGGTGCGCGCATCTGACGTGGCGTGGACTATCGTGCGCGTGCCCCGATTGACGGACGGCGAGGCTTCCGGCGATATTAAGGTTGGATATGTGGGCAAGGGGATGGGCATGAGTGTGCGCCGGGGCGATCTGGCTGCGTTCATGTTACAACAGGTGCAGAGCGATGCATATGTGCGGCAGGCGCCTGCTATCAGTAATTGAGTGACCGAACTCGTACCCTTTGTTGCGGACATCCTCTGTGGTACAAACAGGATTTAGCAACAGCATGGAGGAGTTGATGGAGCAAGCCAGCGGTCCCCAATTACCTGTGCCGCCGCCGTTGCGCGGCGACGAAGATGGTTCTTTTGCCCAACAGACGGTAACGGAACGGTTGCCGCGTATTCTGGAGCGTGTGCTGGCGGAGAACGCGTTTCCCGACGCGGTTGTGAGTCGTCTTCAGGTGTTGCTGCATGAGATTCCCGGCGGGGCCATTCGCCCATTGCGCGACGAGACAGCGCCGGACGCTGCCGCCTGGCGAGGTTACGTGGCGCCTTACCTGGAGCGGAATTGGCTGCAGGTACCGTGGTTCTTCGCCGAGACGTACTTCTACCGCCGTATTCTGGAGGCCACGGGGTATTTCCTGGGCGCAGCGTCCGGGGATGAGGCCATGACCGGTCGCGATCCCTTTGCCCCGCATAAGGCCCAGAGTCTGGAGGCCAGCTGGGAGCGGCTGGGCGCGCTGGCGGAGCGCGTGCAGGGGTGGCGCGAAGGGCGATGGGAGCGCGCGGGTCTGCCGGCGCTGTTGTCGCTGGCGCTGTGGGGCAACCAGGGCGACCTGAGTATGTGGCCCGGCGGCGCGGGCGAGATGCCGGCGCACGACAGCGCCGCGACGGCGCAGGAGCACGTGCTGGTTGACGACAGCAAGGCAGTGGAGGAGTACCTGGCGAGACGGCAGGCGGAGGCGGGCGCGCTGCGCGTGGCTGTGCTGGCGGACAACGCAGGTTTCGAGCTGGTCAGCGACCTGGCGCTGGTCGATTATCTGCTGGATAGCGGGCGCGCGCGCCGCGTCGTTCTGCACCTCAAAACGCACCCTCTTTTTGTCTCCGACGCGCTGCCGCGAGATGTGCGGCAGACGGTGGCGGCGATGGCCGATGCCCAGACGCCGGCGCTGCAGGCGTGGGGGCGGCGCTTGCAGCGGTACGAGCAGCAGGGGCACTTGCAGATGATGACGGATCCGTTCTGGACGTCCCCTCTGGCGGGGTGGGAGATGCCGCCGGAGGTGCGTAGCCGTCTGGAAGCGGCGCATCTGGTGATCAGCAAGGGCGACGCGCTCTACCGGCGCCTGCTGGGCGACCGCCATTGGTCGTATAGTGCGCCGTTTGCGCCGATTGTGGCTTACTTCCCGGCGCCGCTGCTGGCGTTGCGCACGCTGAAATCAGAAGTCGCCAGCGGTCTGTCACCTGAACAGGTGGAGTGGCTGAACACCAATCATCCGGACTGGCTGACTTCGGGCGACTGGGGCGTTATCCAGTTCGCGCACTCGACCCAATAAACCAATACACCAATATACCCATACACCCATATACTCATACACCAATACCCCCAATCTTCCATTTGCCAGATCCTTCCTCCGTAGGCTATGCTACGGTACCGGTCGCACGATCGGCGTAACAGTAATCAGGAGGGTCTGGACCACCGAGGAGCAGTGAATGAGAATCGCGAATAGCAGCTTTCTGGTAGCGGGAGGCAGTTCGGGCCTGGGCGCGGCCTGCGTGCGGCGCCTGGCGGGCCTGGAGGCCACGGTGACGATTGCCGACGTAAATGACGAGAAGGGGCGCGAATTGGCCGGCGAACTGGGCCGGCGCGTGCAATTTCAGCACACGGACGTGACAGATGAGGCCGGCGTGCAGGAAGCAGTGGTGGCAGCCGCGGCTGCCGGGCCTTTACGCGGGGTGATTAACTGCGCGGGCGTGGCCATTGCGGAAAAGGTGCTCAGCCGGCGCGGTGTGCACGATCTGTCCCGCTTTCGCAGGGTGCTCGAGGTGAACCTTGTGGGCACCTTTAATGTGATACGGTTCGCCGCCGAGGCGATGGCCGAAACGGAACCCGACGACGAGGGCGAGCGCGGGGTGCTGATCAACACGGCTTCGGTGGCGGCTTTTGAGGGGCAGATTGGCCAGGCGGCTTATTCGGCGTCGAAAGGGGGCGTGGTGGGCATGACGTTGCCCGTGGCCCGCGAGCTGGCGCGCCACGGCATTCGCGTGGTGACCATCGCTCCGGGGATTTTCGACACGCCGATGATGGCGGGATTGCCGGAAAAAGCACGACAATCGCTGGGCGAGCAGGTACCGTTCCCCTCGCGCCTGGGGCGACCGGAGGAGTACGCGGCGCTGGCCCAGCATATTATTGAAAATCGGATGATTAATGGCGAAGTGATACGTCTTGATGGCGCGTTGCGCATGGCGCCGAGGTAGAGATTGGAGAACCCAATGTACGACCTGTCAGATTACACGCCGCATGAGTTGGCGGCTAAT
>JBMCFH010000214.1:0-6003 GCA_048620455.1 Chloroflexota bacterium | reverse complement strand
TGCCCATCCTCCCGGAGGTTCTGCTTGTGAGCTCACGAGCGAGACGTTGCGGCAAACCTCCGGGAGGATTTCTTGATCACTCGCTCAGGCCCTGGACAAGTGCCTCCAGGTTGGCCTGCATCATCTTGATGTAACTGTCTGCGCCGCTCTCTGCGTCGCCGGTGGCTCCGGTGTACAGCGGCACCACCTGCACCTCGTCGCAGGCGGTCAGTTCATCCGCCGCCGTCTGCGCCAGCTGGGCGCTGACCGTCGTTTCTGTGAAAATCGTACACACGCCCGCCTGCTCCATGTCGCGCACCAGGCTCGCAAGGCTGCTGGCCGACGGTTCCGCCAGCGTGCTGCTGCCGGGTATCACCGTGCCCACAATCTCAAAATCATAAGCCTCTGCAAAGTAGGCCAGCGCGTCGTGGTTGGTTACCAGTTTGCGGCGTTGTGGCGGAATCTGGGCCAGTTGTTCGTCGAAGGTGACGATCAGCCCCGCCAGCTCCTCGCGGTAGGCCCCGGCATTGGCGGCATAGGCCTCGCTGTTTGCCGGGTCGGCGGCAGACAGCATCGTTTCCACGTTGTCCACCCACTGTACCACCAGATGCGGATCGAGCCACGTGTGCGGATCCACGGCGCCGTGATCGTGGTCGTCCTCGTGGTCGTCCTCGTGCGCCTCTTCTTCATCTTCTTGCCCCCTGACCAGAGGCTCGATGTTGGCGGCGACGGGCGCGATCAGCGCGCCCTCGGAGACGCGGCTCAAATCATCGCGCAGCCCTTCTTCCAGATCCCAGCCATGCACGAAAATAAGGTGCGCCCGCGCCGCCGCGGTCAGGTCCGCGGCCGCCGGCTCGTAGCTGTGTGGGTCCTGCCCGGCACCCATGAGCACCGTCAGGTCGATCAGGTCGCCGCCCACGTTGCCCACCACATCGCCCACGATGCTGGTTGTGGCCACGACCTGCAACCGCTCGTCGTCTGTGACCAGGGCGTCGGTTTCCGGCAAGTGTAGAATATTAGAGTCTGCACCATTGTCCTGCGCGCTGATCCCATTGCCAGTATCCTCGGTTCCGTTCGCGGCACAGGCCACGGCCAATATCAGAGCCAGCAGCAGCGCGGTCGCCCGGACAAAGTGTCCATGATTCATTCGCTTTTTTGACCAGACCAAGGTATACTCCGTTTGCTGATATTTTGTATCATGATATTTCGTATCAATTGTAAACGTCCTTGTGTCCCTGTCAAGCCTGATAAAAGAGAAACGCAGCGTTTCTCCATTCTCATTAACGATGCTGTCGCCGGTCTCCCGACCGCGCGACCCGTCTCGAGCTGTTTGCGACTGGTTCGGTCAGGAGACCGGCCAGAGCGAGTGCTCAGGCAGGCCCTGGCATTGTACCCGGGCCAGAATGGGAGTGGGTCGCCGGCGACCGCCCTTCCACGGTGCAAAGTGAGTAGGAAATGAGGGTTGTTTGGCGAAATATAAAGAGACGGCGAAAGCTGGGGCGTGTACAATATAGATGAGGTAACGGCAGACTTCAGGAAAGCAGAGAATGATTGCAGCGAACGACGTAAACCCGGTGGCCCGTCCGCGGGTAAGAGCTCCCAGAGAACAACTGCCAACTGATGCACGAGTGGCGCTGATGGTGATAGCGGCGCTGATAATCCTGCCCTTTTTGTTGCGCGGGATAGTGGTCGCCAGCTACGGGCAGCGCGTTTATGCGCCGCAAGCAGTGCCGCCCATGAAGGTGGCCGTCGTCTTCGGCGCGGCTGTGGATCGCAGCGGGCACATGGGTCCGCTGTTGCGCGACCGCATGGACACGGCTATCGACCTCTACGAGCAGGGCAAAGTGGATCGCCTGCTGTTGAGCGGCGTGAACCGCAGCCCGCAGTACAACGAACCGGGCCGCATGCTGGACTACGCCCTGGCGCGCAACGTGCCGCCGGAGGCCCTACAGCCGGATTACGGTGGGCACCGCACCTATCACACCTGCTACCGCGCCCGCCACAATTTTCGGCTGCAGGAGGCGATTCTGGTGACGCAGGAATTCCACCTGCTGCGGTCGTTGTATACCTGTGAACGCCTCGGTCTGCAGGCCGTGGGCGTGGTCGCCGACCGCCGCACCTACCATCCGCGCGCGCTGGCCTGGTTGAACAACCGCGAGCTTCTGGCGCTGGTGTTGGCTGTGTTTGACGTCACCCTGCAGCGACCGGCGCCCTTGATGGGCGATGCGCCCCCATTGCAAGGTTGAGTACAATAGGCTGATGGCACGACGTTGGAAAGGGTGCCTCTTTCTGCTCTTGACCGCTGCCGGGCTGGTGGCTCTGCCCTTCGTGCTGCGCACCTGGGTGGAGGGCAGCTACGGGCAGCGCATCTATGAACCGCAGGAAGTCGAGCCACGGCCGGCCGCCGTCGTCTTTGGCGCGGCCGTCTATCGCGGCGGGCGTCTGAGCCCCGTGCTGCGCGACCGCATGGATACGGCCATCGACCTTTACCACGAGGGCAAGGTGCAACGCCTGCTGCTCAGCGGCGATGGTCAACGTCTTGACTACAACGAGCCGGACAGCATGGCCGCCTACGCCGAATCCCGCGGCGTGCCCCGCGACGCGATCCAGCCCGACTACGGGGGACGGCGCACCTACGACACCTGCTACCGCGCCCGCCACATTTTCCAACTAGAGCGGGCGGTCCTCGTCACCCAGGAATTCCACCTCTCCCGCGCCCTGTTCACCTGCGACCAGCTGGGCCTGGACGCCGTGGGCGTGGCCGCCGACCGCCGGCCATACCGCGAAGGTTCCGTGGCCTGGTGGCGCAACCGCGAACTGGCGGCCCTGGTGCGCGCCGTGGTGGACGTGGCCGTGGAGCAGCCGCCGCCGGTGATGGGGGAGCCGATTCCGTTGGGGTGAGGGGGGCGGACGGCTACCGGTGGTTATTGTTCGATGCCGTATACTAACAAGAGGTCGTCTTCGTAAACCACCGGGCTCTCCAGGGCGGCGCGCCACGCTTCCACGTCGAGATCGAACCTTTTGTCGATGATCAGGTAGCCGACGTTGTGTCGGGCCAGTTCCCGCAACGATGGGCCCAGGTCTGTAGGAATTGGCGCCGGTTCCAGGTCGGACGCGCCGGCGCGGAGCAGGGCGTTGTCCTCGACGAAGGCAAATGCATCCGCGGACGGCCTGGAAATAACGCCGCTCGTAATTTTATGCCCGTGAAAGGTCTGGTCAAAGAGATAGTGTTTGCCCTCATCTCGCCCGGTGGGCACGATTGCCAGCGCCACGTCGTCGGGGACGGTATCCAGATTATCCGTATAGAAGGATGAGATACGCACCGGCGTGTAGGGCATTCCCGGGGCCAGGTACTCCAGCAGAAGGAGCAGCCCCAGAAAGGCCGTCGCGCCGTAGCGTGCAGCCCGCCCCTGTGGCAGCGTCCGTGACACCTCCAGCCAGCCAAGGGCGACGAGAACGGACAGCGCCAGCGACAGAATGATGTTGAGGCGGTACGGATTGCGCAGCAGCGGTACGATAAGGTGCGTCCACGGCAGGGAAATACCCAGGGGGCTGCCGGCGAGGGTGGGATCAGGGCCGATGGCAAAGAGGTAGGTAAAAAACAGCAGCGTGATCCAGGGCAGGACCTGTTGTCCTTTCGTACGAGCCCGCCTGACAGCCACCAACAGCAGGAAAATGGGCACAATGCCGAAGTAGATGCCACGTTTGTACCAGACACCCCAATGTGGGATCAGAACGCCGGCAACGTCCAGGGAGAGGATCGACTGGGAGCGGTCGATAATGAAGCTGGCGTCACGGTTGGTCACGACTTCTTGCAGCAAAGGGAACACCAGAGGCAGGCACGAGATGACGCTGGCCAGGACAAAGGTCAGGATAGTGCGCGTGGATTGCAGGGACAGCTCTCGCCTCCAGAGGAGGTAGACCAGGAGAAAGGCCAGCCACCAGGCCATCAGGAGCACCATTAGCATGCTGACGGCAGCAGAGAGGAAGACGAACAGCGCGGCCGTCAGCGCCCACGTGTAGCTCTTTTCACGGACGGCGCGAAGCAAAAAGAGCCCGGCCCAGGGCAGCGGCCATACGCCGAGCAGCACCGGGTGCGCGCTCTGATAGAGGTTGTGGGAGTTGAAAGCAAAGACCAGCGCTGCCAGCAGCGCCGCCGGGGAGGAATCCGTCAGGTAACGGACGAACTGAAACATGGCCAATCCCGCCAGGACGTAGTTGAGCAGAATGGCCAGGTTATAGGCCGGTAGTTGGCCCAACAACGGCTGCAGCAGCAGGGAGACGGCCGTATTGAAATGGCTGAAGCTGTGATAGTGGAGGTCGGCCCCGTTGGGATAAAAGAGGTAGTCGCTGTGCCACAGGCCGAGGTCAGGATCGGCGAGCGCTTTCGCACTCCACCAGTCGGCCCAGGGGTTAATGAACACGTCGCTATCCTGCCCCACCAGCACGCCGTCAAGGTCGGCGAGGATCGGCCAGGCGGCGATAGTCGTCAACAGCAGAAAAATGGCCGCGACCCACAGGGACTGGGCGCGCAGGAAAGCAAAGCGACGGCGCTGCCCGATGCTTTCCTGCGAGGCCGCTTCGTCCGCGCCTATTGAGCTAGATGATCCGAGTTTGCCAGACACGGCACTCCTGTCGTGTGGTGACCGTCGTTCATAAAGGCAGCGCATTGTAAGTCGCCGGTAGAACGTTAGCTACCGGCCAATGGTCCTCTTGTCGCAGGCCGCAACCTGTGCCTACTGCGCCTGATGTGTGGCCCACAGCGCCGGATCGCAGGAAACGACCGACAGGTTATCCCGAGTGAAGAGGATCGCCTCCGGCGGCGGGTCGCTCAGGGCAAACGTTGTGCGTTCCTGTAAGCCAGGCTGCAGCGCTGTGGCGTACGGTTCGTAGAAGTACGTCTTGCTCTCGATCACCGCGGGATCCAGCGTTTCCTCGTCGAGGACCAGATAATCGACGTCGTGTTGCTCGCAGAAGCTGATCACTTGCTGCCCCTCGTCTGCATAGTACGCTTCCAGTCCTGCCGTCACCCTCTCATCCTCGAAGCGCCAGCAACTGTAGAGCACGCGGCGGTGGCTGTAGAACTGCACGTCATCCAGCGCGCAGGGGCTGCCGGCGATGACGGCGTCGTGGGGCAGCGTCTGCAGGAAGGCGTACAGGGCGCGCTGATTTTCGTCCGGGGCGTGGAAGGGCGGCGCCGTGGCGCGAATGTATAGCGGCGCGACCAGTAGCATAAGCGCCCCCAGCACGGCCCACATGCGCGCGGGTGGCGCGACGCGGCCTTCTGTCTGTCGTGCGGATCTGTGCGGCGTGCGGCGGCGGACAAACAGCGCCAGTAAGACCACCAGCACCAGAACCAGGAAGACCAGCAGATAGCGCAACAATTGCGGCCCGCCAGGGGCCGGCTCCGCCTGGCCGGAGAAAGAGACAAACAGGGCCACGAGCAGAACGGGTAGTGCCAGCCACACCAGGCGCTGCCTGTGGCGCTGCATGCCTGCGACCACATCGTTCAATGTTTCTTCCAGGTTGAGAAAGACGTAGAAGACGAGGACCAGGAAGAAGGCGAACTCCGTGTGCCGGCTGGGCAAATAGAGCAGCAGCGAAGAGGTGAACAGGATCACGAGCCAGGAGAGAGCGAAGGCGATCAGGCTGGCGTAAAGGAGGCGCTGCAGGACGGGCGGCAGGGGGCGCGTACTCCGCCCGCGCACCAGGCGGATGCCCAGCGCCAACAGCCCCAGCACGATCAGCTGCAGCGCCGTGGACGCGCTGCTGACGAAACCGGCGCGGCCGAAGATGGGGAAGATGACGAAGAGGGCCCACTTACCGCCCTCGCGGCGGCTAGGGTCGTTCAGCAGGTGCTCGCCGCTTTGCAAGGCGGCAACCCCCGAGGAGATAGCGTCCAGCAGGCGCGGCAGCATCACCGGCGCGGTCGCCGCCACGGCGACGGCGAAGGCCACCAGCAGGGGGGCGATGCGCCGTCGCTCGACGAGCAGTTCCCAGCCGCCCTCGGGCCGTCGCCGCACC
>JBMCFH010000213.1:0-6034 GCA_048620455.1 Chloroflexota bacterium | reverse complement strand
TCGGTCGAGAGACCGGCCACAGCAAGTTTCAAGTTCCTGGTTAACAGAGCACTAGTCTGCTGCCCCCCTCCTTACATCCATCTTACTTACCACAGGAACGGAAGTATCAAATGAGATCCCGCTGGCTAGACCGCCGCAAGATCGCCGGGAGGTAGCCTTGTTACTCTGTCATCACGTTAGAAGTCCAATCAGCAGAAGGAGGTCACGTGATGACAACCGCAACAGCAACTACGCTCAACGATGTTAACGTCACCCAATTAGTGGAAACCATCGACGCCATCAAGGACAACCCCGATCTGGCGCAGTTCCAGTTCCGCGCCCACAACGAGTGGCAGGGCGGCGGCCACTCGCAAACCACGATTCAGGGTTTTTACGGCGCCGGACAGGAAGATACGTCGCGCTCCCAGCCCTTCGTGCTGGACGGAGACGAGCCGCCGGTCTTGCTGGGCCAGAACGCGGGGCCCAACGCCGTGGAAGCAGTCCTGCACGCTCTCGCTTCCTGCCTTGCCGTAGGCTACGTGTACAACGCCGCGGCGCAGGGCATTGAGATCGACTCGCTGGAGTTCGACCTGGAGGGCGATCTGGACCTGCACGCCTTCCTGGGCCTCTCGGACGAGGTGCGGCCCGGTTACGAGAATATCAACGTTACCTGGCGCATCGAGGCCGATGCCCCCCGCGAGAAACTCCTGGAGTTGTGTGAGTACGTGCAAAAGACCTCTCCCGTGCTCGACATCCTGCGCAACCCCGTGCCCGTCAACATCGAACTGGAAGGATAAGAGGCTCTGGTGACCGGTACACACGTTGTGCCGGTCACCTCTGCGAGCCCTTTGCAAGATTTTTGGGAGATGCCGCTGCTATCCTGAACTCAATCAACGCTCGCAGCCGTGAGCAGTAATGTGTGTGAGGTTCTACGATGGATTCCTGCCCAACCTTTTACCTTTGTCCGACGTGTTTTGAAGCCGCCGAATCGCGCGCTGTGTGCCATGGCGATCTGATGATTTGCTGTGACAACAGCTCCGAGAATGTCGAGCAGCGCAAACCGCTGGCTGACGCCGACGGAAACCTGCGCTCCCAGGCTCCGCGCTGGTTTCTGCGGGCGCAGGGCTGGGTGCGCGGGCGCGCCGTGGCCGGCGCGTAGGCGCGTGACGATTAAGTGTAACAGTGAGGATAGGAATCAAAGGAGAGACATTCTATGACAGATGCCACTGTTGAACGTCTGGGGGTCAACCTGGACGAACTGCGAGGCGCCATTCAGGAAGAGTATGGCGCCGTAGCCGATGAACCGGATCGCGGCTTTCACTTCCACATCGGCCGCAAACAGGCGCGCATCCTGGGATATAAGGATGAGTGGCTTGACGATCTTCCCGAGGTCGCAGTGGAATCGATCGCCGGCACCGGCAACCCCTTCAGGCTGGACACGCCGCAACCCGGCGAGAACGTCGTGGACATCGGCTCCGGCGCGGGCATCGACAGCCTGATCGCGGGGCGCATGGTCGCGCCGGGAGGGCGCGTGGTGGGCGTAGACATGACGCCGGCTATGCTGCGCAAGGCGCGCCGGGCAGCCGCGGAAGCGGGCATGGATCACGTCGAATTCCGCGAAGGGTACGGCGAGGATCTGCCCGTCGAGGACGACTGGGCCGACGTGGTCATTTCTAACGGCGTGTTGAACCTGATGCCTGACAAGGTGGAAGCGCTGCGGGAGATGGCCCGCGTTCTAAAGCCCGAGGGACGCCTGCGTATCGCCGACATCCTCGTCGATCGCGAGGTTCCCGACAGCGCCAAACGGCAGATCGATCTGTGGACCGGCTGAATTGCCGGCGCTCTGCTGGAAGCAGAGTTGGAGATGGCTGTCGTAATGGCGGGATTCGTCGACTTTGAAATTACGTGGCGCAAGGAGGTATTCAGCGGCGCGCCACAGGAAAGCAGCGCTGCCAATTTTGGCACGGTGGGCATCGACTTCCGCGCACGCCTGCCGGCCGATGAGACGGAATGGTACGAGGCGCTGGAAGCGCTCAACTGCGAGATACCTGCCTGACGCCTGCTTAATAGTATAGGGGCTGTGCGCCCGGCTGCGCGCAGCCCTTTTTTTGTTTTACCTCAGCGGAATCGGGCAGCCGCTGGCATCGTGCAAGAAGGTGGGGCCGCCTGCCTCGATCGCCGTCGGCTGACCATCGTAGGCTACGCAGAGCGTGTCTGCATCAGGAAAGTAGAATGCAGCGGCGGCTTTTAGCTGCTCGCTACCAATGATGTAGCCTGCGGAGCCATGCCCGTGCAGGCCAGGGCTGTCCCCTTCCAGGTCGAGCAGCACCTGCCCTTCTTCGTAGGTCACATCGCGGACCGTTAGCCCGTCGCCGAACGCCGACGTGGCCTCCTCAGGCGGGTCGTCCAGCCGTTCCACCGACAGCGCCAGCAAGACCTCAGCCCGTTCGTCGCCGCCATCTGGCAACAGAGTCCACCAGCGGCTAATGGACTCGGGCATGGCGTTTTCGCCGGCAAACCAGGCCGCAAGCCACACTTGCTCTTCGCCAGGGCCGGCGGCCTCCTTTTGCGCATCCGTGTACCACTCTCCCTCACTGACGACAGGAGCCGCTGTTGGTACAGCAGGCTCCTGGCCTGAATCACACGCACCCAACAGAAGTAGACCAATCACCACGACAATACGCAATTTCATATACGCTTTAGTCTACCACGACGTCATCCCCTGATTCAAAACACGACGTTTGCCAGGAAGGCGTCCAGGCCGGCCACAGGCGCCGGCGTCTCCTGCGGATGAGGCACCCACCACAGCTCAAAGAGAATCTGCGAGTGGGGCCCTTCAGACGGAGTCGTCTCCCAATGCTCCCAGCGCTCCGGCGCCGGCCACTAACCGCTGATTGCTTGGCGGGAGCAAGCCATCTGGCGACCAGGGTCAAAAATCCTATGGTGCGCTTTCCTAGAGCCGGTCATACTCGCGCCGGAGTTCTTTATCTTTAGCATAGCAACATTGGAGAGAACAATGAGAAGGTTTAGAAAGAGAAGCGGTCGGGTACGCTTAGGACCGATACGTATGCCGCGTGTTGGCTGGTGGATGACGATAATTCTCGTTCTAATTCTGAGTGGCGCAATGGCATCTGAGGTGACGGCCCACGAGGCGAACCGCTCTTCGGAACGGAGTGCGATGGCGTTGGGGGAGTTTATCGCGACTTTTGATGCGGTTCCTGGCCTGCCGGCTGACTATTTTAGCGAAACACTGGGCGGGATTCAGTTTGACTTTACGTTCACGTCGGAAGGCGACGGCGGGAACGGACAGGGGATCGCGTTTGATGATGCGTTCGGGGAAGATAACAGTAGCTCACTCAATCTGTGGTCGGCCGCTTTAAACCTGACGACTGAGGAACGTATAACGATCACGCGCAATGATGGTCAGTATTTCACGTTTAGCTCTCTTTTCGTCAATAACACGGCCGCCGGCGAAACAGTTACGGTGGCCGGTTACAAAGACGGAGCGCTGGTTGGCACGGAGCAAACGGCGCCCAATGGGACGTTCGGCACGCTCTCGTTTGGCGATCCCGTCGTCGACGAGGTGCGCCTCACATCGAGTGACTTTGCGAACACGAACATTGATTCATTCGCAGGAAGCACCGAGATCCCCACCGCGGTGGCATTGAGCCAGTTCCAGGTGGTGGATCTACAGCCAACTGTGCCCGCAGTCTGGTTCTTGTTGCTGGGATTGGCAGTGACCACCGGTGGGCTGGTTGCAAAACGGTATATCGTAGCACTGGATAACTGGTGCGGTTGAGAACCCGGTTTATTCTTAACTCCCAACCGAATATCTCCGTTTCCCAATATATTTCAAGAATTGACTTTACCTGACGGGTTAACTATGATGCACGATAAGGGTTAGAGGCTCTCTTTCCCTGTTACCATGATGAGGGATGAAATGGCGGCGCCGATGGGTGTTTCAGAGTTTGAGAAACGGCTGGCAGACCTTTGTACGCGCGGCGGAGAGCGCGAGTGGCCGCGCAAAAGCGAAGACCAGCACATCCTGCTAAAGAGCGTCACCCTGATGCTTGAGCCGCAGCGCGAGTACAGCGAAGCAGAAATGAACGAGCAGCTCGAGGCGTGGGTGGCGCAGGTAGGGCAGATATACGTGATAGACCACGTCGCCCTGCGGCGCTTCCTGGTTGACGCTGGCTATATGCAGCGCGATATGGCCGGGCAACGGTACCGCGTGGACGCGGAGAAAGCGGCAGAGATGTTTGAGGCCGATGTGGCGGGCCTGAATCCCGTCGCCGTGGTGGAAGAAGCACAGCGGCGCATCGAGGAACGCAAGCGTGCGTATTTAAGCAAGCGGAAAGACGAGTAAGCCGCCGAACCCCGACCCGGAGGCCCCCTCCGAAGAGGCAACACTCTTCAAATTCATCGCCGGCGTCAATTTCTATCCACGAGAATCGTCGACGACACACCAGTACGGGGGCGTCGGGTGCAGTGATCGCACCAGCACGACCGGTTTTCTCGTCTCCGATTTACAGCTGCACGCAGGCGCGGGGATCGATTTCATGCGCCTCTACTTCTATGATGCCAATGCGGATCACGACGTCGACCTCTACCTTCATTCTTACGACGCTGAGGGCAGTTACGAACAGATTGCGACGGTCTCTTCCAGCGGCGCGCCTGGGCGCAGTTCCGCTGATAGTGGCTCCTTATCGAATGAAACCCATCGTTTACAAAATCGTTTTAGCGTTCCAGCCGCTCCTGCAGGAAGGCAATGGTGCGCTGCCAGGCCAGGTCGGCTGCCTCGGGATAGAAGGTGTCCGGGTGGTCTGACTCGACGAACCAGTGGCCTGCCTCCGGGTACATATGAACGGTGACGTCGCGCCCGGCGTCGCGCAGCGCCTCCTCCATGGCCTGCACGTACTCCGGCGGCTCCCACTCGTCCTGCTCGCCGAAGTGGGCCAGGAACGGGGCCTGGGTCTGGTTGAACTCGCCCGTCACCGCGCCGTAGTAGATCACCACGGCGCCGATGGGGGCCGAAGTCTGGGTCGCCAGGTGCACGGCCCAGGCCGCCCCCAGGGAGAAGCCGATCACGCCCAGATCCGCGCCCACACGATCGGTCCGGGCCAAAAGGGCGTCCGCCGCGGCGCGCACGATCTGCTGCATCGCCTCGTCGTCGCCGGCCTCCATCAGCTCCTGCGCCTCGTCCTCCGTCTCCGCCACGGGGCCCTGGTACAGGTCAGGGGCCAGGGCGATGAAACCGTCTTCCGCCAGACGATCGCAGAGGCTCTTGAAGAACGGGTTGAGCCCCCACCACGAGTGCAGCACCAGTACGCCCGGCCCCCCGTCGTCCGGGGCGGCGACATAGGCCTGGCTTTCCCCGCCGGCAATCGTCAGCGTGATTTCTTCCTGTTGCATGGGTACCTCCATTGGATTGCACTGGACAAGTGGCCTCATTGTAGAACAAATGAGCTATGCGTGTCAATGATGGGTTACGCTTCTCGACAAACAGGGAGGTTTGTCCCACGCTACGCGCATCGGTGCTCAGTTGCTGCGACCAGATGTCGAACCGCCACCGGGGTAATCCCGGAGTCCCATTGTGAAATTCCAAACAAATGTGACTTTAGGCAGGGCATATTTTACGCTGGGGGGAGTGCGGTCGCGGATCCCTCTCTCGTAACTGCCATCTTTGTCTCCCCACACCGAGCCTGCTAAGGAAACCACGTCCCAACACTAGATTCGCTTTCCGCCACATTCGGACGAAGTATTGCCGGAGAGCGTGGAAGGCGTTCCAATTGACGTCATTGAAGCTGACTTTAGGGTTCATCATCTCGCGAGTCCACCGCCGATTGAAGAGCACCGCAGGCGTCATGATCCTCTGGTGGGCGGTATCAGCGTAGGCAATTCAATCAGGGAGTCTACAGGGACACTTGGCATGTCGGTGTTTGACAACGTTAGCGGATGGGACATGCTCCTCAGTAATTGGCACGTCCTGTGTAAGGATCCAAGCTGGCGATCGCGTGAGCAGACGAGGCGACTCAGGGAGCGTCTGGATTGATGA
>JBMCFH010000212.1:0-6224 GCA_048620455.1 Chloroflexota bacterium | reverse complement strand
GCGTCACGCAAGGAGAGGCGTTCGTTGGTCCGCCAGTCGTACATCCCAACGGCGATGTGATACTGACCGGCAACGGCATCCTCCGGCACGGTAATGGCGAAATCATCATCGATGATCTGGCCAGGCCACCAGCGGTCTGGCGGATACACGCCGTCGTAGGACACCTTGTCATGCTGTCCGACCAGGTCGCCGTCTGGTCCCACGAGATGGGTGAATACGGTCCAGTAACGGTCGGCCGGACCGTGAGCGTACCAGTAAAGGGTAAAGGTGACGGTCTCCCCCGGTTGCACGTTGTGACGATCATACGTGTAGCCCAGTAACTCCATGTTATCGCCGAAGCGTGCACCGTCTTCGAACTCGATTGGTATCCGGTCCGTTGTGTCTAGCGGAGCAGCGTCAGGGCCGCGCCACCAGATATCTATTTCTTGATAATCGCGGGCGAAAGTCCGTAGATGCTGGAAATTGTGCTCCAGAAAACGATGGAAGCGCGGATAATCGCGCAGGAAAACCATGTGATTGCCCGTCAGCAGGGAGGTGTCCACCAGGACCATGCGTACATCATCGGCGACGATTTCCTCAATCAATCCTTCGCCCGTAATCTGACCGCTGGTGACTGCCCCGTGGCTCAGCGCCGCGCCGGAGTAGGTTGTGGGTCGTCGGGCATAATATGCCAGGCCGATGTCGTCGGCCAGGATCGCGTCGCCCGGTTCTGTGCGCTCTTGAATCAACGCAGTCAGCTCTGCTGTTTCGGTATCACGCCACTGCGCGCGATATTGGTTGGCGTGGACGGCAGGCGCCAGGAACAGGACCAGCAAGAGAATTGATAGCGCGCGGGTTATCCAGGGACGACCTCCGCGCAGTGCGATGGCCAGTAGCCAGGCCGCGAGGAGGCTGAATGTGGGCAACAAATACATGAAGTGGCGCTGGCCGAATTCACGTGAAATTACGAGAAAGGCGGCGACGGTGGGCAGTTGCAGCGCCCAGCGCAGGCGCACGTCACCCTGCCATAGACCGTGGGCGGCGGAGACGAGCGCAAGCAGGACGAGGACCGGGTAAAAGCTGACGTAACGGGCGTACAGCCTCGCTTTGTCGGCCAGGACTTCAAGCAGAGAGAGATCGCTGCCCTGCGCCAGATGGTGTCCCAGCACCAGATCGAGGAAGTCGGGGACGAGCAGGGTAAAGATCGTCGTTACGACGAGCAGCACCGTGAGCAATGGCAGTGTCAGGGACAGAACGTCGCAGATCAGGTCCGCCCAGGGCCGTTTTGCAGTGCGCCATTCCCAGAGTATCCACAGACCGACGCCACCGGCAGGCAAGATTCCGAATAACTTGGCCATCGTAGCCAGCCCAAACAGAACACCGGCCAGCGCCAGGTGACGGCGTTGCGGTCCGGAGCGGGACCACGTTGCGACGACCACACCGCCTGTAACGAAGAATAAAAACAGGGGCTCGTTACGAAAGATGCGCGTTTCGCGAAAGACGTCCGGGTGCGCCAGAAACAAAATCATGGCCAGCGCCCCGACCAGGATACCGCCGTGTCGCCGGCCGAGAAGATAAATCATTGTGCCGCTGCCGAAGGCTAACAGGACACTGTACAGGCGCATAGGTAGCAGCGATGTCCCCGCTATTTCCATCACCAGCCGCCCGGCATAGAGGAAGACAGGGAGTTGGGGAGTCAGAAAGTCCCGGTAGGGCATCTCGCCCAACGTCATACGCCACACCTGGTAAAGGTACTCACCTTCGTCGTCAAAGATGTACCAACCCGTGAGGTTATAAAGGTACAGGGCGAAGAGGATGAGAAGCAGGAGGGCCGCCAGGAGGTCTGGTTTTGCCACGCGGCGGCGCAAGCGAGCGAAGGTCATATGCTAAGGTTGCAGGGGCTGAATGAGGGATTGATCGCGAACGGTCTGATCTGGCTGCAAGCCGATGACCGGCAGGCGTTCGTTGTTGGCCTGGTGATAAAGTCCGATACTGATCCTGCTGGTTGTCGCATTCACATTTTCCGGAAGCGTAATCCAATGATAATCGACGATCATCTCCTGTGGTTGCCACGTTGACGTGGGTCGAAAGCCGACTGCCGGAACGCTGTCTGCCTGCGCGACAAGTTGCCCGCCGGCATCCACCACATGGACAAATACCGTGTAATCATCCTGAGGCTGGGACAACGATTGCCAGACCAATTTAAGCAAAAACGTGTTTTCGTCAAGCAGCTGGCTGTGCGTGTCGATGAGTTGGATGTCACTATCAAAGTGAGCCAGCGGCTGCCCGCTATCGATCGTTGGCACCGGACGGAAGAGGATCACGTCACGCTGGTAGGGGTAGGGAAATAAAGCCACCGGCGTCCAGTTGGTCCATAGGGCCGCTTGTACGTCGTCAGGCAACCGTTCCTGCAGATGAAGGCGTGAAATCACAACCGCGCTCATCTCTCGCTCATTTAGCAGGGCGGTCCACTCATTAAATGCACGCCTGCCAACAGGCGCGTCGGAAAAGTAGGCGGGCAGGTGAAAGAAACGGCTGGCTGGCGAGCGCTTCGCCCAATGGTAAATGCTGGCGTTGCCGAGAACCAGTATCGGCGCTGCTTCCCGATCTGCTGTAAGCAGAGCTGTGGCGTGTCCAATGCGTTGTTCCGCGGTGAAATCGGGCTGCGGGTACTCTCGCTCCTGAACAGCGCCTTGAAGATCTTGCAGCCAGCCGGGCGTGCTGCTTAAGAGGAGTACCGCTCCCGCGACGGCGAGTAGCTTCGTATAGCGATTGCTATACCATCCCTGCATCAACAGACCAACAGTGGCGCCACCCAAAATCGAGAGGGCAGCAACGGGCGTCACGATGTAATGTGAAAAGCCCCCTGGACTCAGGTCAAGTTCGGGCGGCAATAAAAGCGCAAGTAGGGCGGCGCCAGCCCAAACGGCTGCGAGAAGAAGTTGCGGGGAACGGCGCCATAGGAGGAGTAGGAGCCCGGGCAACGCAAGGGCCGCGTGGGGCCGGCGCGACGCCCATTGCCAGAGCGTTTGTCCCTTGGCTTCCAAGTTTGCCAGCGGCGCCAGACGCTCGGCGCCGGAGACCATCTGCACGAAGTCTGCAGCAGTACCGTGTACGAGGAGTAGTAGTAGAAAAGCGCCCAGTCCTGCAGCCAGCCCTGCCATCCAGGGAACGAGGGCGAGCCGCAGGCGCTGACGGTGTTGGCTCAGAAACTGTGCGCCAAAGAAGACGCCGGCGGCTGCCAGGAGGATGAGTTCGGTTTGCTTGAACAGGATAGCCAGCGCAGCCAGGAGGCCGGCTTCAAGCCAATAGATAGCCCGCCGGCGGCGGGAAGCGAGCGCCATCAGAGCGACGCTCAAGGTGGCGGCGGCGGTGGCATAGTGCTCCATCATTGTGTAACGGGCCCAGAAGAGGGGCAGAGGAGCGAGAGCAAACAGGGTCGCCGCCGACAGCCCGCCGGCAAGGGGGGCGATGCTTTGGTCCGTTGCTCCTCCTGCCAATACGATTTCGCGGGTGGCGAGGAAAACGCCTGCAACGGTCAGGGTAGCCACGCCGATCGATAGGATACGGGCGGCGAAAACCGATGGTCCGGTCAGGGTGAAAAGGGCGGCGACGAACCACTCGACCCCCGGCGTGCGATTCTCGAAGAGGTCGCGGTAGATTTTGTCATTCCCGGTGGCGAGGCGTTCGGCGACGGTAACGTGAATGCCTTCATCGCTCTGTGTGCCCAGTGTGCCACTGTGGTGCAGGCGCAGGCCACTGGTCAGAAGCAATAGCAGTACGACAAGGAGTAATCTATAGCGGAGTGGCGTTCTCATGGTGTTTCGACGACTACGTCTCGCAGGTGCACGGTGTCCTCGTTGGAGCCGGTTTGTTGCAGCCGTTCCTCGCTCAGCAAGTCGTACATGCCCACGAGGAGTGGGATGGGCTGCCCGGTGGGGATATCCTCGGGCAATTCCACGATGTGCGCGTCTCGCACCACACGCCCGGGCTCCCAGTGGGTCGTGGGATATTCCGCGCAATCTGGGGCACTGTCGTGTTGAGCGTGTAACACGCCGTCATAAAGGTGTACAAACGTCTGGTAATTGCGCTCGAAGGAGACCAGGGGTTCCCAGTACAACACCACTGTCAGTTCTCCGCCTGGATGGGCCTGGTCCTCCTGCAGATCATAGCCCAGCAGCCGCGCGCGTCCGCCGAAAACGACATCAACCGGATGGTCGCCTCGTGGTTGCGGAGGGACGATCTGCTGTGGCGTGCGCCAGAGGGACGTGGCCGCCGCTTGCCACTGTTGTTCCTGGCCCGAATGGCGTTGATAGATGCGCATTGTATCATTGCCGTTTACCATAATCCGGTGGCGCAGATGGAGATCCGTGAGAGCTTCTGCGTCATACGGGACAGGATCCCGAACGTTGTCGACGAGGAAAAAAGTCTGGAAGTCGGCACAGTGCGTACGGGGCGCCTGTGCCATATACCAGCCGCTGACTTCCTGCTCTTCATTGCTGGCATAGGGCCATTCATGGTCCAGAGTGGCTGCCGCACGCCACCCTGATTGGTGCGGAAAGCCGAACAGTCCGTACAGCGGCGGCTCCTCCCAGGTCGTGGGATAAAACGGGGGTTGGGCCGTCTCCCAATTGCGCTGGCGCTCGACGGAAACGTCGACGAACATGAGATAGACGTAAACCGTCGACACGCCAATATAGAGAAGCAGGAGAAACGCAAGCGTGCGGCGGATGATAGGGTGAGGCAACCTGTTCCATATGGCGTACGGACCGCCGGCGGCGAGAATCGCTGCACCGGGGAAGATGGTGTAGATGTGTGTTCGGGGATCGGCGACGGCGACGGTGTAGAACAGTAACGGTACGAGCGGCAGCCCAACCAGCACCGGGAAAGATGCATGATTGCGCAGTGACCATCCGGCGACAACAGCCAGAAGCAGAAGGCCAGCCACATAATAGGTGCTGTTGTAGAATGTCGCCATTCGCCAGGCGTCGGGTCCGCTCCAGCTGATCAGTGAGCCGCCCAGGCGGTCGCCGAGTAAGTAGCGACCGGTGTCGGCAAAGGTGGGGCTGACGGCGAATGGTACGTAAAAGAGGGCAAGCAGAACGGCGCCGACCGCGGTTGCCGTCGCCAGTCCGACCCAGGGCACTCGCTCGCCGACCCTGATACGCGTTATGACAAGCCAGGCCAGGATCGGCGCCACCATCAGCGCATCATAGTGCGCCAGCAGACCCGCTGCCAGAAAGGCGGCGGTCAGGGATAAGTCCAGGGACCCGCCGCTGCGTCTGAAGCGAGCGCCGTGTATCACGGCTAACACCGTCCACAACATGACGAAGCTCTGATATTGAACGATGCGCGAAAATGCCAGGGCAAAGCCGTTGACGGCAAATAGGAAGGCGGCAAGGAGGGCGAGCCACTTACCTAGCCAGAGCCTGCCCAGTAAATAGATGGTCAGCACGGTGACAACACCGGCGGCGGCGAAAGGAAGCCGGCTCCAGAATTCGTTGATCGAGTCGCTCAGACCCCAGGTGTAGAGCGGTATCAGTATCTCAACCGGGCCTTTCTGATGTAGGAATAGTTCGGCATCGTCGCCGAGGAGCGCGGCGGCCGCGCGCTCCATGATCACTCCCTCATCTCCCTGGAATTCCTTATGTGCCAGATTCGGATAGCGCAGCGCAATTGTGAGAACCAGCAAGAGCGCGAAGAGCGCCGGGAATAACCACCTGCTGGGCTTTGGCTCCGGCGGGGTGATTTTCGCAGAAGCGTCATTGTGACTCGGCAACGGCCCACGCCGTAATGCCAGCAGGAGTGGTAGAAGCGCGCCGCCTGTAGCTGCGATCAGGAGCGTCCAACGAGGAATCGGCCCGGGAAGCATGTGCAGAAGCAAGGCCGCCATCACGTTGAGGAGCATGCCAAGTCCAAATCCGCTCGCCATTCGTTGCAGGGGCGACCCCGGCAGCAGTAGGAACCAGCCCAGCGCCGGGCAGAGCCACAAGAGGGAGAAGATGGCGAGCAGTCGCCAGTTGCCTACCGGGAGTAACCAGGCTGCGCCGGCCGCAACCGCAAGCAGCACAACCGTGGCGATACCCAACATCGCCCGGTTCTTTGCCGGTGAAACCATTGTGTCAGTTAACTTCATAAATCAAGATGGAGTAACCGACGCGGTCATCAGGCGGGTTAGACCTGAACCAGCTGAAAACATGCTTGTCATCCTGCAGTGGGAGTTCCCAGATGTTGCTCACGCTGAT
>JBMCFH010000211.1:0-6231 GCA_048620455.1 Chloroflexota bacterium | reverse complement strand
CGGTCTGCCGTCTGCGGTCAAATTATTGCATAAATCCCCCATCCCGTTTAGACTGCACCATACACAAATAAACCAATAGACCAGTATACCGGGGCACCATGAACGCTTTTGAACAACTTCTGCACTCTGAAGAGACGATCTTGCTCGACGGGGCGATGGGCACCATGCTTATGGACGCGGGCCTGGAGCAGGGCAACGCGCCGGAGTTGTGGAATGTGCAACATCCCCAGCGCGTGCAGGCCGTCCACGACGGCTACATCGCCGCCGGCTCGCGACTCATCCTGACCAACACCTTCGGCGGAACCCGCTTTCGGCTCAAACTACACCACCTGCAGGACCGCGCCGCGGAATTGAACGAAGCCGGCGCCCGTGTGGCCCGCCGCGCTGCTGACGCCGCCAATCACCTTGTGGTCGTTGCGGGATCCATGGGTCCCACGGGCGAGCTGATAGAGCCCCTGGGAACGATGACCTTCGAGGAAGCGCGCGACGCCTTCGCCGAGCAGGCCGCGGCCCTGGCAGCCGGCGGCGTCGACATCCTGTGGATCGAAACCATGAGCGACCTGCAGGAGGTGCGCGCCGCGGTCGAAGGCGCGCGCGCCGCCAGCGACCTGCCTGTGGCTGTGTGTATGACGTTCGACACCAACCGGCACACCATGATGGGCGTCAGCCCGCAGCAGGCAGTGGAAGCGCTGAGCGAGATGAACCTTGCCGCCTTTGGCGCAAATTGCGGCAACGGCACCGCCGAAATCGAGGACGTCATGGCTATCATGACCGCCCTGGACGTAAAGGTGCCCCTGATCGCCAAGTCCAACGCCGGCATTCCGCGGCTGGTGGACGGCGGCCTGGAGTATGACGGAACGCCCCCGGTCATGGCCGGATACGCCTACCGCGTGCAGAAGCTTGGCGCGCGACTGATTGGCGGCTGTTGCGGCAGCACGCCCGAGCACGTGCGCGCCATGAACGCCGCGCTGTCCGGCGAAACAGCGCCGGAGACGTTACCCGAGAAAGCGCCCACGCCCGATCCGGCGCCGGCGCGGGCGCAGAGCGCGGGAGCGCAAAACGGGGGGCGAAACGGCAAACGCAGCAGAAGACGGCGCGAGCGGCGGCGAGGCCGCGGGCGCTCGTGACGGAGGCCACACTTTCATGAGCATTGGTCGCTGGCTACGCAACCGTCCGCACTGGTTGGAACGCGCCTACGGTGCAACAAAACGCATCTTCACCTGGATGGATCCGCTCATCGCGCGGCTGGGATACGAGCGGGTGGAAGGGTGGATTCAGCCCGCCGAGGATTTCAGCAAGAAGATGGTCTTCGACTGCCGCGTCTGCGGACAGTGCGTGCTTCATAGCACAGGCATGACCTGTCCCATGACCTGCCCCAAGAATTTGCGCAACGGCCCTTGCGGCGGCGTGCGCGCCAACGGGCACTGCGAAGTGAAGCCCGAAATGCCCTGCGTGTGGGTCGAAGCCTACGAGCGCTCGCAAAAGATGAACGTGTACGGCGACGACATGATCCTGCTCCAGCCGCCGGTCAATCGCCAGCTGGAAGGGACCTCGGCCTGGATCAACATGCTCACCGGCGTAGACAAAGAAACACCTCCCGGTTGGCACCAGTCAGAAGCAGAACGTCGTCCAGAGCTCCACGAAAAGAAACCATCCGGTCCGACAAAGAATGAAGAAAGCCGCCGTCAGCCGTCCGCCGTCGGCGGTCAATCCTAGGCCATTCACGTGATAGAGAACGAAAATATGACGGCGGGTAGCCGCCTGGAACGGGTGCTGCGCTCCGGCCTGTTTGCCGTAACCGCGGAACTGAACCCACCCGACAGCGCCGATCCCCAGGACGTGTACGACGCCGCCCTGGTCCTTTCCGAGGTGTGCGACGCCATTAACGCCACCGACGCCTCGGGCGCCCACTGCCACATGTCCAGCGTGGCCATTTGTGCCTTGCTCACCCGCGCAGGCTACGAGCCGGTCTTTCAGGTCTCCTGCCGCGACCGCAACCGCATCGCCATCCAGGGCGACCTGTTGGGCGCGGCAGCCATGGGCGTGCAAAACGTCCTCTGCCTGACCGGGGACGACGTCAGCGTCGGCGATCAGCCCCAGGCCAAGCGCGTCTTTGACTTCGACTCCATTCACCTCTTGCGCACGGCGCGCATCATGCGCGATCAGGGTATGTTTTTGAGCGGGCGCAAGCTCAGCTCGCCGCCGCGCATCTTTCTGGGCGCCGCGTCCAACCCCTTCGCCCAACCCTACGACTGGCGCCCGTTGCGGCTGGCCAAAAAAATTGAGGCCGGGGCGCAATTCATCCAGACCCAGTACTGTTACGACGTGCCCCGCTTTCGCGAGTTTATGAAAGTCGTACGCGACATGGGTCTGGACGAGCAGGTCTATATCCTGGTCGGCGTGGGGCCGCTGCGCAACGAGCGCGCCGCGGAGTACATGCGCAACAAGGTGCCCGGCGTGCGCATCCCCGACGAGATCGTGGAGCGGCTGCGCAAAACGCCCAAGGAACGCAAGCAGGCAGAGGGGAAGCGCATCTGCGTGGAAATCATCGAGCAGATCAGCGAAATTCGCGGCGTCGCCGGCGTGCACGTCATGGCCTATCGTCAGGAGGAACTGGTGGCAGAGATTATCGAAGAGGCGGGGTTACTGCCGCGCCCGCGCCAGGCAGGCGTATCCGTGGACGGCAAGGGGCGCAGGCGCAGGCGGCGCTGATAACATAGTTGCAGGTTGCAGGTTCAAAGTTGGCCAAGGAGGATATTTTGGAGACGGTTGTCAGTTCTAAGAGCGAGACGGTTATTATCGGGCCCGATCGGCCTTTCACTATTATCGGAGAGCGTATTAATCCCACCGGGCGCAAGCTGCTGGCGCGGGAAATGGCGGCGGGGAATTATGACCGGGTGCGCTCGGACGCCATCGCCCAGGTAGAAGCAGGCGCGCACATGCTCGACGTGAACGCCGGAATTCCGCTGGCAGACGAGCCTGCCATTCTGGCAGAAGCCATCCGCATTGTGCAGTCGGTGACCGACGTCCCCATTTCCATCGACTCCTCTGTCGTCGCCGCCCTGGAAAGTGGGCTCGACGCCTATGAGGGCAAGCCGCTGGTCAATTCTGTCACCGGGGAGGAAGAACGGCTGGAGTCGGTGCTGCCCCTGGTCAAGAAACACGGCGCAGCCGTCATCGGCATCTCCAACGACGAAACCGGCATCTCAGAAGACCCCGACGTGCGCTTTGAGGTCGCCAAGAAGATTGTCGAGCGCGCCATGGATCACGGCATTCCCCGCGAGGACGTAGTCATCGATCCCCTGGTAATGCCCATCGGCGCCATGCGCTATGCCGGGCAGCAGGTCTTCCACATCGTGCGTCGCTGCCGCGAAGAACTGGGCGTCAATACCTGTTGTGGCGCCAGCAACGTCTCCTTCGGCCTGCCCAACCGTGCGCCCCTCAACGCAGCCTTCCTGGCAATGGCCATCGGCGCCGGGCTGACCTCGGCCATCACCAACCCCATCGAGTCCGAAATCAAACAGGCCATTATGGCCGCGGACGTGATGATGGGCCACGACGAAAATTGCATGGCCTGGATCCAGGCCAACCGCGTGGATGACGACTCCGACGGCTCCGGTCGCAGCCGCCGGCAGCGCCGAGCAAGGCGGCGCAACAAATAACTACGCAGCGAGACACGGTGCCCGAGGCTCCCATCCCTCGCAGCCGCCGCTGCAGCGAAACACGGGAATCGAGATTTCCATACCTCGCCTCCACCGCTGTGAAGCCTGTCACCTACATCTACTGAATTCCGTCACTGGTATCTTCTCGGGCAATCGGCCATTCTAGACACCGTCTGACACGGTGCGGGCATCTGGTGCCTGCATCGCTCTTCTTCCTTGCAACGCCGGCACACTCTCTCTCGTATTGGGTACTGTACGTACCCGGCGCAATGAATACGACATTCTTTCGCCGCATCGTGGTCCATGAAACGAAAAGAATCATTACTGAGAATTACTATGTCCCCTGACCAGGTTATCCACACCGAAAACCTGACCAAAGCGTACGGCGACTTCCTGGCCCTCAAGGGCATCGACCTCGCCGTCCCGCGCCACTCCATCACCGGCTTCCTGGGCCCCAACGGCGCCGGCAAGAGCACAGCCATCAAGCTCCTTCTGGGCCTGCGCCGGCCCACCGCCGGCGGCGGCGCCATCTTCGGCCTGGACATCGTCGAAGACAGCACCGAAATCCGCCGCCGCACCGGCTATCTGGCGCAGAGCCCGCGCTTCTACGACAACCTGACCGCCCGGGAGACCCTGCGCTTTGTCGCCCGCTTCTTCTACGACGACCCCGCGCGCATCACCCGCGCCGTGGATCGCGCCCTGGAACTGGTCGGGCTGCAGGACAGGGCCGACCGCGTGGTCAAAGGGTTCAGCGGCGGCGAGCGCCAACGGTTGGGTATCGCCCAGGCCCAGATCAACCGCCCCGACCTGCTCATACTGGACGAGCCGGCTGCCGCCCTGGACCCCATGGGCCGCGAGCAGGTGCTCTCCATCATGGAAGAGTTACGCGACCACAGCACCATCTTCTACTCCACCCACATCCTCGACGACGTGCAGCGCGTCAGCGACCGCGTGGTCATTCTCAACCAGGGGCGGCTGGTGGCCCAGGGACCCATCGAGGAACTGTTAGCCGTTGATGGTCAGGACGCTGTCCTTTACCAGATCTCGCTGGTGGGCAACGCCGAAAGCGCCCGCGCGCGCCTCGACCAGCAGCCGTGGATCGGCGACATTCGCCAGAGTCCTCTGCGCAACGGCAACACGACCGGCCCCGATGGCGCTGTGCGCTGGCACGTCGCCGTCACCGACGAAGCAACGGCCCGCTCCCGCCTGCTGCGCCTTCTGCTCGCAGGTGACGACGTCGACGTCCTGTCCTACGGTCGGGCCCAGGTCGAGCTAGAAGATGTCTTTATGCAACTGATACGAGAGGAATCCTATGAGTGAAATGACCGTCGGCCCGCGCAGCGGCTTCTGGAACCTGCTGGCGCGCGAGAATAAGGTATGGTGGGGCAGCCGCCGCTGGTTGGTGCAGGCCCTGCTGGGCGTCGTCGGCCTCGGCGGTTTTTTGGCCATCGTCCTCTTTATTCTGCCCGGTGTATTGGCCGCGGCGGGCGAAACGATGGATCCCATCGAAGCCGGCGTGCAGCTGTTCTTCGGCCTGGGCGCCTTCGCCCTGGGTATCGACGCCATCATCCTCACCCAGGACACCATCATCGGCGAAAAGGAATCGGGCGTCGCCGAGTGGGTGCTCTCCAAACCGATCTCACGGCACGCCTATCTGCTGGCCAAGCTGTTGGCCAACGCCCTGGGCGTCTTCGTCACGCTCATCCTGCTGCCCGGCGCGGTGGCCTACCTGCTGCTGACGCTCGCCGATGGCGCCCCCTATCCTGTGGCTCCCTTTCTGTGGGGCATGGGCGCGCTGACCCTACACACCCTCTTTTACCTGGTCCTTTCGTTGGCCATGGGCACCCTCGCCGACAGCCGGGGCATGGTACTCGCCGTCACTCTCGGTTCCCTGCTGGGCGGCTCGCTGATCATCAATTTCCTGCCGCCGACGGCGCTAGTCACTCCGTGGGCCCTGCCCAACGTCGCCGGCGCGCTGGCCCTCGGCGCGCCGCTGCTGCCCGAGTTTCTGCTACCGATGAGCGTGACTGCTATGCTCACCGTCGCAGCCCTCGGCCTGGCCCTGTGGCGCTTCCAGCAGGCGGAGTTGTAAGACCACGCTCTCACCTGCAGCAGCTCCTCGTAAACGGTTCCGCGACCATCGCCGTCGGCCTAGAAATGCGCGGCCACGGGACTCTCATCCTCGCCGACCCCCCGGACCGGCCTACTGTTACCCGCGTCACTACGACGGCAACCAGAACGAACTCGCTCCGTGGACGTGAACAACCGCGCTGCCATCTGCACCATTAGATTACGGGAAACCGCCGCCCTCTACTCTCCAGCCCGCCACGCTCGCTGTTTTACGAGCGGGTGGTAGGCAACCTTGCTGCCGACCCGTGAGCGCCGCCGATATCATCAACATGCAAGTGAACAGCAGAGAAGGTCGTCCCGGCCGTTCGCCACGCCACCCATCCATAAATCACAGCAATTACTACAGGCACCCAGAAGAAATAGAGTTCGCTGGGCGTGGCAATCCGCTGATAGTAGTAGGCGACGTAAGTCACAACCAGGGCGATTATCACGCCAACCC
>JBMCFH010000210.1:0-6248 GCA_048620455.1 Chloroflexota bacterium | reverse complement strand
CTAACAATTTTGCCGATCCTGATCTCAACGGGCGTTCCGCCAATGCCGGGAACGCTGTCACTGCCATAGTATAGCAGCGAGTATGCCCCTGTTCAGGACCCTGGATTACAAAAAGCGGAGGCCGCTCCGGTGCACATAATCCGGGAGCGGCTGCACTGTTTGGGACACCCCCTCCCACTGTAACCAAACACCCTGCGGGCGACAAGTCGCCAGGGTCAGCGAGCGGCGCTCTCCCACCCACCACCCTCTACATTGTCGCCAACCGTCTCCAGCGTCTGCGCCGCCGCCCACTCGCGCGCGGCGCACACCTGCGGCGCATCAACCTGCGTCGCGGCCTCGTCGAAAAGACGTTCGGCCCGCGTCCGCGTCTCGTGCGTGGCGGTGGATTGTTCAAGCACAAACGCCGACAGGCGCAGCGCAAGAACAGGCGCGCCGCCCTCCAGATGCAACGCCGCCAGGGCCGCCAGGGCATCCAGGGCCAGGGGCGCGGAATGCGCCGCTTCCGCCTGCGCCAGCGCATCCTGCAAGGTGTGGCGCGCGGAGACGGTATCGCCGGCGGCACGGGTCGCCTCGCCCAGATAGATCAGCGACCGCACAATGTCCCACCCAATCGTATACCCGGTGAATGTCTCGATGCTCTGTTCCAGGCGCCGGCGGGCCTCAGCCACGTCGGCATGGGCCAGAGCCACCAGACCCAGAAAACGCAGCGCCGTGCCCTTGCCCCAGCGGTCGCCGGCCTCGGTGCACAGCGCCAGACTCTCCTGCAACGAGGCCTCGGCCTCTGCGTAGTACCCAAGCTGGATCATGGTGGGACAGAGGAAATTCAGCCCCAGGGCAATGGAGCGCGGGTCGCCCACGGCGCGCCACAGTGCCAGGCTGGCGACCATCTGCTCGTACCCCTGTTGGTAATCGCCGCGCAGGCTCGCCACATACCCCAGATTATAGGCCGCGTAGGCCTCGTACCACGGCTCACCGGCAGCGCGGGCGCAGCTCAACGCTTCCTCCATCAAACACTCTGAACGGTCCAGATTCCCGTCCAGCTGGTTGATAACGCCATAAAAGAGGAGCGCGGGCATCAGTAGCCGGGCTTCGTTAAAAGGGTATAGCAGTTCCAGGCTTTCGCGCAGCCGCGCTTTCGCCTCGTCGAACCGCCCGCGGCGAAAGAAAAGCAACCCTTGTTGGGCCAGCGCTTCGCCCGCGACCCGCCGCCATAGCGCATCCTCCATGTGGGCGCGGCCGTGCGCCACGGCTTTCTCCAGCATCACGACCCCCTCCCCCAGCCAACCGGCAAGCTCGAACATACAGCCAAGGGTGCGCACGGCAGGGGCCACGTCCTGGCCCACGTGTTGCTCGATGCCCCAGGCCCAGGCAGCGCGCACGTTGTCGATCTCGCCCATCAGCTCGCGCAAGGTGCGCCGCAGCTCGCTACTGCGCAGCGCTTTTTCCCGGTCGCCCAACAGGTCCAGATAAAAGTGACTGTGGCGGCTCCGTGTTTCCACTTCTTCGTCGCCCCGCGCAATCAGGTGCGCCAGGGCGTACTGCCTGATCACCTCGTGCAGATCATAACGCCCGTCGCCCGCACGTCGCAGCAGCGACTTGTTTACCAGCGCCGACAGAAGCGGCAGGGTCGCGCCGGCAATGCACTCCGCCGCCTGGCGCCGGAATCCACCTTGGAAAACTGACAGGCGGCGCAGCAACCGGCGTTCGTCATGCGCCAGCAAGCTCCACGAATGGTCGAACGCTGCGCGCAAACTTCGCTGTCGCGGCGGCGCATCTCGCATGGCGCCCGCCAAAAAGTCCAGGCTGCCCTCGATCTCGTCGGCAATCTCCGCACAGGATAGCACCCGCACCCAGGCCGCTGCCAGCTCGATGGCCAACGGCATCCCTTCCACCAACTGGCAGATGCGCGCCACGGCCGGCCACTCATCCGCCGGCAGGCTGAAGCTGGCCTGCACGTGACGGGCTGTCTGCAGGAAGAGCGCCACGGCGCTATAGCTGCCGGTCTCCTCAACCTGTCCCGGCGGCGGAACGGGCAAGCCCTGCAGGTCAAAGACCCACTCGCCTGCCAGATTGAGCCGCTCGCGCGAGGTGACCAGCAGCTTCACCGCCGGCGCCTGTCGCACAATCTCAGCCAGCAGGCCCGTGCCGTCCAACAGGTGCTCCAGGTTGTCCAGGACCAGCAGCAGCGATTGTGGGGCCAGATGGCTCAGCAACTGTGCCTGCGGGTCGAGTGGGCCGGAGAAGGCAAAACCCAGCGCCTCGGCAATAGCCAGGGGGATAGATTGTGGCGAGTTGAGCGAGGCCAGGGAGACAAAGGCAACGCCCTGGGGAAAACGGTGACTCTGTCCGGCAGCCACCGCCAGCGCCAGTCGCGTCTTACCGATGCCGCCCGGTCCCACGATAGTGACCAGTCGCGAATCGGGCGCGTGCAGGAGACGGTTTAGCGCTGCCAGTTCCGTCTCGCGACCAACCAGAGGGACGGGGGAATGAGGCAGCCGGCCCGGGGTAGAAACCGACGCGCCGTCCTCTCCGTCAGCCACCGCAGCCAGACGCGCCACAGGCGCATTACCACGCGCCACCTGTAAGAAGATGTCGCGTGTGTCGTCCGCAATCTGCAGGCAATTGGCCAACAACCCGGCAAGCTGCAGCGACGGTCGTCGCTCGTCCCCCTCGATTTTGCGCAACGCCGACACCGAGCAACCGGCGCAGCGCGCCACTTGCGCGCGGGTCAGGTCCAATCTCCTCCGCCGCTCTTTTACCCACTCGCCAAAAGAAGCACTGATCTCCACAGCCCCTTCTCCTGAGCCGCCAGATCCGTTTTCGGGCAACAGGAAACATCGTCTCGGCGAAGCAGCGCACACTGGCGTCGGCCCGATTCATTCATTTTAGCACAGGTGGGCCTCTGCTGTGACAGGTTTGGGGCACCGTCTGGGTCACCCGGCGCCCCCAAATCCGCTGCACAGTGTGTTTTACTGGGAACCATCGAGGAACCGTAACAGTGGATGCAAGCACAAACGTTAGCCGGGACGGCGACTGGCGCCTCCTCAGCAGCCTGAACGTGTCCGGAGAGCCCGCCGACGACGCCGTGGCGCGCGTTGCGGCCCTGGGACGTGGCCTGGGTCTGTCCCCGTCCACGCTGGCGCAGCTCCATCTGGCGCTTTCGCAGGCAATCCACAATGCGCTGCTACGCAGCCGGTTGCGTTCCTCACTGATAGTGCGCGTCCTGGTGCGGCGCGACGAGGGAAAGAGCGCCTGGGGCTTCTTCCTCGTGCACAAACGCAACGCAGGTAGCAGCGCCGGGCAGGAAGTGATCGAGTTGTATCTTTACCAGGAATGATCGCAAGGACCACTCAATTATTGGAACAAAAAGGAGAATTTTGACCCATGGACCTGTTTAACATCTATCTCATTACCCTGCGCATCGTGCACATCGTGGGCGGTGCGCTGTGGGTCGGCGCCGGCGTCTACTATTTCGCCTTCGTCGAACCCACAGTGAAAGAACTGGGCCCGGCCGGCCCGCAATTCATGCGCATCTTCATGGAACGGCGGCGCGTGCCCCTATTTATGAACATCGTCAGTTCCTTAACGGTGCTGTCCGGCGCGCTGCTTTTCTGGTCCTCCTCTGGCGGCCTGCAAACGGCCTGGTTGCGCTCGGGACCGGGCATCGGCTTCACCATCGGCGCCGTCGCCGCCGTCGTCGTCTACGGCATCGGCTTCTTCATGATCCGCCCGCGGGCCGAACGGCTGGGCGCGATCGGCGCGGAGCTGGCTATCGCCGGCGGCCCGCCCAGCGGCGCGCAGGCCACCGAGCTACAGCAGTTAGACGCGGAGATGACGCGCATTGAACGCCTGGACGTGGCCCTGCTGATGATCTCCCTGGTGACCATGGCCACCGCCCGTTACTGGACCTTTTGAGCGCGTCTCCTAGACGCCAATCCGTGAGGTGCAAAGAATGTTGACAAAACCCCTCTTTTCCTACGCCCTGCTCCTCGCCTTCACGCTGCTGGTGGTCGCCGGCTGTGTCGCGCAACCGGTAGATGGGCAGCCGCTGTCTGACGCGCGTGGCGCCCAACACGAATTCACTCTGCGCACGGGCATGGTCGACGGCCGCATGGTCTACGTCGGCGTCGGCGGCGAGATTGATGGTCAGGTCAACCCTGATCTGACACTCGCCGCGGGCGACACGGCGCGCATCATTCTGGAGAACGGCGACGGCATGATGCACGACCTGGCCATCCCCGATCCGTACAACCAGACGGCGACCGTGCAGACGGCGGCGACGACGAGCAAAGGCAGCACCGTGGAGGCCACCTTTACGCCCACCGCGCCCGGCGAATACCCCTACTACTGCACCATCGCCGGTCATCGCCAGGCGGGCATGGAAGGCACGCTGATTGTGACGCCGGCGCAGCCGTAAGCCGCTCGCCGGCGCGTTTCCGGACACGACGCTGGCCCGTGTTATCCAGTCGAACCAGCAAGGAGAATAACGATGGTTCCCGTAGCAACGATTGACTTCCATATCACGGCGCGCTGCAGCCAGGCCTGCCCCTACTGTTGGGGCCCGCGCCGCTTTCGCTTCCCCGTCGACACCGCAATGGCGCAGCGCATCATCGAACACATCGCCGCGCTTGGCGTCAGGCGCGTTGTGTTCACCGGCGGCGATCCGCTACAACGGCCGGACGCGCCGCTCCTCATCCGGCACGCCAAAGCGCAGGGGTTGGAGACGGCGCTCTCCACGACGGGCGACTTCCTCACACCGGTGATTCTGGCAGACGTGGCGCCTGTGCTGGACCTGATCTCCCTGCCCCTGGATGGCGCGACGGAGGAGGTCAACGCCAGAACAAAACATCCGGGGCATCACGCTGCCGTCCTGCGCGCGCTGCGCCGGCTGCGCGACTTTCCCCAGATCGACGTCAAGGTCTGCACGCCCGTCACCCGTCACAACATCGCCGATGTGCCCCATATTGCCACGCTGGTCGAAGCCTACGCCCGCTGTACCGAAGCCAGGGTCTTCTATAACGTTTTTCAGACGTTCCCACGCGCCATGTTTTCCGTCAAGTGGGAGACCCTGGTCGTCGGCGATGAAGAATTCAGCCTGCTGGCAGAACAGTTGGGCAAGGGAAAGCGGATCCAGATCAATTACCTCAGCCACGAGACGCTGGATAGGCTGTACGTGATGGTCTTTCCCGACGGCAGCATGGTGGTCCCCAGCGGCGCCGATTACCTCACCTTCGGTCCCTTCCTGGAGGTAGAAGACCTGGCGCAGGCGCTGGCGGCAAGCAATTTCGACTCGGCCAAGCATTTGCGACATTCGCAGGGCTGGGAAAAGGAACAGAGCCGCTATGCGATTTCTCCCGTCTGATCGACGATTCCGCCTCCCGCGACGCCGGCCACACCATACGCCGCAGAGGGCACTACGCACGTTTCTGCAACGCCACTCACTGATCGCCGGGCTGCTGCTGATGTTCGCCCTCACCTGGCCCATCGAGCTGGCCAATTCGGGCCTCTTGCCCTTCCAGGTCCCCTTTGCACTCTCTCTCTTTCTGGGCTGGGGGTTCATCTTTGCCGCCTTGATCATGACCGGCCTGACGCAAAGCGCGCAGGCCGTCGTCACCCTGCTCAGGCGTTACACAATCTGGCGCGTGGGCCCGCGCTGGTATCTGGCGGCGTTCTTGCTCTATCCGGCCATCTTCCTCAGCGCCGTGGCCCTGAATGCCCTGTTGGTGGGCGAGCGGCTCGACTTCAGCGCAACAATGGCCCGGCGCTTCTTCGGGATGTCAGGCACTCTGCCGCTGTTCGTTCTGCCCTTCTTCCTCTTCGATGCTGTCGCCAACGGCGAGGAGATGGGCTGGCGTGGCTACGTGCTGCCCAGGTTACAGGCCAGGCACAGCGCGCTGGGCGCCAGCCTGATCCTGGGCCTCATCTGGGGAGTCTGGCACCTACCCAAATTCCTGGGAGCGGCGAGTGGGCCGTTCGCTCTGTTCATGGTCAAGACCATCGGCGACGCGGTCCTCTACACCTGGCTCTACAACAACACGCGCGGCAGCCTGCTGCTGGTCACGATCTTCCACGCCGCGGGCAATACCGCGGGCTTCTTCCTGCCCGTCGCCAATACCGTTTCGAGCAACAACATCGGCGCGCTGGTCATCGCCGTCGTGCTCATCACCCTGATAGCGCTTGTGGTGACCGTTCATGCGGGCCCTGAACGGCTTTCGAGGGCCGATATAAAGCAGATTCTACATCGCGTT
>JBMCFH010000209.1:0-6256 GCA_048620455.1 Chloroflexota bacterium | reverse complement strand
GGCAATTGAGCCACCGCCGCCACCGCCCGGTCCATCGCCCCCTCCCGTTCCATAGGAGCAGCAGCAGCGACCCGCCGGCACAGCCATATCGCGTAATTGTCCGCCGTCCCCAGCAGCTCCCGGCACGCCTCCGCCGTCCCCCCCGCCTGCAGCCAATCATTCGCATCCTTAATCGGCCGCTCTTCCTCCCCCTCTAGCTCTTGCTCTAGCTCTCCCCTCTCCGGCCACGATACAATCCGCGTCAGCGGCCCCAACTTCGCCGCCAGGTCCGCCGCGTTCCCCCGGCCGGCCTGATCCGCGTCCAGCGCCACGTACACCTTCATGAACTTACGCAACTTCCCGATCAGCTCCTCATTCGCGCTCACCCCCGCCAGCGCCACCGCCGGGATATCCCACTGCGCCAGCGTCAACGCGTCCGCCTGGCCTTCCACCACCACCACGTGCGTGTCCATGTAGGCCACCTTGTGGTTCCAGTACGGCTGCCGTTCCCCCATCAGCTTCGATCGCGGATTGAAGTGGCGCTTGCCCTCGATGCTCCGCCCACTCACATACTCGCACGTGTTCCCGCGCCAGTGGCCGTAGACGAACAGGCCCGCCGGCATTCCCATCACCGCCTGCACCGCATCCTGGCCCACGTCAATCTCGTGCATCTGCAGGTGTTTCGCCAACCCCCGCTTATCCCCATCCCAGAACCCACAGCGCGCCGCTGTCACCGTCTCCCGCGTCCACCCGCGCCCCTCCGCATAGGCCATAGCAGCAGCAGAAGCCGCCAATTTCCCCTGCAGGAATTCCATCACCGTCGTCAGCACATCCGCGCGTTGTCGCTTCGCCGCCAGGCGCCGTGCCTCCGTCTCATCCATGTGCAGTGTAATGCCCGCCCGCCTGGCCATCCACTCCAGCGCCCCCCGAAACGTCATCCCCTGTTCCTGTTCCAGGAACGAAATCACATCCCCCCCGCGCCCCTTGCTGTTCCAGAAGTACAGCTGCTTGTCCACGGTGACCACGAACGAATCATGGTCCGCCGCCCGCCACTGATTCCCGCGCCCACGCCGGTCCAGCCTGAACTCCTCAAACTCGTCGACAACATCCTCAATCCGATTGAGGCGCTTCAGTTCTACAATGTCCACAGTCATGCTCTTCTCCGATATCGGTGCGACTAAAACTCAATCTCGATGCTCAGGTCCGCCGTGATCCTCCCCGAGACCTTCACACCCTGCGCCTCCACCGTCGTCAGCAGCTCCTGCAGCGCTCCCAGTTGCCGCTCCACCTGCACTTCCACCGGCAACCTGGCCTCATCCTCATCCTGCGCCACCGGCGTCGCCACCCGTTCCTCATCCTGCTTAACCAGCGCCCTCCACTCCCTCTCAATGAACGCGTCCAGGTCATCATGCTCCATCACCCACTTGCCATGCACTTTCTCGCCCTCCAACTGACCATCCCGCAGATAGCGCCGCACCGTCTCCTCGTCGACGTCCAGAATCTCAGCCGCTTCGGCCACGTCCACCAGCCCCTCTAACGGATCCGGCTCAGGTTGTGGCTCAGGCTCCGGCGTGGACGGCTCCGCCGCCGGCGTCTCGTCCACGACATCCCCGTTCAGCGGCAGCCCGTCATACCCATACCCAAATTCCCTGAGATACTTCTTGATGGTGGGCAGCGACGGACTCAGCGAGTCCATCTCCGTGATTTGCCGGTAGCTCTTTCCCTCTCTCCGCAACCGCGCCCAGTTCGCCGCGCGCTCCGGCGTCACATTCTTCTTAAAATTCGTCCGCTTGCGACTCATCGAATCAACCTCCGTATCATTCGGGGTCGCCTCAACACGACCCTCCTTCTCAGCCAGGATCCGTTTCATCCGCTCCACCGCCTCCGGATCCACCTCATACGTCTTCGGCTCTCGCTTCTCCCGCCGGCCCACTCGCAGCCGGCCACCGGCCCACGGCGAGCCGCCCGGAAGCGCCACACGCCCTTTACTCATCGTCCCCGCCCCTTGCCGCGCCCCCCCAGGTTCCACTCAGCAGCAGCAGGCGGCTGGGCGCAACTCAGCGGACAACTCCCATCCGGAAGCAACTGCGCCCCACACCCGTCGCAATAATCCGGCTGGTATCCTTCATCCACGTGCACATCAAAGGGCACAGCCTCCACCGCCCGCCGCCACCCGGGCGAGCCCAGTTCCTCCGCTACAATCTCTTCCAGCGTCATCTCGCCGATCCGCGCCTGTTCCTGCTCCATCATCTCCAGGAACGCTTCCAGCAACGTCGTCAGCCGATGCACCAACCGTTCCATGCCCACCGAATCCGGCGCCGGCGTGCGCCACTCCGACTCCGAGCCGGTTTTGTGAATGTGCTGCGCAAGCTCAGCCGCTCTCCCCCCCACCACCGCAAGCGGGTAGGGGGGGAAGGGGGGTGCGCCGCCGTTCACCAGCACCGCCAGCGCCCGGCGCGCCTTCTCATCCTCTGCGCTCTCCACCACGTCCAACAACGTCTTGATTGCCTCAAAGGTGTCCATCGTGGGCCTCCATTACGCCTTACGTAACTTAATCATAGTTAACTTACATCAACTCATGCACTGTCACTGCACACCCCGCCACACCGTACACCACCACTGCACAAACGCCACAACCACCCCCATATATGGGTGTGGAGCGCTGCAAAATACCCCACGAAACAGCGCTCAAAACCAACGCCAAACCACACCCCGGCAGGGCAGGGCAGCAACCCCACATATGGGCCTCGCTTCGCACCCTGGCTGAGCATCTGGTCATGTGCCACAGCCCGCCCACGATCACCCACAGCCACCCCACGGTTAGAGGAGACCCCCGCCCACGCCCGTATTTGTAGGGATATGGGCAGTTTGCAACTGCGTCTGCTACTGCTTCTAATCCACATCGGGGCCGCCCGCGTGGCCATTCACGCGTTTAGTGATGGCTGTCAGGATTAGCGTCGGGTCATCCACGCCGGCCGGAAGCTCCCCGTTCGCATCCAGAATTGCGTGGATGTTCCGCACCGCCAGGTGCAGGCCCTCCAGCTGCTCCAGCAGTTCGCCGATGCCCGCAATGTAATGGTGCGGATTCGTCGACTTCTTCTTCAGTGTGGCATGAGCGGTTCGCTTAGCCTGGTTCACCAGCAGCTCACACTCCAGCACATATCCGCTCATGATCGTGCCTGTAATTGATGGTGGTCTGCCCATTGTTTGTCCCTCCTGGTGCATCTGCAGTGCATCGTGGTGCAATGACGGTGATGCAGCTGCATTTGGTCTACGATTGATTATAGATGGACGAATAATAGTCCACAATGGCAATAAAATAGAAGTGACGACAAATCGTCCACTTCAGTCTACTGATGTGATGGGAGGTTACCGATGACTGGAAACGCCAACAGCAATGAGCCATTTGCCACGTGGCTTGCACAAGAAATGGAGAAGCGCGGCCTGACCGTCCGCGGCCTGGCCAGCAAAGCCGGCGTGGCACACAGCTCCGTCAGCCGCGCGCTGGACCACCACCCGGAGCGCCCGATCGGCGTGCAGGTCGCCACCAAGATTGGCCGCGCACTGGGCATCCCCCAGGAAACGATACTCCGCCGGGCCCGCATCCTGGAACGCCGGCCCGAGATGACCTACGACACGCAATTCCTGGTCAACGTATACGAGCGCCTCGCAGCTGCCGGCCGGGAAGAGGAGCTCATCAAGTACGCTGAGTTTCTGCTCGTCGATCTGGAGAAGGGAAGGCGTCAGGAGAGCCCCGCAGAAAACGCCGAATGACAATCTGCCCATAATTGCTAACTATCCCAAACACAAAAGCTGCTCTGAGGCGGCAACTATTGGCTTCGCGGTCCCGGTGACTGGGGCCAATAGTAACCGCTTCAGAGCAGCCTTCTTACGATAATCACCTATGGCCCGCGAAAGCCGTGCCCCCATCATAGCCCACGCAAAACCACAAGTCAACCGTTTTGGACTATTTATCGTCCATACGGCCCACACGCAGCAGGAGAGGAATGGTCCACCGCCGTCCAAACGGCCCAGGCTGAACTTAGTCCAGACGGTGAGCGCGGCCCGCATGACCGTCTGGACGCAACCCGTCACTTACCGGGTCTCGGTTCACATCCGTGAGGTCATAGGTTCGAGTCCTATCGCGCCCATATATCTGGCGCCCACTGCCGGGTCATCCCCCACATATGGCCCGGCAAAAAATTCGTTTCTCAGGGCGAAAAATCGTCCACTTTTGACTAACTTTCAGGATACAGGAGGTAGAGTCCACATGGCCAGAAAACGCAAGCTGCACATCATATTCTCCGCTGCCGTCCTCGACGAAGAGCAGGAGCAGGGGCCATACATCCGCAACGCACGCGTGCGCGGCCTCTCTGAGAACACCCTCAACGATTACAAGACCGCCTTCGCCCACTGGCTGCGCATCGTCGGAGATGGCGATCTGCGCTCCTACACGGTCGAAGACGTCGAAGCCTACCTTGACCAGTTACAGACGGAGCCCCTGGATCCGGACGGTGTAGCCCCGCGCCAGGCGACCAGCCGCGCCGCCAAAACCGTGCGCAACTACTACATCGCCATCTCCGCCCTTTGGACGTGGGCCGTCAAGCGTGGCTACGCCGGCGAACACATCGTCCGCCAGGTGCAGGCCCCCGAGGTCAAGCGCAAGCCCATCGAGCCGCTCAGCCGCGAAGATATCGTGGCTCTGGTGCACGCCACCGCCGAATCCCGCCCCTGGCGCAACAACCCGCTCATCACCAGCCGGCGCTCCACCGCCGAACGCGATCGCGCCCTCATCCTCCTGTTGTATGAGACCGCCATGCGTATCAGCGAAGCCGTCAACCTGCGCATCAGGGACCTGCAGTTCAACCGCTACGGTGGCAAGGTGCACATCGTAAAAGGCAAGGGCAACAAAGACCGCTGGGTGCGCTTCGGCCGCCGCTGCGGTGCCGCCCTGCAGGACTATCTGGAGATTCACAACCTGGTGCAGCCTGACCAATGGGTGTTCATCAATATCGAGCGCTACTACCGCCAGCAGGCGAGCCGCGATAGCTGCGGGCGCCTCATCAAGCGTCTGGGCAAGCGCGCCGGCATCGGGCGCACCATTACGCCCCATCTGCTGCGCACCACCGCCGCCTGCCACCTGGCCACGTCCCTCAACGCGTTCCAATTGAAGGAAGTGATGGGCCACGCCAACATCGAGACCACCATGCGCTACGTAGAGGCTGCCAACCTCAACATGGACGAGGTCATGCGCCGCGCTTCCCCCGTCGACAACCTCCACCTCTAAAACGAAAACCCGGGCCAGACTGATGCAAGTCTGGCCCGGGCCGTCCCCGATAGCCCAACGGACAGCGTTTACAGGCAGGGAATCACTTCCCTCTGATTATCATCTTGCTCGCCCCGCCGAATCACGTCCACAGCGAAAGACCGGCGCCCGGCCCGATTCTCCCACATCACATACCCCCTGTGCGGCGCCAGGTAGTAGCGCTCCTCCCACTGCCCCTCACGCATCCACGCCGCCTGCACCACGTCTTCGAAGCGCTCGCCACCTGGTGACGTCCACGCCTCGTGCAGCCGCTCAAAGACGATATCCGACGTCCACGTGAACGGCTCGCCCCACTTGCTGCAATCCGCTTTGCGGTAAAACGTCACCGTCTCCGTGCGCCGGAACTTATCCCCCGGCATCCAATACCGCGGGAAGAACGGCCCGCCTTCCACCCGGTAAAAAAGCCCTTCCTCCGGCGACGTGTCCACTACCGTCCAGATGCCGCGCTCATTCACCACGCGCTCCTCATAGAGCTGGTTTTTCGTGATGTACGACGTGTTGCCCTCCCGCTGCAGCTGCACGCGCTCATCATCGGCGCCCCAGTTGTTCTTCAAGATGACGATATCGCCGAATTCATGCGCCGGCAGGAAGTACCGCGCCATGTCCACACCCACCGGCGCCGGCGTCATGCTGATGTGCGGCGCCGGATCCACCACGTCCCGCACCACGTAGCCCGCCAGGCCGCGCCCGGGCACTTCTAGGTTGATGTGCACGTGCTCCGCCCAGTTGCCGCCCGTGGCTCCCAGCTCGCCGACCGGCTGCCCTTGCTCCAGGACGTCACCGGCACTCACATAGCGGTCGTCCATGTGGCAGTACCAGACCCGGAAGCGCACACCCTCGTGCTCATGCTCCGTGACCACATAGTGGCCATACGCCTGATCCGTCCACCGGGACAGCACCACGCGCCCATCCCGCAGCGCCAGCACCGGCTCCTCACTATCATTCGGCTCG
>JBMCFH010000208.1:0-6269 GCA_048620455.1 Chloroflexota bacterium | reverse complement strand
ACGCCCTCTGCGTCATCGACCGCGAGGGCGGCGGCGCAGAAAACCTGGCGAATGCGGGCCTCACCCTGCATCCCCTGTTCACGATGTCCGAATTGAAAGCGGCAACGTCTGAATAATCCGCCAGACAATAGGCCGACCCTGACCACTCAGCCAACTCAAACAATCTGACGCGAGAGGTGCTCAAAACGGCGCCTCTCGCGTTTTGTGATCCGGCCGGCGCAGTGCGCGGCGAGCGCGTGGGGCGCTGGTGGGGCGTTGCGGGAACGGCGCTCTGCTATTCTGCCACCAGTTCGGAAGTGTCACCCGCCCGGCATAGCAAACAACGATCCTTCTTCAGTTCAGAGGTAGACACTCTCCGCCAGGGGGAAGCCCCTTTACCGTGTTACGTGGTGCAGACTGCGTGTCTTCAACCACACAAGGAGGTAGTCTCATGTCACGTTGGACCCCTGATCCCACCTTTTACCCGTCGCCGAAGATGGCCATATCGGCGCCCCGCGAGCGCTTTGCCTACGTCGTCGGCCTTAACACCGGCCGCAACGACAACCCCGACGCCCTGCTCGTGGTCGATCTCGATCCGGACTCACAACAGTGCGGACAGATCGTCAGCCAGGTCGATATGCCCTATTCCGGCGACGAGCTGCACCATTTCGGCTGGAATGCGTGCAGCAGCGCGCTCTGTCCCTACGCTCCGCATCCACACCTGGAGCGCCGCTATCTGATCGTGCCTGGCCTACGCAGTTCGCGCATCTACATCCTCGACACCCAACCCAACCCGCGCAAGCCGAAGCTGGTGAAAACGATCGAGCCTGAGGAGATCATGGCCAAGACCGGCTACAGCCGCCCGCACACCGTGCACTGCGGCCCCGACGCCATCTACGTCAACGCCCTGGGGTCAGCTAACGGCGACAACGGGCCCGGCGGCGTGTTCCTGCTGGATCACTTCAGCTTCGACGTCATCGGGCCCTGGGAAATCGACCGTGGCGACCAGGAGCTGGCATATGATTTCTGGTGGCACATCGCCCACGACGTCATGGTCACCAGCGAATGGGGCAAGCCGCCCCAGTTCGAGGAAGGCATTGTGCCCGAAGATCTGCTCGGCGGCAAATACGGGCACCAACTCCACTTCTGGGACCTACGCAAGCGGCGTAAAGTGCAGACGGTGGACCTCGGCGCGGAGCAACAAATGGTGCTCGAACTGCGCCCAGCCCACGACCCGCGCAAAACGTACGGCTTCGCCGGCGTCGTCGTCAGCCTGGAAGACCTCTCGGCCAACATCTGGACGTGGTACCGCGACGAAAACGATCAGTGGCAGGCCAAAAAGACGATCACCATCCCCGCCCAACCGGCAGACGAAGACGACCTGCCGCCATTGCTCAAGGGTTTCAGGGCCGCGCCGCCGCTGGTCACAGACATCGATCTGTCACTGGACGACCGCTTCCTCTACGTCTCCTGCTGGGGCACCGGCGAGCTGCACCAGTACGACGTCTCTGATCCGTTCAACCCGCAACTGACGGGCAAGGTCGAAATCGGCGGCATTGTGCGCCAGAAAGGACACCCGCAGCACGACGGCCGGCTGTTGGGTGGGCCGCAGATGGTAGAAGCCAGCCGCGACGGCCGCCGCATCTACCTGACGAACGGGCTCTATAGCACCTGGGACGACCAGTTCTATCCCGACCTCCTCGAGGGGTGGATGGTGCGCGTCAACGCTGGCCCCGATGGCGGCATCGAGCTTGATCCTGACTTTTTCCTGCACACGGGTGAGTTGCGACTGCACCAGGTGCGACTGGAGGGTGGTGATGCTTCAACCGACTCTTTCTGCTATCCGTCCTGAGACCATCGGTCCGCTGCTGGTCATGATCGCCTTCGGCGCCTACCACGGCCTCAATCCGGGCATGGGCTGGCTTTTCGCCCTCTCCCTCGGCCTGCAGAAACAGAGCGAGCGCGCCATCTGGGTTTCCATGTTGCCCATCGCCGCCGGACACGCCGCCTCGCTCGTTATCGTTGCCGTGCTGGTGCTGGCGGGCGCGCAGTTTGTGTCCACAACGGCCCTCAAGCTGGTCACCGCCGTGCTACTCATCGGCTTCGGCATCTACAAGATCTTCAACTACTATCGCCACCCGCGCTGGGTGGGGATGCAGGTGAGTATGGGCGACCTGGTGTGGTGGTCATTTCTGATGGCCATGGCCCACGGCGCGGGCCTAATGATCGCTCCGGCGCTCCTCAGCATGGCCGACGATGGAGGGATGCACAGGGTCCACGCCACCCACGTGTCGCAAGCGGGTCTCTCCACAGGTCTCGGCATGTCGCTGGGCGTACTCATGCACACCCTTTCCATGCTCGCCGTGATGGGTATCGTGGCCTGGGTCGTCTACCGTTACGTTGGTCTGGCCATTCTGCGCCGTCGCTGGGTCAATTTCGACCTCATCTGGGCCGCGGCCCTGCTCATCGTCGGCGGCGCAGCGCTTCTGAACAGCATTGGCTGGATATAGATCTCTAAGAATGAAAGAAGGGAACCATCAGTATAAGGAGAAAGAGAATGAAAAAGCTTACCGTTAGTTTCATCCTATTAACCCTTTTGATCGCGCTGTTGGTCATACCCGTCGGGGCCCAGGGAACCGACAATCCAGACGCCTGTTGGGGCCAGGCCTCCGCCGTCTTCGCCCGGACGGGCGAGATGGGCGAACACTCCAGCCAGCAACCAACCCCTCGCCTGGGCCTGCGCAATCTAGCGCGCCTGCTGTATGCGGAAGGTGTGATTGCCGACGATTCGCTGCAGGCATTGGGCCAATTTGTGGCAGCGGAACTGGGATTAAGCATAGACGCCTGCATGTAGCAACGACCCCACCAGGGGCAAGCGCCTGACCCAGACCAACATACAGAAAAAGAGGGCTTCCCGGCGAGGAAGCCCTCTTTTTCATTCGGCTGGCAGCAGCCAGCGGTCCCGCACGGCTTCCAGCGACAACGCGCGACCGTGCTGCCAGGCGGCGACATAAGGTTCTGTGTCCATCCGTGCTTCAAGGTCAGCCCTGCATCGTTGAAATAAGGGCCACTTATCAGGCCAGACCACACTGTCCCGCGGCTGACCGGCGGCAAGCGCCAGAATCTGTACGGCTTCGACCGTTGCGCCCTGTCGCGTGAGGACAATGGCCAGTGACGGCAACAGCCAGGCGATGAGCGGCAGTTGGCTCAACAACTGCGCATACTCAGCCGCCTGCCGCATGTGAGCAAATGCAGCCTCTTCTAGGTCCAGCCCAGCGGCATTGAGCGTCCCGGCCCAGTGACCCATGAGGCGCGCAAAGTGGCTGGCAGGCACATCCAGGCTCTGCCGGCTCAGATCCATACCCAGCTCGTACGTTTCAGAAATGGCTGCCGCTGCCGCCAGCACAGCCAATGCGTACGCCTCGCTGGTGCTGTAGCGGATCTCGCGTGCCAGGCGCAGCCCTCTATCGGCCATGACGGACGCCTTCGCTACCTCCCCGCCTAAGAAATGGGCCAGAGCAAGTTGCGATTGGGTATGGGCCACGCAACCGCGCAAACCAAGCTCCGCGCCGATTCCAAACGCCTCCTCGGCGTACGATTCAGCCTCAGCCACGCGCCCCGCCGCATAAGCGCCATCTGCCAGAAGGGCCAGCGCATTGGAAGCGATCACTTCATTTCCAGCCTCCCGCGCCAGGCGCAACCCCTCGCGTATATAGGCATCGCGCCGCTGTGGCCCTTCCAGAAACGCGTAACAGTGACCCAGCCACAAAGTGATATAGGCGATGTAGTAGCTATCCTCCACCTGCTGGTAACACGCGAGGCTCTGTTCCATCCGCGCTGCTGCCTCGCGCATGTCACGCTTCACCAGGCCTACAAACTCACCCATGGCCATCAGCGCAAACCCGATCTCGGCCTTATCGTCGCTCGCTCTGGCAATAGCCAACGACTGCGCCAGGGCAGCCTCCAGTTCCTTATCATCCGTGCGATAGCGAGACTGAAACAGGGCCATGATGCCGATCAGGCGACCCCAGACGCGCCCAGGCGCTTTGCCCGGCGGCGGCGCAAGATTCGCCAGCGCCGGGCGCATAAATTGGGCGCCCTCATAATGGCGACCTTTCACGTCAAAAAAGAGGTAAACGCTCTCCAGCGCCTGTGCCACAAGCATTTCGTCTCTCTGCTGCACCGCCCAGTTCCAGGCCGCGCGCACGTTCTCCAGGTCAGCCGCGAGCGCCTTCAGCGTATGCAGTTGCCGACGGCCCTTCAAACCAGGCGCGCTCTCCTGCAACAACGTCATAAAATACTCTCCATGCGCCGCACGCGCTGCCTGTAACTCGTTCGCCTCTAGCAACTTTTCAGCCCCAAACTGGCGCAGAAGTTCGTGGATGGCGTAACGACCACCTGCGTCGGTGGAAAGAAAAGACTTTTTCACCAGGGCGCGCAACATATGTAGGCCGGCCCTGCTGACGGCGCTGGCGCTATCTCGCGTAAAGCCGCCACGAAACACGGACAAGCGGCGGAACACCCTCTGGCCCTCGTCCGGCAAGCGTCGCCAGGAGTAATCGAAGGCCGCCTTCACACTGCGCTGACGCGGCGGAAGATTACGCGCGTCGCCTTGCAGGATGTCCAGGCTCCGCTCCAGCTCATCGGCAATTTCCTGGGACGACAACAACTCCCGCCAGCTGGCCGCCAGAACCAGGGCCAGGGGCATGCCCTGCACCAACTGGCAAATGCGCACCACATCCGCTGCCTCTGCCTCCAGGGAAAAGGCGACGCTCGCTCGCTGCGCTGCCTGAGAAAAAAGCTGCACCGCGTCATACCCCACCACAGACGCGCTGTCTCCATCCAGAAGCGAAAGCGGCGGCACTGACATCCCACCCACAGGATGAAACCACTCCTCCTGCAGATTAAGCGCCTCTCGCGATGTGACCAGGATTGTCACCTGCGGCGCTTCTGCAAGAATGGCGCCGATCAACGCCACGGCCTCCAGCAGATGCTCCAGGTTGTCCAGAACAAGCAGCAGGCGCCGCTTGCTGAGAAATGCCAGCAACTCCTCTGTGGGTGACACGTTACCGCTTGGCGGATGGTCCACCGCCTTCAAAATCGCCGGCGCTACCTCCTCCACAGATCTCACTTCCGAAAGCGACACGAAGAAAATACCATCGCCAAAGCGCCGGTGGTTCGCTTCCGCCAGCTGGCGCGCCGCCTCCACCGCCAGGCGCGTCTTGCCGATGCCGCCCGGCCCCACCAACGTCAACAGGCGGCACGCCGGTTCTTGCAGACGCAAGAGAAGAATCGCCAGCTCTCGCTCGCGCCCCACAAAGGGCGTGGCCTCAGACGGAAGCCGGCGGGGAATGGGCCATTCTCCAGAAGGGGCGACGGTCCGTGTAGCGCACTGCCCGGGTGGCGTCACAACCGTCTCCGCAGGCGCACGCAACTCCTCATAAAGCGCTGCCGTTTCGGGCGCGGGAGAGATCCCCAATGCCTCATCCAGGAGCGACGCACACTGCTCATACTGCGCACACGCCTGCTCAGGCTGACCGGTGCGCGCGTACAGGCGCATCAAAGCCCGGTGCGCCGGTTCGTGCAGTGGATTAAGCCACAGCCAGCGCTGCCCATAACGGATCGCCTCGCCAATAGCCTCCTGTTGTTCATAGAGGTCGACCAGTTGCTGCAGCCCTGCGGCCAACCGCTGGCGCAACGTACTACGCTGGTATTCCAGCCACCGTTCAAACTCAGCGCAGCCGTCCAGGTGGAATCCTTCCATGAATTCCCCCTCGTACAGTGCCGCGGCGGCTACCAGTTTCGCCTGACAGAATGAACACGGCTGCGACCCGTGCCGATGCTCACCCACCGCATCCAGATACGCCTGAAACTCGTTGGCATCCACCCACACTCTGCCTGCGGTCAACTCCACGTGTAACCGGTCGGCGCTCACGACATCATCGCCCAGCGCCTTGCGCAAGCGGGCCAGTTCGCGCCGCAGGCTCTTCAGCGCCCCCGCGTGATCGTGTTCTGGCCAAAAGAGGCTCGCCAGCAGCTCGCGGCTCTGAGGCGCGCTGCTGAGGCAAAGGTAAGCGGCCAGGGCAATGACACGCCGGCGTCCCACTCGCACAACTTGAGAATCACGCTCAAAGCGCGGCGCACCCAGAAGATAGACACTGAGCGGCATAACGTCTTCCCGCCTCTTCTATTTAGGAACCAGGTTTATTTGCTAACTACAGGATACCATACTTAGAGGTTGATCAGGAATCCTCCCAGGGCAATGAGAACAAAGCCGGCAACCATCCACG
>JBMCFH010000207.1:0-6282 GCA_048620455.1 Chloroflexota bacterium | reverse complement strand
CCCAGCGCGCGCAGGCGTCGTTTTGTGGCGTCGTCCAGTTCCAGGGCGTCAGGCGCCTGTGCGGGTTTCGTCGTCGCCGCGCGTTCCAGGTGACGGCGAACTATCGCTTCAAATCGGTCTACCAGTTGGGCCCGATCTGCGGCTACGTTGGTTGTTTCCTCCGGATCAGCCTGCAGATCGTACAGTTCGGGTTGCCGGGGCCGCTTGTTGTCCCAGATATACTTGTGCGTCTCCGTGCGCACGGCGATGCGGTGCCAGGGAGGGCGGTGCATTTCGCAAATGGCCTCTGTCACCTCGTATGACCCGGCCGATCGATTCCACAGGGGGACCAGGCTGGTGCCTTCCATGCGAGACAGGCCGTTGCCGGATCCCGGTGCGGGACAGCGGCACAGGTGCAGGATGGTGGGCATGAGGTCCATGGTGCGCACCTGTCTGTGGATAACCGTGGCGTCGTCGTGTCGCGGGAGGCGGATGAGAAGTGGTACGCGCACAATTTCGTCGTACAGGTTGCTCTCCCAATGGCCCCAGCGCCCGTGGTCCAGGAACTCTTCGCCGTGGTCGGAGACGACGACGACAATGGTATTGTCGGCGAGGCCGGTCGCTTCCAGGTGGTCGAGCAGCCGGCCGATCTGCCTGTCCAGGTAGTGCAGCGCTTGCAGGTAGAGGCGCAGGAAGCGGTCGCGTTGCTTGGACGTGATGTCGCGCTCGCGCCTGAAACTGGCCCGCTGGTGCATGATGGCCAGATCGTGCCACGCCGCTGCCAGTTCGTCAGGCCGAGTCAATTCGCCTTCCAGGTGGTAGGGCCAGTGGATGTCCATGTAGTGGACCCAGCCGAAGAAGGGCCCCTGCACGTTGTCGATCCAGCGGCGCGCGGCGTCTGTGACCTCCTGCGCCGGGCTGTACACGCGGGCCGGGCGCAGCTGCATCCCCAGCGGCGTGACGAGGCGGTGGAAGAGGGTGTTGCGCAGCAGGCGCTGTCCGCCGCTGACGTTGCGCAGGGCGGGATCGCGCTCGTCGGGGATGAACTCCTCAAAATGGGAGAATCCGCGCCCGTAGCCGGTTTTTGTGCTGAGGTGGGGGTTGGTGGAGAAGGCGCCTGTGCTGTAGCCGTGCGCGGCGAGGGTCTCGATGGGGGAGGGGCGCGCGGGCGACAGGGCGGTCAGGCAACCGCCGTAGGCCGAGGCCGACGAGGAGGTGAGGATGACGGGCATCGCCGCCTGGGTCCAGGAGCCGCCGGTGATGGCCTGCGTGAAGCGTATACCTTCGGCTGCCAGACGGTCCAGATTGGGCGTGAGATTGTCCGGATGACCGTAGGAACCCAGCGTGTCGGCCCGGAGCGTATCGATGGTAAGCAGGAGAACGTTTGGTTGGTTCATAGCAGTCACAGCAGGGGGCCTCTCATGGTGATACGGATAAAGGCGATGGCGACGATGATGAGAAGGGCGGGAAGGATGCCAGCCAGGATCAGCGAGCTGGGCGATCCACCGTTTCCAGAAGGAGGGGTCTCCGCAGCCCATGAGGGGGTTGGTGTGGGAGAAGCGGGCGCCACTGTCGACGCTGCCGGCACATCGTCGCCGGCTGCAGCCAGGGTTGGCGTTGGCGTGGGAGCCGTGGACAGCGGCGACACTTCCGATAGTTCATAGCTCATAGCATAGAGGCCATAAGCGGGCAACAGCAGTTCATCGTCGGCGCGATCATAGAATGTGACCACGAGCTCGTTGCCCGTGCGCACCACGGCGCGCACACCGTGGGCGTTGATGGTGCCTGCTTTGGAATCGTCGGATCCCAAGCGGTTCAGGTAGAACAGGCTGGGTCGGGTCCACTCGTCGTCCCGCCAGGTGATGTGGTACATGCCTTCTGGCCAACGCACGTGGCCCACGAAGTGGATCTGGCCCGCGGCGTCCACGACCACGGCGTCACCCTGCGCCTGTCCGTGAAGCTGGCCAAAGTTTCTACGTATGACCGGGCTCCACGTCTGTCCGCCGTCGGCGGAGTAGCGGTGGTTGCGGTATTGTAGGGAGTCTCCGCCGGCCCAGATGACGTGCACGTCGTCTCCACTGACGGCGAGCGAGGGGTCTGAGTTGTCCAGCAGCACTTCTCCATCGGAACTGTCTATGGTCTCCAACGGCTCCCAGGTGACGCCTCTGTCAACCGAGCGCAGGTACATGATGGCGCCGCCTCTCGTCTGGGGCACTATCTCTTTCTCGCTCCATACGATGTGAATCCGCTCTTCGGCGTCCATGTAGGCCTGCATATTGTCGTGAGTGAATGCCTGGGGCATTTCCGGATTCAACCACAGGGGTTGTGACATGGTGAGCCAGTTGTCAGTGGAGGACACGTAGTGGACGCCAGGCTGGTAATTGTAGCCGGCGGTGAAGATCAGATGTTGTTTGTTATCGGAATCGACGAACAGCCGGAAGCGATGGGCGGAGACCTCAATGCGCTGCGGCTCCTCCCATTCCAGGGAGGAGAGCGTCTGGCTGGCCTGCGCGGAAGTGGTCAGGACAGGACCGATGGCCCCGCCCAGCCACGTCAGGTGTATTCTATTGTTATGGTCGATTGAGGCGGTGACGAAATCGGCGATCGGCTGCCCCGGTTCGTTGACGAACAGTTCTAAGGGGCGCGTCCAGGTTCTGCCGTCATATCGAGAGTAAAGAATGGCGTTCGTCAGGCGCCCGCGAGATTCGATCCAGAAGATGTGCGCGTTGCCGTAAGGATCGGCGACCATGGCTGCGCTGAGACTCGCAAGCCGGTATTCGGTGTTGTTGAGCAAGTACGGTCCGGACCACTCTTCGCGGCCGGCGCCGGTCGCCGGCGTCGTCAATGGGATAAGCAGGGCGAGGGCGATGAGGAGTATTCCCAGAGTGCGAAGGGCCACGCGGAGCGGCCGTGATAGCGACCTTTCATTTATCTTCATGGCAATACCTGTCCGTAAATCTTCTCGAGCTGCTCTATGTAGGCGTCCCAGGAATATCTTTCTTCTGCCTGCCGCCGCGCGTTCCGGCCCAACAGTTGTCTTTTTTGTGGATCGTTCAGCAGATGCGCAATGGCCGCGGCAAAGTCGTCGTCGTTGCCCGGGGCGACGAGAATGCCTGTGCGCCCGTCCTCGATGATGGTCTGCGTCTGGTTGACGGCGGTGGCTACGATGGCCTTTCCGGCTGCCATGTACTCGAATAGCTTGAGCGGCGTGCCGGTGCCGCCGTCTTCGGCGTCCAGGGCAGGGGCGGGGGCCACGACGACGTCGGCGATATTGATTAGCTCGGGTACCTGGTTGTGAGGAACGGCGCCAACCATGACCAACGCGTCGCGCAGCCCTAACTCCTCGACGCGCTGCTCGATCTGCGGGCGCGTTTCGCCATCTCCCACAAGCACCAGTTTGGCGCCCGGTATCTGGGCGGCGACCTGGCTAAAGCTGTCGACGAGCAGGTCCAGGCTGTGCCAGGGATAGAAGCCGCCGACCCACATGACGACCGGTTCGCCGTTGAGGCCCAGCCGCTGCCGCACCTGTTCTGGCTGCCCACCCGCGCCAAAGAGCTCGGTGTCGGCGGCGCAGGGCAGCGTGGCCAACCGCGAGGCGGGGACGTTCCAGGTCCGTTGCAGGTGCCGGGTGAGTTGTGGTGAAACGCTGATGATGGTCGCCGCACTGTTGAAACAGAGGCGTGTGCTCCACTGCGCCACCCAGCGGCGCAGACCGCGCAGCGGTTCCCCTTTTACTTTGCGCTGTTGTAGCAGGTCGGCGTTGACTTCCAGCACGAAGGGGATGCCCAGCCGGCGGCTGGCCCAGGCGCCGCCGGTTGCCAACAGATTCAGTCGCTCGTGGAGCAAATCGTAGCCGGCGAGGAACTGGCGTCCGGCCTGGTACATGCGGAAGCTATCGAAGAGGGCCAGGTAGGGCAGACGGGCGGACTTCTGTAGGCGGCGCGCGCCGCGTTCCACGGTCATGAAAAGGCGCGCGTTGCTGATACGGGGCGGGTGCAGATGGTTCTGGGCGGCGCTCTTTTCTCTAAAGACAGCGAGGTCGTCGCTGTATAGAACGTTCTGGCCCTGCAGAGCCAGCAACGCCGCTTCGTGTCCTCGTTTTTGAAGGCCGTGCAGCGTGTAGTAAATGTGCAGTTGCGCCGCCTGCGGATCGGAAAAACGCAGGCCCGGCGCCTGGAATAGATAGGCGACGCGCATTTGTTGGTGATTGGGGCGCTCGCGGATGGTCATCAGATATATCCCAACGCTTTCAACCGCCGTAACAGGGCATCTTCGGTGGGCGGCGCGGCGCCATCTGCGCCGGCCTCGATGATGGTTTTTTGCGGATGCCGGCTGTGTTGTTGCAGAAAGGCGGCGAAATCGCGCACTGCGTCGCGCCCGTTGCGGCGCCCGTCCACTGTTTCGTACTCGCCGGCAGCAATCTCATAGGCTGCGGCCCCCAGGCGGTGTGACATAAGCAGCTTGGGGCCTGCGGCCTGAAAGGCGATGCCGCCATTTCCGTATCCGGCGGAATCGGCGTACAGAGGGCGCTCTGCGCGTTGGTGGAGTGATACGCCGTCGAATGCGCGCGAATTGTGGGCGATTTGTAGCTCGTCAAGGAGGGTGGGCAGCAGATCGAGAAGCCGGAACCGCTCGCTGTAGACTCCCTGCAGCCCTGCCCCGGAGACGAGTAGCGGTACTCTGACCAGGGCGTTGTAAGGCTCCAACTGATGTCGCCACACCTCTTCGTCTCTGAGCGCCGCGGCGTCGGCGCGCAAATCATCTTCCACGTTCCAGAACATATCGCCGTGGTCAGAGCAGAGTATGATGATCGTGTTCTCGAGCTGGCCGAGCTGCCGAAGTTGGGCCAGGAGTGGTTCAAGATAGACCTGTTCAAATTGCGCCAGGCCGCGGATGAACCCTTCCACAATGCGAAAGCGCCAGCGCCGGCGGCTCAAGGCCGTGACGTACTCGGGGCTTTTGAAGATACCGCGATAGGGCGAGTGGGTGTAGAGGCTGCGCATGAACAGCATATAAGGGGCGTCTGCCTGCGCCTGGGAAATGAAGTCGAGCGTGGCGTCTCGCTGTTCTTCCAGGGTCATGAAGCGGCGGTTTTGCCCATAGCGCCAGCCCCAATTTTCCTCGAAGTAGCGGTCTTCGCGATGTTCCTGGCCCGCCGTGTTGCGAATGGTGAATCCCCAGCCGTCCAGGACACTTCCAATCTGGTAGCCCTCCTGGCGTAGCAGGCTGAAAATGGTGGGGCACGATTCGTCAAAGTCGGCGCAGACGGAGACGTAGAGGTCGCCGTCGTGGGCCAGCTGGGTGACGCCACAGTTGAAGGGGTAGCGACCGGTCAGGAAGGAGAAGACCGAGGGGTAGGTCCAGCTGCCCTGGGCGAAGGCCTGTGTGAAGTAGACGCCGTTCTCTGTCAGTGATTTCATGCCGCCGCGCTGAATAAAGGCGTCGAAGATGTCGGCCCGCAGCGCGTCCAGCATAATCCAGATGACGTTCTTCTGTGGCGTACCGGCGCCCGGTGAAGCGGTCACTTGTAGCGGCTGTGTCGCCCGACCGGCATGATTGTGGTCGTTGTTGTCACTTTGCCAGCGGCTGTACACGTAAGCATCGCGCAGCAGGCCGGCTCCTTCGCGGAGGGGCTCTGTCAGTGCGTAAATATTCTTCTCGACCTTGCGCCCAACCTGGGACCACTCTCCTTTCTTGATGTGTGTTGTCCCGGTGGCGACCTTTGCTTTCAATCGGTTCATTCTATCCCTCGGGTGGTTAGCGTTCGTACCCCATGGCCTCGATGTAAGGGCCCAGGAGGTCATTGGCAACGGTCTGGTCTTCCTGTGACATCGTGTCTCGCCAATAATTGACTCGTTCCAGGGTGATCGCCGGCAAATCCCGGAACGCCCCCTCGATGCCGATGGCCGAGGCGAGCTGCGTCAGCTGTTCTTCTGGCGCCGTTGCGATTTCTTCGATCTTCAGCTCAAAGTAAGGCGTTTGCGCCGCATCCAGTTCGTCGCGCAGGTCGAGCCAACGGCGGTATAGATTGCGCAGCAGCAGGCAGACGTCGTGGACATCGTTGGGCGAGCGGTTCCACGATTGTTTGGTCATGGAGTGCACGACGGCGCGCGGATCGCGCTTGATGTGAATGAAGGCGCTGTCAGGAAACAGCTCTGTGAGAAAATCGAGGTGGAAGATGTTTTGTGGCGTCTTTTCGCACCACGTTTCTTTGCCGTGTTGTTGCGCCGCTTGGAGGAAGAGGCTATCCACGAAGCGGGCTGTGGCCTGTACCAGGGCGTCACGGTCGTGGAAGTAGCGCGC
>JBMCFH010000206.1:0-6299 GCA_048620455.1 Chloroflexota bacterium | reverse complement strand
CGAAGCAAGACGGCGCGATCGTTGCAGGAAAAACAGGGGTCGATGCCCACCAGGATCATTGGGACGTCCGCCAGGTTATGGCCCACTGTTGTCGTCAGGACAGAAGCCATGTTGCACAATGTTGGGGTGCGCACCTTTATGCGGTCCGGTGAGTCTCCACCCTCGCTCCTGATGTAGTAAAACAACTCGCCACGCGGCGCTTCAACCCGGCTAATCGTTTCGCCAGGCTTCAGCCGTCGCGGCATTCTCTGCACCGTCAATTCACCGTCAGGCATATCGTCCAAAATCGCGTGAATGACTCGATAACTCTCAAGCAACTCGCGAACTCGCACCTCAATTCGCGCTTCAAGATCACCCTGAGGCAATATGATTGACCGCACAGGATATCTGTCGTAGGCTGCGTATGGGGCGTCCACGCGCAGATCCTGAGTAATGCCGGATGCCCGCGCCGTTGGCCCCACCACTCCCAGCAGTGCCGCGTCCTCCTTGCTTATCACGCCTACGCCGCGTGTGCGCTGTAGGAAGAAGGCATCACTGGACACGACGTGAAGGTAGTGCTCTGTGCGCTCTTCCAAAAACGCCAGTCCTTCCCGAATCATTTCGGCATCCTCGGGCTCGACGTCCACCTTGACCCCACCCAACACATTGGCGGAATAGTTCACTCTGTTTCCTGTCAGGGATTCCAGAATGTCCATCACCGTCTCCCGGTCGCGCCAGGAGAACATGAACAACGTATCGAAACCGGCCTCGTGCGCCGCGACGCCAAGCCACAGCAAATGGCTGTGAATCCGTTCTAGCTCAGCCACGAGCGTACGAATTGCCTTAGCGCGCGGCGGCACTTCTACGTCAGCCAATGTCTCAATCCCCTGGCAGTACGCCAGCGCGTGAACGTGTGAACAGATGCCACAAATACGTTCAAGCAGATAGAGTGTCTGCGCCCAGTTGCGCGACTCCGTCCCTTTCTCTATGCCGCGGTGCACATAACCGAGGCGTACCGTGGCACCGGTGACAACCTCGCCATCAACTGTGAACTCAAAGTGCCCCGGTTCCTTTAACGCCGGGTGCTGCGGGCCGATTGGAACGATAAACTTTTCCGGTTCGTGGCCTGCGCCCTGATTTACATGACCCATTTCATACTCCTGATCCGCTGGTAAGTTAACTCGCGTTACTGCCCCATCTCTAGGGCGCCGGGATCGAAATCCTTGCGTAATGGATAGACACCCTCCGGCCATTCATCCGGCAAAAACAGCCTACGAGGATCCGGTGTGCCTTTCACCTCGACGCCCAGCATTTCGCTGAGTTCTCTTTCGTAGAAGCTGGCCGAAGGGATAAGGTCACACACAGTAGGAACCACTGGCTGGCTGCGCGGCGTGTGTACACGGAGCGTGATGATCGCCGCCCCGCTGCAGAAGTGATAGAGCACTTCAATTTCGCCCGCCTCGGTGCCCAGGTCCAACCCTGTTATCGCCGCCAGATAGCCCCAATTAACCTCTATCAGCGCCTCAACCACCGGGAGCAATCTCTGCGCATCCAACGACACGTCCAGACAATTCTCGGCCGATCGCTCCACATCCCCGTTCAGCGCCTCTATCAGCTCCTCGGCGCGTTGCAACCGTTCTGCTACACTCTTCTCGTCCATCAGCTCACATCCTCCACCGTCTCCGCTACAGGCGACGGCTCGTCCAGATCGTCTTTCGGCTGCAGGCTGCCTAACAGCTTCACCAGCCCATCAATGATCGCCTCCGGTCGTGGCGGGCAACCGGGTATATAGACGTCCACGGGGATCACATCGTCGATCTGTCCTACCACGTTGTAGCAGCCGTGGAACGCGCCGCTGGAGAGGGCGCAAGAACCAATGGCGACCACAAACCGTGGCTCGGGCATCTGTTCGTAGATACGCCGCAAGCGATCACGCGACTGCAGCGTGACCGGCCCGGTGCAAATCAAAACATCCGCGTGGCGCGGGCTGCCCTGCAATTTGACGCCCAACCGTTCTAAATCGTAGCGCGGGGTAAGTGTGGCCAGGAGCTCGATGTCACAACCGTTGCAGGAACCGCTGTTATAATGAATGGCCCAGGGCGAATTGACCCGGGCCCACAGCCTGGTTCGTTCTAACGCCTTCTGCCAGAGAGAATTAATATTCGTAACCATTTACATTCCTTCAGCCCAGAATAAGGGCCAACAGGGCCAGTAGCAGACCGGCGAGGTAAAGCCCGGAGATCGGCGACAGACCGCTACTGCCAAGCATTAATACACCCAGATGCAAGATTGCGAAGAACAGAGCAATGATGAAAAAGGGGCGGTAGCCAGGCGCTGCGTGATGAGACGGCGGTAACTCGCCGCCGGCGTAGATACTTTGCTTATCCAGCTGCTCATCCGGCGAACTCCGCGCAGCCATCTGCCGACCGATCAGGCTCAAGAGCCCGGCGAGCGCCAGATAAATGATCAATGCTATCGGTGGCGTCAGTAATACATCGGACATGCTACTTACCTCACTCTATCATCCGCTAAAAGCCACGAGCAACGCCGTTGCCGCCGGACCGGTTAACCCTTGCGCCAGCGCCGGCCAGACACCACCGGCAATAGTGCCCACGATCATGAGCACAAGGGGTACTTGCAGGAGCGCCGGAGCACTGGCTCCCGATTGCACCACCGGCGAGGTCTCATTGCGATACATCACGTTAATCACAGGCGCATAGTAGGCCAGGGACAACACGCTGTTCAGCGCTGCAAAAATTACCACACCTACAATCCACAGCTCCTGCGTTGCCACGCCGGCGACCAGAATCTGCCACTTGGACATGAAGCCGACAAAGGGCGGCAGTCCACCCAACCCCAGGAGAGCTACGCTGAGCGCCAACGCCAGCAGCGGGTAACGTCTGGCGGCGCCCCCCAACTCGGCAATGGTCAGTGGATCGTGATCCCCAAGTGCTGAGTGCAGCACGTAGAGGAGAGCGCCTGCGGCCAAAAAGGCCAGGCCTTTCATCAGGCCATGGCTGAGCAGGTGGAAAAACCCACCCTCGGCCGCCGCCGCTTGCCCGGCATGCAGCGCCACCCCAATGCCCACCAACATGTAGCCCATGTGGGTCAAGCTGGAGTAAGCCAGCATGCGTTTGACCTGGGTCTGGCGTAGCGCCAGAAGATTGCCCGCAATCATGTTGAGCAGGCCGAAGGCCAGCAGAAGCACACCCCAGTCCAGCGGACTCTCGCCGCCGACGACGCCGGCAAGAGAGCCCAGCGCCCGCAACAGCGCCACCAATCCGGCCTCGATCACCACACCGGACAACATGGCGCTCACGCCGCTAGGCGCCTGGGCGTGAGCGTCGGGTAACCAGGTATGCAGGGGGACCAGGGCTACCTTAACACCGAAACCTACGACGAACAGCGCGCCAGCCGCCAGCAGGTACGATAGCCCGGGCATCGTCGTCGTTGCCGCGTGGATTTCCACGAGATCAAGCGTCCCTGTTTCAGCCAACACCAGGGCAATGGCCATCAGCACCAGGACCGAGCCGATGGCGCTTTGCACCAGATACTTGAAACCGGCTTCCAGGGAGGCGCTCTCATCGCGATAAAAGGCCACCAGCAAATAGGAACTGACGGCCATAGCCTCAAACCACAGCCAGAGATTGAAGAGATCGCCGGCGCTTCCCAATCCAATCATGACGCCGCTCAGAGCAACAAGCATGGCGTAGTACTTCGATTCGCCCCCTTCGCCAACCATCGAAGGCGCAGAAAATAGAGTGACCAGCGTGCCCAGGGCCAATACCAGCCCTGCCAGCAAAATGCTCAGGCCGTCCGCGCGGAGGCTGATCGCACCGAGTGTGAATGTCACGGTGCCCTGGCTGTTCATATCGGCGACCGCATAGACATATGGGGACCAGGCCACGCCGAAGGTCACGATCGCCGCCCAGCGGGCAACCGATCCGCGATAGAAAGGCCGTCCGTGCGCCAGGCGTCCGGTCAGATAGACGAGCGGCGCCGCGCCCAGCAGAATCGCAATTAGCCACAGAAATGCCGGATATGCCATAATCAACCCCCTATGGCCATGACGAGCAACAGCACTACGAGCGCCAGACCCAGACTAACGACGTTCCAACTCAATTGGCCCGTTTGCGTTAACTGTGTCGTAGCGCTTATGCGTAGGACCAGTTCCTTGATGAAGGTATTCAGATGCTCAAACCCAAAGTCTGCCGGTAGCGTAAAGCTGATACCGCGAACAGCACGTGGGGGCCGCCACCACATCAACAGCCCGAGCAACACGATGAGTAAGGCTACATATGTAAGTGGTTCCGCCAGGACGTGGCCCACCAGATCTGCCAGTGTGCGCGGCCCTTCCAGCACGTGAGAGGGTAACGTGGATTGCAGCCAGGACAGGAAGGAAGGCGCCAGCAGCCAGCTGCCCAGGGTGAGCAGGGCCAGAGGGGCCAGCGCGACGCGCATGGCGAGAGGCGTCCGATGCAGCGCCGCTTTCCCTTCGCCCGCGACCCGTTGACCGGCGAACACGAGCCAGACCATACGTGCGGAGTAGTATGCCGTGAGCCCTGCCACGAAGACCATAATCGCCAGCGCCCACAGCGGCCCGCCAACGTAGGCAGATTCCAGAATCAACTCTTTGCTCCAAAATCCGTTAAAGAACGGCAGCCCGGCCAGACCAGCAGCGCCGATGACAAAGACAGTCGCAACAAAGGGCATCGACCGGCGCAGCCCACCCATCTGCTTCATGTCGCGCGTGCCGATGGTGTGTATGACTGCCCCGGCTGCCAGGAACAGCAGTGCCTTAAAAATCGCGTGACTCTGCAAGTGCAACTGGCTGGCAAACACGCCGCCGGCGCCGATGGCAAAGGTCATATAGCCCAGCTGGCTCACCGTGGAGTAGGCCAATACGCGCTTCAAATCGTCGTTAACACAGGCCAGCAGCGCTGCCAATAGGGCCGTTAGAGCACCCAGTACGACAATCGACATCCGCCAGCCAGGTACCTCGGCGAACGCCGGATAGAAGCGAGCCAGAAGATAGATACCGGCATTAACCATCGTGGCAGCGTGGATAAGAGCACTGACCGGCGTCGGCGCCTCCATAGCGTCGGGCAACCAGGTGTGGAACGGAAACTGCGCTGATTTGGCCAGCGCCGCTCCCAGGAAACCAAAGGCCATGAGCGAGAGCACAGCAGAAGGCATTTCCGATCCGCGCACCAGAACGGCGCTAAGCTCGTAACTTCCCAGATATGCCTGCGCCAGCATAGCGCCCAGGAGCAAGCCCACGCCGCCCAATTGCGTGATTATCAGTGCCTTAATGCCCCCGGCTACAGCTTTGGGATCGTCGTTATGGAACGAAATGAGGGCATAGGATGAAAAAGCCGTCAGCTCCCAGAACAAGAACATAAAAAGCAGGTTGCCACTGAGGACCAGCCCCGACATGGCGCCGATGAATAGCAGAACCAGAATGTAGTAACGGCCAAGCTGCTCGTCGCCCCGCATGTAATCGACGGAGAATATCACAGCCAGGGAACCGACGCCGTTGGCAATCAGGACCAGGAACACCGCCAGGCCATCGGCAACCAGCGTGAAATCGCCGGCTAACTGGCCTGTAGGCACTCGCAAAACCGGGGTGGCGCTTGTAAATGCCAGCAGAAGGAAGGCTGCGACGGCGCCGGCAACGCTGAACAGGACGGCCAGACCGTGTTGAAGGCGGCTTAACCTGTGGGGACGACGGCTGACGCTGACGCGTGAACTGCCAATCACCCATAGAACAACGGCGCCGAGCCAGGGTAACGCAATTGAGGAAAGAGCGAGGAATGCAGCAATAGTCATCTCCGGTTACCTCCGCAACGTTCCGAGCGACCTGACATCCAGGGTGCCAACCCGCTGCTTCACCTGCACAGCCAGGGCCATGGCGACAACTGCGACGGCCGTATCAGCCACGATCACCGTAACGGCCAGGCTTTGTCCCAGATTGACCTGGCCAACATGGGCGCTGGCAGCAATCAGCGCCAGGACGGCGCCTTTCACCAAGATCTGCAGCGCAATGATGATGTGAAACAGATTGCGCAGGATCAGCATGCCATAGAAGCCAACGGCGAAAAGGCCGATGACGCCGATGACTAGAATAGAAGTTGGAGTCAGAGTCATGGAGACACCTCATGGCTTGGAACAGCGGGCGCAGCCTCAGAGACGCCGGAACCGTTCGATGTGGTCAGGCCCGGCTGCTGGTGCATCGCCGGCAATTCATCTGTCGCTCTCGCGTCCGCTCGTTCGTGTGTCAAAAGTCCAAGCACACCCAGCGTCGCAGCAAAAATGAGGCC
>JBMCFH010000205.1:0-6321 GCA_048620455.1 Chloroflexota bacterium | reverse complement strand
TTTGGCAAATCGTTGTACGTCCTTTACTTTGGATTCCCCATATCAGGAATGGACCGATCGAACATACCGGGAGGCGTCTTTTGTGGCGTTGGCTCGCCGCCTTCGGGTACAGGATCGATCAACATATCTTTGGTATAGATGGAACTGGCGCGATCATAGAAGCTCAGCTCGTAATTGTCTTCCAACACGATGGCCTCGGTAGGGCAGGCATCTTCACAGTAACCGCAAAAGATGCAACGCAACATGTTGATCTCATAAGTGCTGGCGTATCGCTCGCCGGGTGAATAGCGCTCTTCATCCGTATTCTCAGAGGCCTCCACAAAGATAGCGTCGGCGGGACAGGCAGCGGCGCAAAGCGAGCAACCGATGCACTTTTCCAGGCCGTTATCGTACCGCTTCAGCGCGTGGCGGCCCTTGAAGCGGTAGCGCACCGGACGCTTGATTTCCGGATATTGAATGGTGACGGGCGGCTTAAACAGATGCTTCAGTGTTGTCGCCAATCCTTTGGCAATTTCACCAATCATAGATACTCCTCATCACAAGATGGTGCTGCGTCCCAGCACTGTCCTGTTATGTTATCTTAAAATAGCCCTGTAAAGATATTCAACAACGGATCCAATATCCCTTCTTGCGCCAGCACTATCAAAATCGCGGTGACGGCCACATTGGCCAGCGCAATGGGCAGCAGGCGCTTCCAACCGAAACCCATAAGCTGATCATAGCGGAAGCGGGGCAGAGAGGCGCGCACCCAGATCATGATCGCCAGGCTCAGGATAACCTTCAGTGAGATATTAAGCAGACCGATGAGCGGGAACTGGTCGGCGAAGGGAATGGGGCCGTAGTAGCCGCCAAAGAAAAGCACAGCGGCAATCGCGCTCAGAGAAACCATCTTCATATACTCGGCCATGAAGAACATGCCGAAGCGCATCCCGGCGTACTCTACGTTGTAGCCGGAGGCCAACTCCTGTTCAGCTTCCAACAGGTCAAAGGGCGCCCGCTGCAACTCGGCCAGCATAGCCACGTAGAAAATGATCGCTGCCACAGGCTGCAGAAACACAAACCACAGTCCGCCCCGTTGCGCGGCGACAATTTCGCCCAGGTCCATGGAGCCCGCCAGCATAATCGGCGGCAGCAGCGCCAGACCCAACGCCAGCTCGTAGCTGACCATCTGCGCAGAGGCGCGAATTCCGCCCAGCACGGCGTACTTACTGTTGGAGCCCCAGCCGGCGAGCACCACGCCGTAAACGGCAATGGACGTGATAGCCAGCACAAAGAGAACGCCCACGTCGATGCCCGGCGCAACCGCAAAATAAGGCTCAAAGCTGAGTCCGAAAATCTGGAATGCGGGCATCAGGGGGATCACCGCCAGAATGAGCACGGCGGGAATTACGGCGAGCATAGGAGCCAGATTATAGACGACGCGATCCGCCTGAGCCGGGGTGGGATCCTCTTTGAAAAATAGTTTCACAGCGTCCGCCGCCGGCTGCATGAAGCCGCCCAGGAAGCGGCGTTCGCCGCCGCGCCAGGGAACCGGAATATAACCGGCGCGGTTGGGCCCGACACGATGTTGCAGGCGCGCCAATAACTTGCGCTCCAGCAGCGTCGTGTAAGCAAAGCCGGTGATCACGGCAAAGCTGACGATAAAGCCAACGACCAGCGCACGCAGCGCAATTTCACCTGGTGTCATAAACAATCCTCATCTGCTTCCACTTCGTATACTCGGAAAGTCGGCGGGCAGCCGCTTATACCAGCGCGATTTCTTCAGTCTGCTGCGTTTTTTCCACACCGTTCAGTTGCAGAACCGTCCGTCGTGGGGGCAGCGTGACACCCTGCACCAGACCCAAACCCGGCCGTGTAACACTGTTATCCAGGCGCACACGGAGGCGATATTCGGCGCTGTCCAACGTCACGTTGGCCACGTCATCCTGGCTCACGTCAAGCTGGGCTGCATCTTCGTGGTGCAGAACCAGGGTGGGCGGCACGATGCGCGAGGCCAGGACCTCTGAACGGTTGATAAGCGAACCCTGGCGGTAGAGGGCAGACGCCGCAATCACTTTCACGCCGTCGTCCTCGGCAGCCGCGCTGCGCACCGGGGGCAGGTCGTAAAGCTCAAGCGCCTCCTCCGCCTCGGCGACGCTGGGCCACTGCCGGCCCACGCCGGATTTATTGTCATAGGATGTGCCGGCAAAGTAAAGGTCATCGCCGCCAACGCGTGGCCACTGCTCAACAGCCTCAGCCAGCACGCGGTAGGTCAAGCCCTCATATTGCGGCACGGTCTGGGCGATGTCGCGGAAAATAAGACCGGCGGCATAAGGTGGTTTACCCAGCCCCAGCCGCTCAGCCACCTGGGCCACTATCTGCCAGTCGGGACGGCTGTCGCCGACGGCGGGAATTGCCGGGTAGAACCGTTGCACGCGGCGCTCGCCGCTGGTGAACGTGCCGTCGCGCTCGGCCCAACTCTGCGCCGGCAGTACGACGTCGGCCAGCCGCGCCGTCTCCGTCAGGAACAGTTCCTGGACGACGACGAAATCGAGCTCGCCGCGCCCGCGCATCAGGCCGTCGCCCACCGGATCAACGCCCATCACGTACAGGGCGCGGACGTCGCCGGAGGCCGCGCCATCGTAGATAGCTCCGGCATCCAGACCGGTTTCCGGCAGCGGCTGGTAACCCGGCCCGGCGTCGGGGCGCATGCCCATATCCCAGGCGCCCTGTGTGTTATTGTGCGCCCACACAGGCACCAGGCCATTGTTGGGGCGACCCACATGGTTGCGCCCCTCGTCATCCTTCAAGAGCAGCAGGTTGGCCAGCGTCCGGGCCAGCGCTTCCGTCTCCTGGTAGGCCAGCCCTTCGCTGCCGTAGAACGCAACCAGGTTCTCAGCTTTGAACAGCGCCGACGAAGCAGCCTGCAATGGATCATCTTCGTCGCCGTTGAGGGCCACTTTGGCCGCGTTCAACAATTGGTGCGCCGTCTCCAGAGCCTGACCCGGTTCATAATAGATGGTGTGCGCGGCAAATTTATCAAGGCGTGTGGGTCGCGCATTAAGCACCACCAGCGCCGCGCCTCGTTCTGTGGCCTGCTTGATACGGAACCACCACACCGGCGCTTCCTGATGCAGGTCACTGGCGACGACCACAATAGCGTCGCCGGCTCCCATCTCCTGCAGGTTGCTGCCGCTGGTCAGGCCCACGCGAGCGACCACGTCTGCGCCGCCCAGTTTCGGATTGGCCAACGCCAGATGCGGGCTCTCCAGGCCATCGCGGAACAGCTTCTGAAACAGGAACAGATCCTCATTGCTCAGACGGTCGCCGCTGAGTCCGGCGACAGCTTCCTTGTGCGCCTGCAACCCGTCGGCTACCTTATCCAGCGCCTCGTCCCACGTCGCCGGGCGCAGCTCGCCATTCTCGCGTACAAGCGGCTGCGTCAGGCGGTCGGGATGATCGGCGTAATGGTGCACAAAGCGCCCCTTATCGCAGATCCAGATTTCGTTGACCATCTCGTTCTGCCGGGGCATGATGCGCTTGATGACGTTGCGTCCGCCCGTTTTGGCCTCGCGGCGCGTGCTCAAGGTTGTGTTGCAGCCCACCGGGCAATGGGTACAGACGCTGGCGACCGGCGTCAGCTCCCAGGGCCGCGCGCCAAAGCGGAAATCGGCCGTGGTCAGCGCGCCCACGGGGCAAATGTCGGTGGTGTTGCCACTCCAGATGCTGTCGAAGCCGGGATCGGAATTAGTGACGATCTCCAGGCGCCGCCCGCGGTTGTGGAAGGCAATGACCGGATCGTCAACCAGCTCGTCCTGGTAACGGGTGCAACGCGCGCATTGGATGCAGCGCTCGCGGTCCAGGAAAATCAAATCGCCCAGCGGCACGTGCTTGGCCAGTTTCATCTTGTTGGCATAGTTCATGCGGCTCTGGCCCGGGCCGTGGCGCATGGTCAGGTTCTGCAGCGGGCACTCGCCGCCCTTGTCACAAATAGGGCAATCGAGCGGATGACTGGTCAGCAAAAACTCCAGAATGTCATCGCGCGCATCTTCGACCTCGTCCGTCGTGGTGCGCACGACCATACCTTCGCTGACGGGCACTGTACAGCCTGTCTGTAGCCCTCTCCCAAAATTGATTTTAGGTTGGCCATCTTCGTCGAGAACCACCTCGCCCGTTTCGCGGTCGCGCATCGGCAACCCAATTTCCACCAGGCACATGCGGCACATGCCCACCGGTTCCATCTTGGGATGGTAGCAGAAGACAGGAATATCAATATCAACGCGTTTGGCCGCATCTACCACCAGCGTCCCCGTGGGGACGGTGACTTCGACGCCATCAATTGTCAGTGTAACCAGATCAGCCATTGTTATCTTCTTTTCGTTCTGTACTCTGTCAGCGCGCCGGCTCAGGCCGGGACGGTGGCCCTGGGCGCCTCTTCTTCCGCTTGCCCGGGCGCGGCCTGATCGACTTTGGCCCTGTACTCCTCCGGGAAGTGGTGGATGGTGGACAGGATGGGGCTGGTGGCAAACTCACCCAACGCACAGAGGCACTTGCCCTGCATGTTGGAGGCCACGCTCTCCAGTAGAGCGATATCCTGCTGCCGGCCGCGCCCTTCATAGACGTCTACAATTACTTTTTCCAGCCAGTAAGTCCCTTCGCGACAGGGCGTGCACTTGCCGCAGGACTCGTGTTCGAAGAACTTAATCATCTTCATCGCGGCCCACACCATGTCCGTGTCTTCGTCCATCACAATGCACGAGGCGGACCCCATCAGGGAATCGTACGGCTTGAGCCCGTCAAAAGAGAGCGGCGCATCCAACGCCTCCTCGGTCACGACCGGACCGGAGCCGCCGGAGGGCAGCAGGGCCTTGAACCCCTTGCCGCCGGGAATGCCGCCGCCGTACTCCTCGCCGAAAATCAACTCGCGATAGGTGATGCCCATGGGCACTTCGTAATTGCCCGGGCGGTTGACGTGCCCGCTGAGGCAGACGATTTTGGGGCCAGGGCTGTCCTCGGTGCCTATTTCCAGGTACCACTCCGGTCCGTTCACAATGACCGGCGGCACGTTCGCCAGCGTCTCCACGTTGTTGACCACCGTTGGCTCGCCGTACAGGCCGGCCTGCGCCGGGAACGGCGGCTTAGACCAGGGCTGGCCCAGGTCGCCGGCGAGGGACGCCAGCAACGCCGTTTCCTCGCCACAGATGTAAGCGCCGGCGCCGTAGGTTGAGTAAACGTGGCACGTGTAACCGCTGCCCAGGATATCTTCGCCTGCCAGGTTTTGAGCATAGGCGTCTTTCACCGCCTGCTCGAAATTGTAGGCAGCGTCCATAAACTCGCCGCGGAAGTAGCAGTAGATAACTTCTGCGCCGACGGCGTAGGCGGCGATCAGGGCGCCCTCGATGACCTGGTGCGGGTTGCTTTCCAGCAACTCGCGATCTTTGAACGTGCCCGTCTCTGATTCGTCGGCGTTAATAACAACATATTTCAGCGGCGCGTCTTTTGGAATGAAACTCCATTTGATGCCCGCGGGAAAGCCTGCGCCGCCACGCCCGCGGATGTTGGCCTTTTTGACGACGTCGATCACTTCATCTGGCGAATATTCTTCCAGACACTTCTGCAGCCCTTCATAGCCGCCATTCTCGCGGTAGACCTCAAGCGCGTGCAGATTTTCAATATCACGATGGCGCAATAGTATGTGTGCCATGCTTTGTCCTTGTTTACTGGTTGATTGGTGTATTGGTATATTGGTTGGTTGGTATATTGGTTGATTGGTGTATTGGTTGATTGGTGTATGGGGTGACTGGTAAACGAGTAAACTAATACACTAATATACCAATAGACGAATACACTAATACACCCTCACACTACTTCGCGTAATTGACGATTTTCTCCACGACCGTTGGCTGTGGTTCTTCGCCCTCTGCCTGGGCCTCGGCGCGCAGGCGGTCGATGAGCGCGTCGAACTTCTCTTCGTCCAGATTCTCCTCATACTTCAGATTGCACTGCAGCATGGGCGCCCGGTCGCAGGCGCCGAGACACATGACCGTCTTTACCGTAAACAGCCCATCTTCGGTGGTGCCGTCCACGGGAACGTTCAGCTTCTGGCAGACGTGCTCCACAAACTCATCCGCACCGCGCAGCGCGCAGGCCAGGTCGTTGCAGATCTCCAGCACATATTTGCCTACCGGCTCTTCATAGTAAAGCGTATAAAAGCCGCTCAGGGAGAGGACGTGCGTGGGATCAACGTCCACAATCTCGGCCACTTCCTCCATCGCTTCCTGGCTCATATAGCCATACTCCACCTGCGCCAGGTGCATCAGGGCCAGAATGGCCGACTTCTTC
>JBMCFH010000204.1:0-6328 GCA_048620455.1 Chloroflexota bacterium | reverse complement strand
CGGGACTGCGCCTAACTGCTGCAACAGGCCCAGCATGTCCGCCTCTTCCCAGAACTCAACCATCTGGCCGTCCACGATGCGCACGAAAGCCATCCCGGTATGTGTGCCGTGCACGCCGGTGGGCTCAACCCCCATGAACGGCCCCAGGTGGGTATGCGCGACCGTCGTGCGTACAGCAACCCACTCTCCCTCTGCGACCATGATGTCGATGGTGCCCTGCAAGTCCGGAAAGGCCCTGCGGATTCCCTCAAGCACTGCCCGGTACGCCTCGCGCCCTTTCGTTCCATGGCTATGCGAAACGAAGTCGGGGGCCATCAGCTCGTCCATCACGTCTAGATTGCCCTTGTTCAGCACCTCTTCGATAAAGTGGCGCGTGATTTGCTTGTTGCGCTCGCTCTGCGTGTTATCTGTCATAATCATCCTCCCTTCGCCATACTCTACGCGCTTGCGCGGGCACGCTCGTGCCTACCCCTCGCCCAACTCTGCCAACAACTGACCCGCATCCGCCACGGGACGAATCTCATACTGCCCGTACTCCAGTACAGGTCCCAGCAGTCCCGCCAGAGCCAGCGCATCGTCCGCCTCGACGATGAGATACACAGCGTGCCCCGGCGCGTCGGCGTAGGCGCCGTGCAGCGTCACCCCAAAGTCACCCGCGTTCTGCATTACACCGGCGAAATCTTTCTGCCGCTCCGGTTTGTGCGCCGAGCAGTTCTCTGCGTTGTGGGTATGTGTGATGTGAAAAAGCATCGTCGCCAACTCCTTACAAGAGTGTTGAATATGTTATACTGGTAGCCTAACGTGCCACCGTCGTAAGAACGTCGTACAAAGCGTCCTAAACATCGGGTCATGGGTTCCGTAAGTCGCCTGCAATTGCATCTTCTTGGATCACCCCAAATCTTGGCCGGCGAGCGTCGGCTCGACTTCGCCACGCGCAAGGCACTGGCTCTCCTTGTCTACCTCGCCGTGGAAAAGGAACAAAAGCGACGAGAAGCACTGGCCGTTCTCTTCTGGCCCGAAAGCGATAGGTCGCGTGCGCGAGCCAACCTGCGCAACACACTCAATTACCTGCGCAACGCCCTGCCCGCCACTGCGGACGGTGAGACGCCGCATCTTCTCATCGACCGTGACACGCTGGCCTTTAACCACACAGCGCCCTACTTTCTGGATATGGAACAGTTGGAGTCCGCCGCCGCCGGCGACGACCCAGAGCTGATGCACGCCGCTCTTGATTGTTACCGTGGTGACTTCCTCGACGGCTTCGGCCTTGACGACGCGCCTGCCTTTGACCAGTGGGTCGCGGTACAGCGCGAAGCGGTATACCGTCGCCTCGACGAACTCTTTGACCGCCTCTCTCGTCTGCAGCTCCGCAGCGGACGGGCACAGCACGGCCAAAAGACCATCGAACGATGGGTGACAACACACCCAATGCAAGAAGAGGCCTACCGGCGTCTGATGAAGGTCTATCTGGCTCAGGGAAATCGTGCCGGCGCACTGCGCACCTACGAACAGTGCGCCGCGATCCTGCAGGAGGAACTGGGCGTGGCCCCCTCGCCGGCAACGGAAGCCCTGCGAGCGCGCGCCGCGCAGGCCGAAACCGACTCTACCCCTTTGCCCACCGCCGCCGAGGCTGACACGCCTCACTTTCGCGAAGGGCCACTGGTCGGCCGCCAACACGCCTTCGCTACCCTTGTGGAAGAGTACCATCACGCTGCGCGCCATGGCCCGCGCGCCGTGGCCATTGTGGGCGAAGCGGGCATCGGCAAGACGCGGCTGGGACGTGATTTCACCGCCTGGGCCAGCGCCAGCGGAGCGGACGTGCTCACCGGGCGCAGCTTCCACAGTGGGAATCGCCTGCCTTACCAGCCACTCATCGACGCGCTGCGGCCAAGGGTGGAACGAGTAAACGCGCCCGAAGATCTCCTGGAGGACGTATGGCTTGCAGCGCTCAGCCAGTTGTTGCCGGAGCTCCACGAACGCTATCCTGACCTCGCGCCCCCCACCGACGCCCCCGCCGGGCCCGATGCCCGCAGCCGCCTCTTCGAAGCAGTCGCGCGCCTCTTCATCAGCCTCGCACAACATCTGCCCCAGGAGAACCCGCTCCTGCTGTGGTTAGACGATCTGCAGTGGAGCGATGAGGCGACACTCGACCTCTTGCGCTACTGCTGCCGCCGCTGGCAGGAACAGAAAATACCGATTCTCCTCCTATTAGGGTCGCGCCCCGGCGCGCTCCAGGCGCGTGCTACCGCGGAGAGCTCACAGTTAGCCGATTCTCTGCACGGGCTGGAACGAGATATGCACCTCACGCGCCTGGAGCTGGGGCCCTTCGACGCCGGCGACACCGCCGAATTTGTAACCACCTTTGCCGCCGAAGACGCCTCTGCCGCTGCCGTCGACCGCTTCGTTTCCTGGATCCAGAGTGAGACAGGTGGTCAGCCTTTCTATCTTGTCGAAACGTTGCAAGAATTGGCCCAACAGGGTCTCTGGCCCCTGACGAATGCCAGGTGGGAAGCGAACAGAACGCGGCAAACGCCGTCACCCGCGCCTCTGCCCGAACGAGTGCGCCGGCTGATAAACAACCGCATCGCCCGCCTCAGCGCAGCAGCCTACGACCTGCTCATCGCCGCCGCGGTGCTGGCGCGCGAATTCCCTTTCGATCTGCTGTGCAAGGTCGCCGCTGCGTCCCAATCGGAGGCGCTGCGAGCTCTGGACGAACTCCTGCAGGCGCAGCTCCTACGTGAAATGCCGCAACAGACACAGACGGCCGGTGACATCCTCTACACATTTACTCACGACAAGATCCGTGACGTGGCCTACGACGAGGCCGGGGCCGCTCGTCGCCGCGTCTTCCACCGCCGCGCGTTGGACATCCTGCGCCGGCAAGAGGTCGCGCCTGCTCGGGTAGCTCACCACGCCCTGGCTGCCGGCGAGCGCGCTGCTGCCTTTACATACAGCCTGGCTGCAGGCGACGAGGCCATGCGCGTCTATGCTGCCCGCGAAGCGATTGTTCACTACCAGCAGGCACAGTCGCTCATAGAAGCAGTGGCCCAACCGCCGCTGCAACGTCTTTACGTGCAATTAGGCCGCGCATACGAGCTACTCGGCGAGTATGACGCGGCGCTGGCGGTGTATGAACGCCTGCAAACCCTGGCCCAGGAACAGGACGACCGCGCCCTACAATTGGCAGCCCTGATGGCGCGCACGACTGTCTATGCCGCTCCAACGCAATACTATGACCCACAAAGCGTGCACATGCTCAGCGAACAGGCGCTACCATTGGCCGAGGAGCTAGAAGATTACGCGGCCGAAGCCAAAATCCACTGGAACCTGATGCTCCTGAAACTATTTACCGGCGAGTTGCAAGAGGCAGTAGCGCACGGCGAACGGTCATTGCACGTGGCGCGCCGCCACGGCCCACCGCAGCGGGAAGCGTACGCGCTGCACGACCTGACGCGCGCCTACTTGTTCAGCGGCCGGCCCGACGATGCCGTCCGCGCCGGCCGGCAGGCGCAACAGCTGTGGCGCGAGCTGGACAACCAGGCCATGCTGGCCGACATCCTCGTAACGACCTCCAGCCTCATGGCCCTGCGCGGCCAACTCCACGAGGTGCTGCCCCGCCTGGACGAAGTCCTGGCGCTCAGCCGGCGCATCGACAACGTGTGGAATCAGGCTTACGCCTCCCATATTCAGGGTATCGTGTACTTCGAACTGGGCCGCCTGGGCCAAAGCATTCAGGCCTCCCAGCGCTCTATCGAACTTGGCCAAAAAGCCGGGTTCATGATCCCCACCATCACCAATGGATCCCTCCTGGCCCTGACATATAGTTACCTGGGGTCCCCCGACGCGGGCTTTCCCTGGGCCGAACGGGCTCTCGACCACGCAAAGGAAATGCACAAGCGCCAGACGGCTGGCCCGCTGGCCACGCTCGCTCACCTTTATCTGCAACAGGGAGACACGAGCAAAGCAGTAGAACTGGCACAGAAAGCGCTCGCCCGCATGGAAGTTGACGAGCTGAGTATGGGCGTCTTCCTGGCCTTGCCCGTTGCCGCGGAGGTGGCGCTGGCCCGGGACAATTACGAGCAGGTCATCGCCTACTGCGACCGCTACCTGTCCTTCATGGAGCAACGCCAGATGGTGCCTTTCACCTGCGATGCCCGCCTCACAAAAGCCCGCGCCCTGCTGGCGGCAGGAGAACGAAAGGCAGCGCGCTCCCTGCTGCAGGAGACGCGTGAGGAGGCCGATACCATCGGCGCCCGCCGCATCCTGTTACCGCTGCTGCTCACCCTGGCGGACATAACCGAAGACAACGACGCCCTGCGCGACGAAGCCGCGGCGACAGCCAGGTTCATCGCCGACCACGTCGCTGACGACGAACTACGCCGATCATTCCATGCGCGCCCCGACGTGAGCCGCGTGCTGAACAACAGCGGCTGACCCTCTACACACCTTATATCCGCGCCACCACCGTCGCCGTGGCCATCCCGTGCCCGATACACATCGTCTGCAGGCCCAGCTCGCCATCCGTGGCCTCCAGCCCCGCCAGCATCTTGGCCATCAACCCCGCGCCCGTCGCGCCCAACGGGTGCCCATGCGCAATCGCGCCGCCCCACGGATTCACCTTGCTCATGTCCGGCTCGAATTCGCGCGCCCAGGCCAGCACCACCGAGGCAAACGCCTCGTTAATTTCGATCCAGTCCAGGTCGCCGATAGTCAGCCCCGCCCGCTCCAGCGCCAGCCGCGTCGCCGGGATCACGCCCGTCAGCTGCATCGTGGGATCGTCGCCCACCACCACCCGCGCCAGGAACCGCGCCCGCGGGCGCAAGCCATCCGCCTCCGCCCGCTCGCGCTCGCCCACCAGCACCGCCGAAGCCCCATCCGAAATCTGGCTGGCGTTGCCCGCCGTCACCACCCCCTTGCCCTCCGGCCGGAACGCCGGTGGCAGCTCGGCCATCTTCTCCATATCCACCACCGTGCGAATACCCTCGTCGTGGTCCAGGATCAGCGGCTCGCCCTCCGCGTCCACGCCCGGCATCGGCACCAGCTCCGAGTGGCAACTCGCCTGCCACGCCTCATATGCCCGCCGGTGACTCTGCGCCGCGAACTCATCCAGCGCCAGTCGCGACAGTCCCCACTTTTCCGCAATGCGCTCCGCGCTCTCCCCCTGGTGGATCAGTTCCTTCTGCGCCAGCAGATCCGGATTCAGCGTCTCGAACCCGCCGCCGATGTTGCTAAACATCGGCACCCGCGTCATATTCTCCACCCCCGCGCCGATGGCGTAGTCCATGTCCCCCGCGCTGATCGCCTGCGCCGCAAAGTGCACCGCCTGCTGGCTCGACCCGCACATACGATCCAGCGTCACCGCCGGCACACGGTCGGGAAATCCCGCCAGCATCGAAGCCAGCCGCCCCACGTTGGCCCCCTGCTCGCCTGCCTGGGTCACGCAGCCCGTGATGACATCCTCCACCGTCCCCAGGGGCAAATCCACCCGTTCCATCAACCCCTGCAACGTTCGCGCCAACAGGCTATCAGGCCGCAAATTGCGATACGCTCCATCGCGCCGCCCAAAGGGCGCCCTCACCGCTTCGATTATCACCGCTTCAGGCATGACATTCTCCCAGAAAGTGTAGTGGTATACTGGTATATAATAATAATGCATTGGAGCGCCGGCTTCTAGCCGGCATATGACGTAGCCATCCATTGGGAGACAGACGAAACGGACCGTCGGCAGGCCACCGAAGGCCCAGACGACCGCGCGTCCCCTCCCGCGACGAGCAAGCCGGATCACCGTCCCTGCAAAATGGAAAGCCGAATCCGATAAAAGTCGTAGAACTAAACGCAACTGACAACTATCCTGTAATAGATTTGCAACAGAAGGAGTGAAAGACATGGCTACTGTATTTGATCCACAATCAGAACAGCAACCAGGAAAAACGTTGAGCAACGGGCAATGGATAACCCTGGGCCTCATCGCCGCCATAGCCAGCGTGCTCGCCGTCCTTGGCGTCCACGCGCTGGCCCTATCGCTGAATCCCGACCTGGCCCTTTTCCGCCCCCTGGAAAGCTACGTTCGCAGCGCCATCTTCACCCTCGTTCCCGCCCTCGGCGCCACCGCCGTCTTCGCCTGGCTGACCAGGCGCCGGGACCAGCCGGTGCGCAGCTTCATACGCCTCTCCGTGGTGCTCCTGCTGCTCAGCATCATCCCCGACTACATCTTACCCGTCCCCCACCGCACCCTGTTGGCCAGCACCGTCACCGCTTCCCTGCACGTCGTGGCAGCCATCATCATCGTCGGCGTCCTCGTAAGCGGCTATCGTCGCCTGTCCGGAAG
>JBMCFH010000203.1:0-6371 GCA_048620455.1 Chloroflexota bacterium | reverse complement strand
TGAACGAGTCGGGCACGACGACGTGCCAGTATGATAATGCATGGTTGTGGTTGATTGAATAAGTGAGTGTCAAGTTTCAAGTGTCAGGTTTCAAGTGTCAGGTTTCAAGTGTCAGTTGTCAGGTGGAAGGTGAATCGAGCCTGGCATCTCTTACGTGATACATGAGACATGGTACGTGATACGTGATACCTGACACTCTCCTCCGGAGGCATGATGTCACAGAATACCTGGATTGGTAAAAAGATCGGCGGTCGGTACGAGATATTAGAGATGTTGGGCCAGGGGGGGATGTCGGCCGTTTACAAGGCGATGGACCAGAATTTGAAGCGGGTGGTGGCGGTGAAGCTGATTCACCCGCACCTGTCGGATGACCCGGAATTTGTGCGGCGCTTTGAGGAAGAGGCCAAGGCGGTGGCCCAGTTGCGGCACCCGAACATCGTGCAGATTTTCGACTTCGACCACGACGAGGATGTGTACTACATCGTCTTCGAGTTTGTGCCGGGCGAGACGTTGCAGGAGCGGCTGAAGCGGCTGCACAAGAACGAGCGACGGATGGACGTGGAGCTGCTGTTGAGCATCGCGGGCCGCCTGACGGACGCCCTGAACTACGCGCACAGCCGGGGCCTGGTGCACCGCGACGTAAAACCGGCGAACGTGATGCTGAACGTGAACAACGAGCCGGTGCTGATGGATTTCGGCATCGTGAAGATCGTAGGCGGCACGCAGCACACGGCGACGGGGGCAGTGATGGGCACGGCGCGCTATATGTCTCCGGAGCAGATCCGGGGTGAACGCGTGGACGAGCGCACAGACCTCTACTCGCTGGGGGTGATGCTTTTCGAAATGGCCGGCGGGCGCGCGCCGTTCGAGGCAGACTCGGCGATGACGGTGATGATGATGCACGTCAACGACCCGGTGCCCGATTTACGCCAGCTGCGCCCGGAGGTACCGGCAGGGCTGGTGCGCGTGATTAACCGTGCGCTGACCAAGCAACCGGATGACCGCTTCGCCACGGCAGGCGCGTTAGCCGCGGCGCTGAAAGAAATCGATCCCCACGCCTCGCCGGGGGCAGCCGAAACGACACCGTCTCCAACGGCGGCCGATCCCACTATTATGGAACCGCCGGTGTCCGCGCCGCGCGAGCCGGCGCAGAGGCCGGTGACGTCGCCGCCGGCGACAGGTCCCACGCCGGCGGCGCAACCGTACGGTGTGGGCGCTCCGCCGCCGCCGGGAAACACGGGCACGGGTCCCACAGTGGGCGGCCCTGCGCCGGCGAATCGCAGGCGAATGGCGACGATTGGCGCGGTGGGGCTGGTGGGCGTGCTGCTGCTGGTCTGCGTGGTCGGCGGCGCTATTTTGCTGAGCCAGGGCGTGCTGGGGGGCGACGAGGGCACGCCGGTGGCGGGCGTTGACCAGACGCCGGCGACTGAGGAGGACGGCGGGGACAACGGCGACGGAAACGGCGACAATGGATCGGAAGACGACGGCGACGTGGTCCTGACGTCTGAAGAAGCGGAAGAGGGAACGTCGACGCCAGACGCTACGCCCTCCCCTACCACGGAACCGACGGAGTCGCCGACGGCAACCAACACGCCGCCACCGACCAACACCAGCGAGCCGACGGAGACGCCAACTCCCACGCTGACGCCCACGCCCACAGTACCGCCCGGGCCTTACTCGCGCATCAACGGCATCACCATCGAGGAAGGGCATTACGTGGTGGAATACGAGACGTTCGAATTCACAGAGACGCTGCCCGGCACGCACGTGCACTTCTTCTTCGACACGGTACCGCCGGATCAGGCCGGCGTGCCCGGCGGGGGCCCCTGGATTCTCTATGGCGGCCCGCGCCCCTTCCGCGGCTACACCGTCGCCGACCGCCCGGCGGCTGCGGAGCAGATGTGTATTCTGGTAGCCAACGCCGACCACAGCGTGCAGGCAGAGAGTGGGAATTGCTACCCATTGCCGGAGGCAGGTTCGTAGACGGTGGAGCGCCGCCGGCTCGGGTGTCCCGCGCTGGTTGGCGAAGCGACTACTGGAGATCCTTCACTCCGTTCAGGATGACAGCGCGCGCGATGCTTGCCTCATGCAGCAGGTGTCATTCTGAGGCGCCAGCCGAAGAACCTCCGCGGAACCGTTGGCACGAATGTGCCGCCCCGCCTGCCAAGGCGACTGCCGGCGATCCTTCGGTTCCCTCAGCATGACACTACCTGGCGTGGGATCACATCCAGGCGCGGCGGCGCATCCAGAGGAACATGAGGATAGGAAGGGCGGTCATCACGAGCAGGGTGATGATGAAGGCGATGGGGCCGGTCCACACGCCCAGCGAGGCCAGCACGGGCTGGAAGAAGTTCATGCCGAAAAAGCCGGTAAGGAAAGAAAGCGGCATGAAGAGAGTGGTGATGACGGTCAACGTCTTCATGATGTCGTTCATGCGGTTGTTGAGAGCCGCCAGATAGAGCTCCAGGGCCCCGGTCACCAGATCGCGCAGGCCGTCGACCAGATCGTACAGGCGTATGATGTGGTCGTAGACGTCGCGAAAGTAGACGCGCTCTTCGTCGGAGATGACGGCGAACTGATCGCGCGCCAGCTGGTTGAGGACCTCCCGCTGTAAGACGATGACGCGGCGCAGCTTGAGCACGGTGTGCTTCAGGCCCAGAATGCGCTCCTGGGTGGCGGGCCGCGGCGAGGCGAACACCCGCGCCTCCACCTGTTCCAGCTCGTTCTCCATTTCGTCCATGGCCTTGATATAGTCCGCGACCAGCTCGTCGATGAGCCGGTAGAGCAGATAGGCGGGGCCGTTTTGCAGCAAGCGCTCGTCTTCGGCGCTGGCCTCCCACACCCTATCCAGGGTGTCCAGCGGCTGGTAGTGGAAGGTCACGAGGTAATCGTCGCCCAGAAAGATGTCCAGCTCCGGCAGGAGCAGGGAGCGGCCCGTTTCACGGGGGGTGACGCCGCGCAGCACGAGATAGAGATAGTGGCCCCAATCGTCCACTTTGGGCAGGTGCACTTCGTTCAACGCGTCGTCGATGGCCAGGGGATGGAAGTTGAACACGTCTGCCAGGATGGTCTGGGAGAGTTGGGGGGCGTCGCCGTCGAAGTCGATCCACAACAAGACGTTTTCCTCTTGCAGCGCAGAGCGCAGCGCCTCGGGCGACATTTGTGCACGGGACGGCTGCCCATGGCGGACACAGAGAACACGCATACCTGCTCCCTCCTCTTACCTGTGGGGCGACGCAAAATGGGCCAATCAGAGCTCTCCGCCGGAGACGAGGCCGGCGCGCACAGCGTAGAGGGCGGCCTGGGTGCGGCTGAGGACGCCCAGCTTGCTGAGGATGTTGCTGACGTGAGTCTTGACGGTCTTTTCGCCGATGCTCAGCTCGCGTGCAATCTCTTTGTTGGCCAGGCCGTGCGCCAGCAGTTGCAGGACTTCAATTTCGCGCGGGGTGAGTTGTTCGGGACTGTCCGGCGGGCGCACTTCGCGCATGAGGCGCGCCGCCGCCTGTGGCGAGAGCTGCACCTGCCCGGCGGCGGCAGCTTTGATGGCGCGGCATAGTTCGTCCGCTTCGGTGTCTTTGAGCAGATAGCCGATGGCCCCGGCGCGGATGGCTCCGTATACTTTTTCGTCTTCGAGCACGCTGGTGAGGGCGATCACTTCGGTGTCCGGGTATTGGCGGCGGATGGCGCTGGTGGCGGTGATGCCGTCCATTTCGGGCATAAGGAGATCCATGAGCACGACGTCGGGGTGCACTTCCCCGACGAGGCGCAGCGCTTCCTTACCGTTGACGGCTTCGCCGACGACGTCGAGGTCGGGATCCAAAGCGAGGAACATGCGTAGGCCCTGGCGCACGACGCTGTGATCGTCTGCGAGGAGTACTTTGATGGGCATGGGTTCCTCCGCTGACATGCTTCGCGTTGCTCAGAATGACGCTTCTCTGGCGCGGGTCTCGCCGGTACTGGCAGAGGTAGAACCCGCGGCTGCTGGCGAGCGCATTGCTCAGAATAACACCTGTACCTGTCCGGCTTTTTCTCCGCCGAAAGGCGGATACGCGCTTACACCTTTTGCCTGATCCAGCGTAGGCTCCGCCGGCGCTATGATATGCTATGATAGAAGGAGTTCAGTGCACTGCGGCGGCGGTGAAATGAGATGCCGTAGTCTATCATCTGTCAGAGGAAAGTACCACATTTCCGTTCGCGGGAGCATAGCTGTCCGCCATGGCGGAGGAGGGCAAAAATGTCTGCCAAGAAGCTTCTATTCCTGACCGTAGTGACCGTTCTGCTGGGAACTCTGCTGGCGTTAACGCCGGGCAGCACCAGCGCGGCGGAGCACCTGTGGCACGCGGAGTATTTCAACAACACAAGCCTGTCGGGCAACCCGGCGGTGGTGCGCAACGACAGCAGCATCAACTTCAACTGGGGCCTGAGCGGGCCGGTGTTGGGCGTGCGCCGGGATGATTTCTCGGTGCGCTGGACGCGGACGGTGCAGATGCAGCCGGGCCGTTACCGCTTTACGACGCGCACGGATGACGGGGTGCGGCTGTGGGTCAACAACCGGCTGATCATTGACCGTTGGGTGGTGCAGCCGGCGCGCACGCACGTGGTGGAGGTGGATCTGCCGGGCGGGGCGACGCCGATTCGCATGGAGTATTTTGAGCGGGGCGGTTACGCCGAAGCGCACCTGAGCTGGGGGCTGCTGTCGCGTGGCGCGCCCGGCGCAGGCACGGCGGTGATGAACGGCGCTTACTTCCTGAACGTGCGCACAGGGCCGGGCCCAACCCATCGCGCCGTCGCCACGGTGCAGCGCGGCGCGGTGCTCACCTTGTTGGGCTATCGCAACGCGGCAGGCAACTGGATTATGGTGGCGCTGCCCAACGGGACGCAGGGCTGGGTGCACGCGGGGTACGTGCAGACGAGCGTGCCGGTAAGCAGTATGACGGTGTGGACGCAGGACGGCGGCACGGTGGGCCGGCCGGGGCTGGTGACGGCGACGGTGAGCACGGGCGCGTTGAATGTGCGCAGCGGGCCGGGGCCGGCGTATGCGATTATTACGGCGATTCCCCACGGCACGCCGATGACGCTGAGCCACCGCAATGCCGCCGCAACGTGGGTGCGCGCGACGCTGGACAATGGGGTCCAGGGCTGGGTGCACGCGGGGTATATTCGGAGCAGTTCGCCGGTTGGTGGGTTGCCGGTATGGAATTAGGGGAGTGAAGTCGGCCAGACATCGAGGCGCAAGTCCTTTTTCGGGGAGTGTGATTTAACGCAAAGGCGCAAAAGGGCGCGGGGTAAACGGTCATTACCTTGTTGCCCTTAGCGCCCCTGGCGTCTTTGCGGTTCAAGTTCTGTTTGCACGCGGAGGCGGCGCCTGGGCCGTTCGTAAGCCAGGCATTCCTGGTACTCTCTGCTCTGCTGCGGTGGGTACATTCTGTTTCTAATTTTGGAACGATGTACAGAATCGTTCCACTATCCTGCCCTTGACACCTGCCGATTTTCTTTTTATTATTTATTTAGGACTCCTAAATAATTTAGTGTAGGAAACAATTTTATGTCTATCTTCGATCCACGGGAGCGCGCTGTCTCGCGGAGCAGCCGGAGCACCATCAGCCTATATCGCGTCAGCCAGGCCATGGGGCACATGCTGCGGGGGCGGGCGCAGGCGCGAGGGTTGTCCCCGGCGCAGTTGCGGGCGCTGCTGTTTTTGCGCTATGCGCGACCGGGCCTGCACACGATCGGGGGGCTGGCAGAGCGACTGGCGGTCAGCTACGCCACAGCCAGCGGTGTGGTTGATGCGCTGGAGCGGAAGGCGCTGGTGGAACGGCATGCGGATGCGGCGGACCAGCGGGTGACGAGGTTGGCGCTGACGGAAACGGGGCGCGCGGAGGTGGCGGCGGTGGAAAATGTGTTGGACGGCATCGAGGAAACGATCGCGGCGCTGCCGGCGGCGGAGCAGCAGGCGTTGGAGCGCGGCCTGCAGGCGATCGTGGGCCGGTTGCAGGCGCAAGGGCACGTGCAGGTTTATGAGATGTGTTGGGGATGCCACTTCTTCCGGGAGAATGCCCATCCGGAGAATACGGCGGGCCCCCACCATTGTGCCTTTGTGGATGCGCCGTTACCTGAGCCGAATACGTATTTGGAGTGCCCTGATTTTGTGCCGCGAGGGGCCATTAAATCGTAGATGGTGAATCAACCTGCGGGAGGCCGCGCGCGCCGCCCGCAGGGTTATGAGTTTAGTAACGCTCACAACAAGGAGGATTGTATGTTAGAGCAGAAGCAGAGGCAGATTCCGGGATACAGTTATGGGACGGAGGCGGCGGCACGATCGCCGCTGACGGTGGACGACCTGGAGAAGCTGAAGACAACGGTGATGTTTG
>JBMCFH010000202.1:0-6387 GCA_048620455.1 Chloroflexota bacterium | reverse complement strand
TCTTCTAGCCTGGAGAGCAGGGCCTCGACGTCTTCCTGCTGTGGATTCCAATCCACGTAGAGCGGCTTGATCTTGGTGCGCAGGAAGTGGTCAGGGCAGGAAGTGCCCAGTTCGGCCAGGCGCGGCGCGTCATGGCTGTTGACGTAGCGCAGGATGGTGGCGTCCGATTGCACGGTGCCGATGAACTTGTTTTGCTGGGAGACCATGCCCCGTAACCGGGGGAGGACTTCCACCAGCAGCGCCTCGCGCTCGTCGTCGGAGAGCGGCTCGACCTTCTGCCCGCCGAAGGTGTCTTCCCCCTTGTCGCGCGCTTCGATGTATTCGGCAGCCTGTTCGATGAGCGCCAGGGAGAGATCGTAGCAAGCTTTGTCGTCGTCGGCCCAGTTGATGAGGCCGTGCTGGCCCATGACGATCCCTTTCCACTGCGGGTTCTCTTGGGCCGCCTCTTCCATTACCAGCCCCAGGTCGAAGCCCGGGCGCTGCCAGGGCACCCAGCCCACCTCGTCGCCGTACACCTCTTCTGTGAGCCGTTCCTGGTCTTTGCAGGCGGCGATGGCGATGACGGCGTTGGGGTGGGTGTGGTCCACGTGGCGGTAGGGGACGAAGGCGTGTAGCGGCGTGTCGATGGAGCTGGCGCGGGGGTTGAGGTTGAAGACGGTGTGCGGGTAGTAGCCGACCATCTCGTCTTCAATGGGCGTCTTGACCCCTTTTTCGTCGGCGGCGTTGTAGATGTCCTGCAGTTGCATCAGTTTGTCCATGTACAGGGAGGCGAAATTGGCGCGCTTGGAGGTGCGCAGGTCGCCGCCGGAGCCTTTGACCCACAGCACCTCGACGTCTTCGCCGGTGAGCGGGTCCTCCATGGTGAGCTTAGAGGAGGTGTTGCCGCCGCCGGTGTTGGTGATGCGTTGGTCACTGCCCAGCAGGTTGGAGCGGTAGACCAGGCGCTCGACGGGATCAAGGTCGCCGGCGACGTCGTCGTCCCAGAGGTCGTTTACGTGTTGGAATTGTTTAGGCATAGGGTTTTTCCTTGTTTATTGTTTACAGGTGTATTGGTGTATTGGTGTGCTGGTGTATTGGTTGGTGACGTGATGACGGCGGATCCATCCTCCCGGAGGTGGCTTGCGCTGGGAACCTCCGGGGGGATTACCGCTGCCGTCCGCGGTCTGCGGTCTGTCGTCATGCCGCGAGCTCCTGGTAGCGGTTGTAGGCTTCGTCCCAGGCGTCGCGGTTTTGGGGCTCGTAACGGCGCAGGTTGCTGGAGGCGGCGACGAGCTGGCGCGCCTCGTGGATGTCGTGCAGCTCGCCGAGGGCGATGAGCTGCACGAGGGCGTTGCCCAGGACGGTGGCCTCGACGGGGCCGGCGAGCACGGGGCGACCGGTAGCGTCGGCCGTCATCTGGTTGAGCAGTTCGTTTTGCGAGCCGCCGCCCACGATGTGCACCACTTCCACGTTGCGGCCGGATACGGTTTCTAACAGCTCCAGCACGTGGCGGTAGGCCAGGGCCAGGCTTTCCAGGACGGCGCGGACCACTTCGCCGTGGGTCTGCGGCGCGGGCTGTCCCGTGCGCCGGCAGTAGTCGCGTACGATTTGCGGGTGGTTGCCGGGCGGCAAGAAGGCTTCATCGTCCACGAGCAGGAGGGAGCGCAGGGGCGGCGCTTCGCGCGCCAGGGCAACCAGTTGTTCGTAATCATACTGGTGACCGGCGATGGCCCACGCCTGCCGGCACTGCTGCAGTATCCACAGCCCGGTCACGTTTTTGAGCAGACGATAGGCGCCGGCGACGCCGCCCTCGTTGGTGACGTTGGCTGCCAGCGCTGCCTCGCCCAACACCGGCTCGTCGACTTCCAGGCCCACCAGGCTCCAGGTGCCGCTGCTGATGTACGCTGCCTCGTGGTCTGCGGCGTCGCTTATGGGCACGGCGGCGACGGCGCTGCCTGTATCGTGACAGGCGGGGGCGATCACGGGCAGGCCCTCATAGTCGCCCAGGCGCGTGCCGGGCGGCACGATGTCGGGAAAAATGTGCGAGGGGATGCCCAGCCGCTGCAACAAGTCGCCGGCCCACTCACCGCTGCGTGCGTCGAGCATCTGCGTGGTGCTGGCGATGGTGTATTCGCAGACGCGAGCGCCGGTCAGCCAGTAGTTGAGTAAGTCGGGCATGGTCAAAAATGTAGCGGCGATCTCCAGCTGTGGCGAGCGGGGTTGGGCCAGGCTCAGAAGCTGGTAGAGGGTGTTAATGGGCATAAATTGAATGCCCGTGCGCTGGAAAATCTCGGCGCGAGGCACCCGAGCAAAGGCCACCTCCATCATGCCCTCGGTGCGCCCGTCGCGGTAGTGAACCGGGTTGCCGACCAGCCGGCCCTGCTCGTCCAGCAGCCCGAAATCGACGCCCCAGGTATCGACGCCTACAGAGGCCGGCTGCAGGGAGCGGCCTTTTTGCAGACCGTCCTGCACGTCGCGCCACAGGCCCAGCGCGTTCCAGTAGAGCGTGCCGCGCACGGTGACCGGCGTGTTGGCGAAGCGGTGCAGTTCCTGCAGAGAGAGGGAGGAGCCGTCAAAGTGTACGGCCATGACGCGGCCGGATTCTGCGCCGAGGTCGACGGCTAAAACGGTCTCTTGGGCCATCTGCAATCACTCCCGCTTTGCGGCCCGGCGACGGGCGAGCACGTCTGCTTCGTAGGCGCGGATATCGTCCATGAAGGTGACGTCCGGCGGCACGTCCTGCTGCAGGCAGTAGTAGTCCCAGACCGCGCCGAAGGGCATTCCTTTCAGCGCTTCCAGCAGGGCCAGGCGTTGGGTGTAGTCGCCTGCCACTTCCAGCTCGCGCATCTGTTCGATCGGTTCCAGCAGCGCCAAAAGCAAAGCGCGTAGCGCGTTGCGGGTGCCAATGGTCCAGGCAGCAACACGGTTGATGCTGGCGTCGAAAAAGTCCAGGCCGATGTGCACGCGATCCAGGTATTCCCCGCGCACGACTTCCTGCATGATGGTCTGCAGTTCGTCGTTGAGCGTAACCACGTGGTCGCTGTCCCAGCGCACGCCGCGACTGACGTGCAGCAGTATCTCGTCCTGGTAGATGAGCACGGCGGACAGCTTGTCGGCGATGGTTTCCGTGGGGTGGAAATGGCCGCTGTCCAGGGTCAGTAAGGCGTCGCTGTTCAGCGCGTAGCCCAGGTAGAATTCGTGGGAGCCGGTGACGTAGCTCTCGGAGCCCAGGCCGAACAGCTTGCTTTCCACGGCGTCGCGGTTGTGGGTGGGGTCCACGGGCTCCGCCAGGATCTGGTCCAAGGAGTGTTTGAGGAGCTCGCGCGGCGTTTTGCGGTCGACGGGCGTGTCCTTATAGCCGTCGGGGATCCAGATGTTGGTGATTGCCGGTGTGCCCAACTCGCGCCCGAAATAGGCGCCGATGTGGCGGCAGGCGATGCAATGTTCGATCCAGAATTCGCGCACCGCTTCATCGTAGCTGGAGAGCGTAAAGCCGCTTTCGGCAAGGGGATGGGAGAAGAGGGTGGGGTTGAAGTCCACGCCATGCCCCTTCTCTTTGGCCCAATCGAGCCAGCCGGCAAAATGCTCAGGCTGCAGCTCGTTGCGTTCGACGGGTTGGTCTCCGGTTTCGGCGTAGATGGCGTGCAGGTTGAGGCGATGGTTACCGGGGATCAGGCTATAGGCCTTGTCCAGGTCGCTGCGCAGCTCATCGGCGGTGCGCGCGCGACCGGGGTAGCCGCCGGTGACGGCGAGGCCGCCGCCCAGTTCGCCGTCTGAGGATTCGAAGCCGGAGACGTCGTCGCCCTGCCAGCAGTGGAGGCTGATGGCGATGTGGGATAGGCGCTCGAGCGCCCTGCCGGTATCTACGCCCAGTGCCGCATAGCGCTCTTGCGCCAATTGGTAGGCATCGCGTATCTGTTTTTCAGTTGGAGCATCATTCATAGTCGTCTTAGGTTGGCGTTATGGGAGGCGGCCCTGCAGCCGCCTCCCACTTAATGCTGCTTAGAAGTCGAAGTCGTCGATGTTGTCAGAGTTGAAGATGGTCGGAGGACCGAGCAGGACGGTGCCGTCGTCGGCGATGGTGTAGCTGCCCAACTTGCCGGCCTCGAAGCTGTCGCCGGGTTCGCCCGCAATCTCGCCGGTGGCAATGGCGTGCAGGGTGTGGATGGCCAGATAGCCGAGATCGGAGGGGTTCCAGAGCGCGAACATGGGCGAGGCGCCGCTGTTGACGTACTCGCGCATCTGGTTCGGCGTGCCCAATCCGGTGACGAACACTTCGCCAACGCGGTCCGCATCCTGGACGGCGCGGGCGGCGGCGGCGATGCCCACCGTGGTGGGGGCGATGATCACTTCCAGATCGGGATAGGTGCGCATCAGCGCCTGTGCTTCGTTGTAGCTCTTCTCGTCCTCGTCATCGCCATAGACGATGGTAACCAGTTCTAGCCCCTCATACTCGGGGTTCTCCAGCTCCGTCTCCATGTGTTCGATCCACTCATTCTGGTTTGGAGCGGTAGAGGTGGCGCTGAGGACGGCGATTTCTCCTTCGCCTTCGGCCAGTTCGGCGGCCATTTCGATCTGGATGGCGCCGATGTCGTACGATTCAGCCTGGTTGATGTGTACGTTGCGCCCTTCAGGAGCGATGGCCGAGTCCCAGGTGACGACGGGGATGCCGGCGTCCATGGCGTCCTGTCCCGTGGGCACGAGCGCATCTGCATCGTTGGCGGAGATAGCCAACCCGGCTACGTTCTGGGCGATAAGCGAGTTCAGCAACTGGATCTGTTCGGTGGCGTCGGCAACGGAAGAGCCCTGGTAGGTGACTTCCACACCCAGTTCTTCAGCCGCTTCCTGGGCGCCCTGGTTGCCTGTATCGAAGTAGGGGTTGCCCAGGTTCTTGGGCACCAGGACGTAGGATTGATCGCCGTCGCCGGCTTCTTCTTCAGCCGCCTCTTCCTCTTCTTCGGCCGGTACTTCCGGTTCCTCAACCGGTTCCTCGCCGGTGTCGGGGGGCGTCGTCGGTTCGGCCGCGCCGCCGCCACATGCCGCCACTGTGAGCACCATTGCCAGCATCAGTAGAAGGGAAAGCAATTGCTTCTTCATTTGACTATCCTCCTCTCCTTCTCCAACGGGGGAGAAGCACAAACTCTTAAACAACTCGCTTTTCAAAGGTTGTCTTTGCTTCAATTCTTCTGTTAGGTCTCGTCACACCTCCTTTTCTACTATGGCGTCAGAATCAACGCACGTGACCAGAAGAAAAACCAGATGAATGCAGCGCCCAGGGCCAGCAGGGCCAGAGCGGGGAGCAAGGGGGGTGAGCGTTTGCGACCGCGGGTGATCTGTTGGGCGACGTTGGGCAGCAAAATGGAAAAAATGAGCAGCAGGCCGATGGCGATGCTCTGTACCTGGCCCTGGACGTTGACCAACCCCATGCCGAAGCGCATGAGCCCGATGAGTACGAGGGCCAGAATGGCGCCGACCATGGTGCCGCTGCCGCCAAAGATATTGATGCCGCCGAGGACAGTAGCGGTGATCACCGCCAGCTCCAGGCCCGTGCCGATATCCGGGCGCGTGCTGCCAAAGCGGGCGGCGATAACCACGCCGGCAAGGGCGGACATGAAGCCGGAGAGCATAAAGATGATCATCTTGACGCGGGCCACGGGCACGCCGCTGTAGCGGGCCGCCTCCTCGTTATTGCCGATGACGTATAGGTAGCGACCGAAGGTAGTTTTGTGCAGCACCAGGCCGAAAATGAGAGCGAGGACGGTGAAGAGCACGGCGGATAAGGGCAGGCGAATATCGCCCAGCGTGCCCTGGCCCAGGAAGGTGAAGGAGGCCGGATAGCCGCGCGCTGCCTGGTCGCCGAGCAAGGCGAAGGCCATGCCGCGATAGAAGGCATACGTGCCCAGTGTGATCACCAGAGAGGGCAGTTTGACGCGGGCTACCAGATAGCCGTTCAAGGCGCCGGCCAAAAGACCCAGCATGAGGGCCGCCGTTGTGGCCAGCCAGATGTTCACACCCTGGAGGTGCAGCCAGCCCAACAGGGAAGCGCACATGGCAAGAATGGAGGCTACGGAGAGGTCGATGTTGCCCGTGATGATCACGAAGACCATGGGCAGGATCATCAGACCCAGCTCCATGAAATCGGACGTGGCGCGCATCAGATTGCGCACGTTGAGGAAGAAGGGAGACAGTTGTACGTTGACCAGGACGACGATCAAGATCAGGAGGACCAGCAGCCACTCCCAGCGGCGGAAGAAAGTTAGCGGGGAAGAGCTGGAGATAGAGCTAGAGATAGAGCTGGGGGTGGAGCGGGCGTTGTCGTCGCCGGTTGTGGGGTTCATCACGTTGCTCCGATTCGTTGCAGGCGGCGGCGGATGGCGGAATCGACGACCACGGCTGCCAGGATGAGCA
>JBMCFH010000201.1:0-6407 GCA_048620455.1 Chloroflexota bacterium | reverse complement strand
TGGCCCTCCTTTCTCATTTACGTTTTCTATTCTCGCGCTACAATGATTATCGATAGGCTTCGGCGGGAAAGGCCAGGCTGCGATACCTTTCTCAATCCCGCATTAGGACCAGGGACCATTTTGCTCGCACTGCAGAATCACCCCACGCTAGGTCCGTCGACACACGTACACTAACGAATCATCTCGCTTGCCGACCATGCCAGCGGTGAGTGAAACCAGGCAATACATACCATGGTCGACGAAGTCGTCATCCTGATGCTGGAAGCAATGCTTATGTATCTGCTCGTGCTGGGCGCTCATTCCTTGCGCCACCGCTTCGGGCCGGTGCACTTTTATGCCCTCATCGGCGGCGTCACGGCCATCATGTCCTGGGTAACCGACGCCGGGCTGACCGTGACGCTCGGCGACATTACGTTCGTCGTCGGCTCCACCGTGTTCTACACGTCCCTTCTCCTGGGCGTCTTCGTTGTCTATGTTTTTGATGGCCCCCGGGTCACGCGCATTACGATTTCGACGGTACTCGGCGTCTCCATCATGATGCCGCTCACTGCCGCGGCGCTTCATTATCAAACCGCCCTCATCGGCGGTGGATCGTTGACCACCGTCCCTTTGCCCAGCCTGCGCATTAACGCAGCCTCGGTGATGGCCACATTCCTTGACCTCATTTTCCTGGGCATCGCCTGGGAGTTTCTGGGTAAACCTGCGCTACGCGTGGGCCTCTGGTTCCGAACCTGGCTCACGTTGCTAGCCGTAATGTGGCTGGACGTGCTTCTGTTTGCCACCGGTGCGTTCGCCGGCACGCCCAACTTTCTCAGCATCATGCAGGGTACGTTGATCACCCGTTTCATCATCTCCCTGTTCGCACTGCCCTTCCTCTATGGCTATCTCCGCTGGCAGAGTGAGGTCAAAGGGGCGCCCCTGGAAAACCGCCCGGTACTGGCTATTCTGCATCAGGTCGCCCAGGTTGAAGAGGAATTGTCGCTTGCTCAAGAGGAAATCGAACGGCGCAAAGCGGCTGAAGCAGCGCTTAAGGAGGCACAAGAGCGTCTGATCCGGCAGGAGCGCCTGGCGGCAGTTGGTCGACTGACCGCCGGACTGGCGCACGTCTTCAACAATCTCCTGGCCGGGTTGCTATTGCGCACAGAGATTGCGCTACGACGGCAGCCTACCGACCCAGAGATAACTCGGTCGCTGCGCCTCCTGAAGCTACACCTCAAAGAAGCCGCTGCGTTGGTCGACAAACTCCTGGATTTCAGCCGCAAAGGGAACTTGCACCGCGAGCGGGTCGACGTGACGCCGTTGCTACAGAAGCAGGCCGAACGCTTGCGGGAACAGACGCCGGCCGGAGTCTCGCTCTTGCTTGATCTGCCGGCAAGGAGGAGCAAGGTATACGCCGACCCCGCCCGTGTGGAAGAGATCGTTCAGAACCTGGTGAGCAACGCACTGGTCGCCGTGGGAGATACTGGCACGGTGCGTATTACCCTGGACAGCGTACAGGAGGAAGCGAACTGCACCATATGCTACAAAGCAATTCAGGGCAAATGGGTGAGGTTAATGGTTTCTGACGACGGGATAGGCATCGAATCCAAGACTCTTCCCCGAATTTTCGAGCCGTTCTTTACGACCGGCCCACCGTCACGCAACGGCCTGGGACTGGCGCAGGTGCTGGGGATTGTGAAGCAGCACCAGGGTCACATCGACGTCGAGAGCCAGGTGGGCGTCGGGACCAGGGTCAGCGTTTATCTTCCGGCGGCTGATGGCGATGCCAAAACGGAACCAGAAGTGATGTAAACACGACCGGACGTCGTCACCTTACTCCCCTGCAGGATACGCAGAAGCGTCTCCGGCAACGGCCCGTCGACTATCTATCGTTACCCGATCCAACCAACCGCTCTCACCGCTCCACCGCCGGCAAAAACAGCTCATACAAAGGCGTCGGAGTGAGCCGCGGCGTGAGGTACTCCATGAGCGTGCCGCCGACCAGCTCATCATTCACGTACCCTTCCACCGTGACCTGCACCAGGTCGCCCTCCAGCAGGTCGTCGCCGGGGGTCAGGGTCAGGGCCACTTCGCTTGTCTGGTCCTCGCCCACGGTCACGCTTTGTTGGCTGAGCTGATAGGTCCAGCCGACGGGCAGAGTGACCGGGCGGACCACCAGCTCCACCGTTTCTTGCCCGTCGAAAGGATGGCCCACGTCGAAGGTGAACACCTGCGGCGGTACATGTACAGTGGAGGACTGGGGATTGAGTGACGATATGGCTGTTGGCGCGGGATTCTGCGCCCGCAGGCGCTCGGCCAGGGCCCGCGAGGAGGCCTGAATATCGGCCATAGCGGCGCCAAAACTGATCGATTCGCTGGCCTGCCTATCAAAGCTGTCCACCAGGTTCTTCTCCGTCTCGCCGATGAGCTCGTCGGATAGCCCTGTCTGCCGGTAGAAGTCAATTTCCTCGGCCGTAAAGCCCGTGGCGCTCAGTTCGTCCCGCGTGGCCTGGAAATCTTCGGCCAGATAATAAGCGTCGTTCACGCCGTCGACGGTGCCCAGGAGAGAGTCGATCTGGTCGGCGAAGAGGTCCAGCTTGCCCGCGTATTGGTTGGCAAAGTCGCGATAGGCCTCGTATTGCAGGTCCAGGTAAAAGAGGTCGTTATTGGCCCGTAGCGCGCCGGTCTGCGGGCTGGCAGTGGATGCCCCGGCGATACTGGTTGCCTGCGCCGCCCAGTTCAAACGCTGAGCGGTGGCGCCCATGGCCAGGTTGAGGGAAAGCAAATCGGCCGAGGTCTGGGCCAGGTCGTTCAGCGCATCTGCCTGTTCCGCGGTCAGGTCGCCGCTGGCGGCGATTGGCGGAGGGGTGAAGGTCGGCGGCGTAACCACCTGCTCGTAATCCCGTTCATTTTCCACACCTACAGAGCTTAGAGCTGAAGGGTCTAGCCCTTCCGTGAGGCACTTGTTGGCATTCTTGGACAGATTGTAAAGCTTGTAGAACGTGACTCCCACGGTCACCAGGCCGCCTCGCGGCAAACTGGGTAGCGCATTACCAATGTCCAGATTTGCAGGGTCGCAGGGATTCTGGTTGGTGTTCTTTTGCTTCGTCGTCGTATTATCGGAGAGGGGCTGGAACGAAGCGGCCGGTTCATGGCCGGGGATGATCGTGGCCTGGATACAGCGATGGCCGGTGGTCGGTGGCAGCCACACGCCCTGGGCATCCCAGCTTTCGCCCGGCTGCAGCGTTGTTGTAGCCGTGTAGACCGGTGCAAAGCGCGCGCCAAGACCCAGGCCGCTGACGCCGTAGATGACCTGGACATCAAGAGGATAGGGGTTGCTGTTTTGCATAGGCACACTCATACCGACGGGGAAACCGCTCTGGAAGGGCTGTCCGTTGAGGATCAGTTGCGGCGACGCAAAGGGGGCGCCGCCGGGGCTGATCAGGCCACCACCATCTCCCGCGCCCTGCCAGAAGGTGACGCCGCCCAACCCGCTAAGGGGCGCGTCGTCGGTCAGGTTGTAGGCGCTGAGGTAGGTGAAGCCAACGGTTGTGGATGAGATCACGGCGGTGGTCATGCCATCGGCGTCTGTAGGCTGCGTGGGCTGGACGACCGTGCCCACGGTGGCGTTGAGCTGCACCTGCTTGCCGACCAGGGGATTGCCCTGGGCGTCGCGCAGGGTGATGGCGACCTGGGTGCTGTCCGCGCCGTCGGCAATGACGTAGAATTCAGCGGGCCGGATGGTGCCGCGGTCCAGGAGCGGGTCGTCGCCGGGCAGCCAGGGCTCGTACAGGACGCCGCCGCTGACGCCGTCGCCCGCGCCGTTGTTGGTGCGCGGGTTGCCGCAGGCGTCGGCCTGATCGTGGCTGTCGGCGGGGCCGTCGGGGCTGCCCCAATAATTGCCAATGGCGTCGACGCAGGCGCGATTGAAGTCAGCGCCACTGTCCAGGGAGAGTAGACCGGCAGTGACGTTGTTGCGGATGATGCTGTTGCGCACGACGGCGCCCGCGGTGAACCAGAACTCCAACCCGGTCTCGTTGAACTCGAAAGTGCTGTTGTCGATACTCACGGCGCCCCGCGCGTGTAAGCCGGCGGACTGGCTCTGGCTGGCGGTGACGTGGTCCAGGGTGAGTTGCCCGTCGCCGAGCTGCTCAATCATGGCCGGACCGCCGCTGCCGCCGAAGCTGAGGGCAACGTGCTGCAGCCGCACCTCAGCCTCAGGATAAAGGCTCAGGCGCAATTTGTCCCACGGGGCGCTGGCGCCGTCCAGGCGGGTGAACGTGATCGGTGCTTCGGCCGTTCCTTCGGCCAACAACGACGCGCCACGTCCCGAGCTGGTACCAATGTCGAGCCTGGCGTCCGGATGCATCAGGAAGGTCGTGCCGGCTTCGACGGTTAGCGTGGGAAAGGGATCGTTGCCACTGGGAGCGGCGACGGTGGCGGTACCCAGCATTTCGAAAGGTACGCCCTGGTTGCGCCAGATCTGGCTGCGGTCGAGACGGCTCGCGCCGCCGGCAATGACCTGGATGGTATCCGGCGCGTTGTTGGTATAGGTGTTGCCGCCGCCAAACCCGCCCAGCGCCTGGGCGTTGGCCAGGACGGCGGCAACGGCGCTGTTGTCGATGGTGACGTTGCTGATGGAGGGCGGGCTGGCGTCGCCCGAATCGACCTGGAGGTACAGGCCATAGGCGCCGCTGTTGTTGACGGTGACGTGGTCCAGGGTGGGCGATGGTCGGGGGTTGGCTGCCAGGTTGATGAATTCCACGGAGCCCTTTGAGGCCGCAGGATCGTCGCCGCCACCATCGTTGAGGATCACGTGGCGCAGGACGGAATGGTTAGCCTCGCCGAGGAACTGGATGGCGTCCCAGGGCACAGCGGGGTCGTCGGCGTCGAAGGTAATGGGCGCCGCTTCCGTGCCGATGGCACGCAGGTTCCCGCCGCCCTCAACACGTATATGATGCGCGCCGCACATGGTTACGTTGCTGCCGGCTTCCAGGGTCACGGTGACGTCGTTGCGCACGAGAACGTCGCCCGCAACGTAGAGATCGCCGGAGAGGGTGACGTCTTCGGTTTCGTAAGTACCAGAGAAGTTGTCGTCGTTGCAATCAGCGGTGGGGGCGGCGAGGGACTGGCCGTGCCAGGCGCCGGCGAGGCTGAAGAGGACCAGAAGCGCGAGTGCAATAAACAGGGTCAGGCGACCCAAGTAGCCGAAATCGGCGGACGGACGTGAGTGTTTCATGATCCTCTCCCGAAGTGTTAAACGAAATTCACAGGCTGGCACGATGACGTCGCCGGGGGGGGCGTACGCGAAAAAAGGGTCGTTAGCCTGCGACCCTTTTATTCAGCATAGCAGTGTCATATGACGGGGCAGCTTACAGGGCAGATGGAGTTGACCGCGCTGGGCTGATACAATCCGTTTTCATCCCCCACTCATAATCAGGCAGAGATTATACAAACACTTGACATTGTCTAGATATCATCTATAATATCTCTACATTACATACACAATATTTTGACAAAAGGAAAAGGGTGCACGATGAACAAGTTCATGAAGGTTGTTGTACTGGTAGTATTGGTATTGATGGTAGGGGTACCTTTTGCGTCGGCGGCCGAAGTCGAGCCTGCCGAGAGTAACACGATCGTAGACATCGCCGTGGCCGACGGGCGCTTCACGACGCTGGTAGCGGCGGTACAGGCGGCCGGACTGGCCGACGCGCTCTCCAGCGGGTCCTGGACCGTCTTTGCGCCCACCGATGCGGCATTCGCCAAGGCAGGGCTGAACGCGGACAACATTGCCGACTCTTTCACCACCGAGGAGCTGACGGACGTCCTGCTCTACCACGTGCTGACCACGCCGGTAGACGCCTTCACCGCCAGGGCTTCCACGGGTGACATCGTCATGGCCAACGGGCAAGAAGCAGGCCTGAAGTACTTTGACGGCTCGCTGTACGTCAACGACGACAGCAAGGTCATCATCCCCGACATCATGGCCTCCAACGGCGTGATTCACGTCGTAGACACCGTCATCCTGGGCCCCTGGCCGCGTACTGACGGCGAAGCCGAAGCGCCGGTGGCTGAGGCGCCCAGCGGTGACACGATCGTGGACATCGCCGTGGCCGACGGACGCTTCACGACGCTGGTGGCGGCTGTACAGGCTGCCGGACTGGCCGACGCGCTTTCCAGCGGGTCCTGGACGGTCTTTGCGCCCACCGATGCGGCATTCGCCAGGCTGGACCTGAATGCGGACAACATTGCCGACGCCTTCACGGCCGAGGAGCTGACGGACATCCTGCTCTACCACGTGTTGACCACGCCGGTAGACGCCTTCACCGCCAGGGCTTCCACAGGTGACATTGTCATGGCCAACGGGCAGGAAGCAGGCCTGAAGTACTTTGACGGCTCGCTGTACGTCAACGACGACAGCAAGG
>JBMCFH010000200.1:0-6411 GCA_048620455.1 Chloroflexota bacterium | reverse complement strand
GAAAAGATCGTATCGCGGCAGCCAGAGGGGGCGGTGCCGTCGTCACTGGCGAGGTAGGGCCAGCCGGACTTCACGCGACCATTGTGGTCGAGCACGATCATTCCGCCCTGCGTACAGGTGCTGTTAATGATGCTGCCCGTGCCCACGACGATTTCGGGATTGCCGTCGCCGTCGAGGTCGCCAACGGCGGGCGAGGAAGAAATCTCGTGTGTGCCGCCGGACATGCCAAACGCCGGCGCAATATCGCGATCCCAGAGCACCTGCCCATCGTGCCGCACGGCTACCACGTGACCATTGTTGGTAGCCAGGACAACGTCGGGCCGGCCATCGCCGTTGATATCGGCCAGCGTAGGAGAGCTGTTGTGACAATTACCGTTGGAATTGGCCCAGGGACAGGAGTCGTTCGGCAGGTCGCGGGTCCATTCGTGTGGTTGTATGCCGCCTTCGAGCGATTCGTTGTTTTGTGGTGTGTCTTCCTGGCCCGGTCCTGATGCCACCGCATCAGCCGTGATCGCCAATAATGAGATACTCAAGAGTATAAGAATGAACTTACTACGAAGAGTCAGCCATGTTACCGTTCGGGTCATTAAAGCAATCCTACCGTTACGTCGTATCGTAGATTTCGTCACGCACGCAGGGCGCACGTCGGGTTGAGAAAGGGTGGGGCGATGAAGACAGTGAGGAATGAGCGACGACCCTTTCAACTTCCCAGGGTCAGTCTAAGCTCATATTATTGCCCACTCAATAGGACAGTTGTTATAGGAGAATGGTACCGGGTGTCTTCAGACGGTCAAAAAGAGAGCGGTCTTTTGCAGGGAGCAACGTCAGTTTACAGGGGCGCCAAACGGTGAAATACTTGCCGGTATTTCTCGAGTATAACGGCCCAATCGTAGTGTCGCGTGGCGTGCTGCCACCCTTGTTTTCCGAGGCGCTCACGCAGCTCAGGATCGTCCAATAATAACGTGAGGGCAACCTTGAATTCATCGAACGAGTGGTAGTAAAGTCCCCCGTTGCTGGCGCGACATAGATCCTTAAGTACGGCGCATTGGCCGTTGACCAGCACCGGGCGCTTCATCATCCACGCTTCCAGGGTGATCATGGACAGGCTCTCGTAGCGCGAAGGGACGATGACCAGAGTGGCAGCTTCGATGGCGTCGAACTTGTCCTGCTCCGATAAGAAGCCCAGCGCGCGTATTCTGGGGTGCGCCGGTATTTCGGCGTTGCCCTTGCCTATCAGCACCAGCGTGACGTCACGCTCCGTCTCGTGCAGGTAGCGGCTGAAATCGGACAACAACTGGGGCACGTTCTTCGACTGGTCGATGCGCCCCACGTACAGGGCGAACGCTCCCTGCAAATCAAACTTTTGGCGGAAACGAGAGGCAGAGGCGCTTTCCGGAACGTTTATGCCGATGCCGGCGACGACGTCGTGATCGCGGTGCCCGTTACGTGTGATGCGGTTGACCAGTCGCTTTTCGGTTGTTGTGTTGTAGACGATGGTGTGCGGTAGGTGAAAAACAGGCCGGAAGATGGGCAGTTCCAGATATGGTTCCTCGTGCGCTGTGGGCACCAGGAGCGCGCGATTAGACACCAGGGGCAGGCCGAAGAAAGTCGTGGCGTAGAGGTAGGTGAAGAAGATGAAGGCATCGAAGCGCTCATATGCCTGATCTACGTAGCTGAAGAGGGGCGTGGAGATCGGTCCCTGCTGCCTGATCCACTGTAACTGGTCGATGAGCGAGGGATCGCCGTTGAGCACCTGTCCTGTCAGCTTCCTGAACTTGTTCCAGTGGCGTGGCGCATCGACGGGAAAGCGATGCACGCGCACCCCGTTCAACATGCTCTCGCCGGGTGTATAGTAGTCGTCCCAGGTGTAGTAGTCGACGGCGCAGGTGGTAATGACTTCCACGTGAGCCATGCATAGCAGACGCTCGGCCAACCAGCGGGCGTGCAGTTCTGCGCCCCCACTCACTTCCTCTCCATAGCGCTGGACCACCACCGCCACACGCCACTTCTTTGCTGTGGAATTTGTCTGCGCGATCTCTTGCATCTTAACCGTCGGTCGCGATTTGCTGCAGGAACCGTGTGAGATTCTGCCGCAGCGTCTCATCCGTATACTGTTGGGCCCAAGCGGCGGCGGCGCGGCTCAGCGCGTGGTAGCCGTCCTCGTCTTCCAGAACGGACAGGATTTGCTCGGCGGCGGCGCGGGGCTCGTGCTTGTCCACCACCAGCCCGCCGGGGCCCGATACCTCGGGCAGCGGCGCTACGTCGTGGACTACCGTGGGCACGCCAAAGAAGAGCGATTCGGCCAGGGGCACGCAGAAGCTCTCCCATTCTGAGGTCGCCAGGTAGAAGGTGGCGTTGCCGAATAGCGCTGAGAGCAGCGCAGGATTATTGACCTGACCGGTAAACATGACACGCGAGGACAGGTTATGGTCGGCTACGAAGCGCTGCAGCTGGCGCTGATAGCGTCCCGTGTGCTGCCGCGAGCCCACGATCAGGTAGGCCATCTGTGGGCGGCGGCGCTGCAGTTCGGCGAAGATAGCCAGCGACGCCAGGATGTCTTTCTGGGGCACGACGCGGCCTACAAAGAGCAGATACTCCAGTTTGCCCAGCGAGGCCGCCAGCGCGGCGTCTTCGTCTATCCCCAGGTGAGAGGTGTCCACGCAGAGGGCGATCTTCTCCACACGTTGCGCCTCACAACCCAGTTCGAGCAGTTGCTGTCGCGTGTATTCCGTGTGAACCACGTAGCGCTGGAAGTAGGAGACGAAGTCGGGCAGGAGGTCTATGCCCGACTGGCACAGGAAGCGCAGGTGCTCGTTCTGGCCCTTATACAGCCGCGGCGGACAGATTCCATGATAGTCCATGATTTTGTAATCATGGCTGTCCATCGCTATCTGCACGTTGTCGGCGTAGATAGAGAAGTGATACCAGAGGATCGCTTCTCCGGTGTCCGTATACAGCGAGGAGTGATGAGCAACACGGGCCAGGTCGGGGTGAATGAAATCGGCGTACAGATCGACTCGCGCTCCCATCTCGCGCAACAGACGCGCTTTGCTGAGCATGTAATTGCTGATGGCGTCGCCCGGCGTCAGGCCGGCGGTCATCAGGTTGATCTTCAGGCGTCTGCGGCTCATACCGTGCTTGATGTTTCTGTCGTGGCGGACGCGGTCTGCCCGCCCAGTTGGTCAATCAGATTGAGGTACTTTTCCTCGATTACGTTCCAGTGAAAGTTGTCTTTCACATAACGCCGTCCCTGCCGGCCCATGGCGCGGCTTAGATGCGGATGGTCGAGCATGAAGGAAACGGCGCCGGCAAATTCCTCGTAAGAGGTGAAATAGAGGCCACCGTTCGACTCCTGGCAGTGGCGCAGTGTGACCGCGCAGTTGCCGTTGACCAGCACAGGGGTGCCGGCGCGCCAGCTTTCCAGCAGCACGATGGAGAAGCTTTCGTGCACCGACGGCTGGCACAGGAGCGTCGCCGCGGCATAGGCGTCCAGTTTGTCCTGAGCCGAGGCGAACCCCAGATCGAGCACGTGCGAGGCCGCCTGGGGTGGTATTTGCACGTCACCCGGCCCCATGAGCACCAGTTTGGCCTCGCGCCCCGATTCGCGCACATAGCGCTGCCAGTAGTCCAGCAGCAGGGGCGTATTCTTGCCCGGCTCGCGGCGACCCACGTATAGAACGAAGGGCGTGGAAAGGGCCTGTTTCTGCCGGAAGCGCTGGGCGTCCCAGGACAGGTTGTGGTCTACGCCCATGCCGATCACCTCCCAGATCTGTTCCGGAGCGCGACCGTAAAGTCGTTGCGCCAGTTCCAGCTCGGCCTGAGAGTTGAAGATGAGGGCGCGGGCTGAGCGCAACAGATCGTGGTAGAGAGCAAGGCGCGCGTACGCTTCGTCGTGAAGGCAGGGAATGATGGCGCTGCGCCGCGGGTGAATCTGTGCGCCGTAATAAGTGGAGGCAAACATATAGCCCACGAAAAAGAGTAGCCTGTCTGCGCCGTGATGGCGTATGTGGTCGTAGAGGTCCGGCGCGTTGAACATCTCGCCGATGAAGACGCGCTCATCTTCGGGGCCGATGCTCAGGCCCTGCATCAGGCGCCAGTTGAGGGCGTCGAACGCTGTTTTGTCCCGGCGCGACACGGCAAAACGGCGCACGGGAACGCCGTTCACTCGTGAAAGTCCCGGTGCGTGCTCATTCTTGCTCCAGTCGCTGTGTAGCCCGCCCAGCGTGGTTGTCCACACTTCCACATCCAACCCTCTGCGCTGCAACCTATGCACCGTCTGGCGCGCCAGCGCTTCGGCGCCGCCGGGCAGATCGGGCCCATACCAGGGGGTGACAAAGGCCAGCGGCGGTCGTGCGGAACCGGGAACAGGCGCTGCCCTCCGAGGATCGTTCTCAGGCAAGGGTCACTTCCATTTGCAGGCAATCCCCTCAGCTTTGTTCGGCCTCGCCGGCCTCGCCAGTGGGAGGGTGGTCGGAGACGGGCAGGGACTCCAGTTCCTCGGCCATAATGCTGACGGCGCGCAGCAGGTGAGTGTTATACGTGATCTGCTTTGCGGCGAGCTGATTCACGTAGTAAAGAACCAGTTCGTGCAGCTTGCTGCGCAGCCACTCGACCAGCCGGCCCAGCACCGGGATCGACGACTTGCTGACATACATGCTGACCTGAACCTGGTCATAGGCCAGCCCGGCCTGGTAAACGTGCTCATAGAATTCGGGCGCAAAGCGCTTGCCAGAGATTTTGAGAGGCGGGGCGCCGCCGGCAGCAGATGCTTCTTTTCGCGCCAGGATTTGCTCGCGGATCTGCTGCATAATCGCTTCGATGTCCACCTCTTCTGCCTGCGTATCTTTTTCTTCTGCCATGGTTTCTCCAACTATCGCCACGCTGTTTTCACTGTAGCCGCGATAAGGGTAACACCCATCGCGCAGGAATCAAGCGCGAGGGCTTGTGGTCGTAGGCGTTTTCCAGGAACGTGAACGTAATCTCCACCGTTTCCTGTTGGTACGGGATCTGTTCCGCGGCGAGGGGCGCCGGGTCGCCAACCCAATAGACGGGCCGTCCGTCGCGCTGCCATTGCGCGATCTGCGCCTGCAGCGGTGTCTGGGTGATGGCCTCGGGCTGGCGCAGGGTAAATGCGTCATGACCGTGCTGGTAGTTGAGAGGAGTTCCCAGAAGATCGCCCATGCTCACCGGCGTCTGGTCGTTGAAGATGAGGATTGCGCCGTCCTCCAGCCGCGCGTCCAGCGCCTCAACCTGAGCTATCAGCCCCTGGTTGTCCACGTGGGTAACGAACCCTTGCGCGGAGAGGGCAACCCCCCCCAGCCACAGTGGGATCAGCAATAGCGCCGCCAGCCGCGTGTACCACAACGGGCGCCGGGCCAGCCAGCCAAGGAGGTAGGCGGCGGAGATGACAAAGAAGGGCAGCACGGCGGGCACGTAGCGACGCATGGCGTAAATCTGGTGCGGCGTTGCCTGTATGCGCCACAGATAGAGCAGCGAGAAAAACAGGCCAACGCCGACGAGGGCCACGCTTTTGCGATTGAGCCGCCACAGCAGCAGGCCGGCGCCCGCCGCGCCCAGCCACACGCCAAGCGGCGAAAGGTACCATCCGAGCCGAATGAGGTTCTCGCGGTCAGTAAGCACAATCGTCTGACCATCGTACCACTCCTGATAGGAACCCGTGGCGCCGACCACGGGACGCACAAACCAGCCGTAAGCGGCCAACAGGAGAATAAACAGCGCGCCGAGAGCCAGCAGGGGCCGTCCGTAGCGGCGCGCAACGACGTCCAGAGGCCGGTTGCGCATGATCAGGAACAGGGCCGCGCCCGCGACGAGGGCAGCGACGGGCAGCATCCAGTTGCGCTGAATCATGCCCAGTACGTGAAAGCTGATGCGCTCGAAATAGGGGCGGCTGAAGGTGTAGCTGTGAACCAGGCTGTGGACCGTGAGCGCAGCCAGCGGTGCGAAGAACCAGAGGTGCGCCGCCTGCCAGCGCCGCCCATGTGTGAGCCATAGGCCGGCGAGAAGGGGAATTGCCAACAAGAAAAGGGTGTCAATGCGCGTTAAGAAAAGCTGGCCCAGGGCCAGTCCGCCCATCAGGCCCCACAGACGCACCGGGCGCCGGCCCGCCAGCCAGGCGCCGAGCGCCCACAAAGCGAGCCACAGCAAATATTGGGTGAGCATCTCGGTGACGGGATAGCGGGCGAACCACACCTGCAGGGCGGTAATGGACAACCCAACAAGGGCCAGCAAGGCCACGGGCCAGCCTGCAAGCTGGCGCGTGGTAAGGTAGACGGCGAAGGCGCCCAGCAGGGCCCACACAGCGGGCAGCAGCAGCGCCCCGCGCACGCCGCCAACGGCGTCGCCTACCGCCTGCCAGACAGGGTGCAGGTGGTAGAAATCGGGCAGGACACG
>JBMCFH010000199.1:0-6454 GCA_048620455.1 Chloroflexota bacterium | reverse complement strand
GCCGAACGAGGAGGAGAGCCAATCGGTGATGCCCTCGCCCACGCCGGTGGCGTCGGACGCGATGTGAGAGACGTCCCAACTTCGCAGATAGGCTAGCAGGCGGCGAATGGGAGTAGGGCGGCGCCGCTGATGGTATAGGTGAGAGCGCCCTGCCCCCGCGCCCTCAACACCTCGGCCAAAACCGCCACTGCCAGAAGTACAGTGCACACCAAAAAGCGACCGCGTTTCATAGAACACTCCTTTTGCTCTCTACTGATCGGTGCGCGGGCATCCGGCCCGGTTTCAAGCCCTCATAGGCAACTGGTAGCGCAGCTGACGCCCAAACGCAGCCGAAACAGGGCCCAACTTGCTGAACCTCAGCCATCGTTGAGCGTAGGACACGTGGCGCGGTAGGGTTCGTCCCCGAAATAATGCTCCCATTCTTCAGGCGTCATGTTACGTCCGGCGTGCTGGCAGGCCTGTTCCGTCAATGACTGTAGGTCGACATCCCAAAGGAAAGCGGTACCGTCAGCGCTCCCTGTTGCCAGGATTTGGCCATCTTGGCTGAATGACAGATCCCAGACAATGTTCGAATGGACTGCCGGCTGACCGTCTACCCGACGCCGGAGAGTAGACACCTTAACTATCCGGCCTTTCCGGGCATTCATCGCGATGCAAATATTGGCGGCACTCTTCGGCCGTTAACGAGCGGGTCAGACGTGACTGAGCCAGAGCCACAGCGTCTTCTAGCGGCACCGTGTAGACGCGAACGGTATTTTCCCCAAAGCCTGCAGCGTATAATCGCCGCCCATCCTCGGACAAGACAACCTCCGCACTGGGTCTTGACGCTAGATGCAATAATTCTGTGCCGGTAGCGAGATTCCAAACAGTCACCGACTCAAAACTGCCGCTGATCAACCGGTCGCCGTCGGGGGTAAAGGTGACGGTACCGATGGTGGAAGCCTGACCCGTAAATTCGACCAGCTCTTCGCCGGTGGTCATATCCCACATCTTAAGGTAACCAGTTGTACCGCCAGCAGCCAGGCGACTGCCATCCGGGCTAAATCCCAGGCCTATGGCTCTGTGGGGATTGGGGCCAAGTGTGAATACCTCTATACCGCTTTGTGCCTCCCACACCTTAATTGTGCTGTCGGGTGATTCACTACGGGTGTCAAGATCGCCGGAAGTAACGATGTAACGACCATCGGGACTGTAAATCACCTTGACCAGGCCGGCGGTATGACCGGCAAGGGTCAGCAGCTCCTCACCTGACTCGGCATTCCACACCTTGGCCAGCTTATTAGCCCCGGCCGTGGCCAGTACTGTGCCATCTGGGCTATAGGTAACATCCAGGATGCCAGTGCGATTGGTCGATAGACCGCCAGTGTGGCCGGTGAAACTCAGCAATAGCTCCCCGCTCTCGGTATCCCAAATACGAACCTGGCCGTCCTCGCCGGCCGTTGCCAGGCGGGTGCCAGACGGGTTAAATGCCACTGCACGAACGGCTGTATCCGGTTCGCCCGGAAAAGTGAACAACTGTTCGCCACTGGTGGCATCCCAAAGTGTCGCCGGGCCCGTGTCACTACCCAGGGCTAATGTTCGCTCATCTGGGCTCAGTTTCAGATCAAAAATAGCCGATCCGGCAGCTAGAGTGGCTATTTCGCCGTCGGCATGGCGTTCCGCGTTCCAGATGCGAGCTGTACCGTCATCGCTGGTCGTGACCAGCCGGGTTCCATCAGGGCTAAAGGAAAGTCGGTTAGCCGGGCCGTCATGCCCGGTCAGCGTGAACAGGTTCTGTCCACTGCTTAAATCCCACACAGTAGCAGACTGATCTGAGTAGGAGGCCGTCGCCACAAAGGCAGTGTGTGGATGAAAGGCCAGGTTCCAGCCGACGCCCACATCACTCTCCGTTAAGATGAATTTCGGTTGGCTGGTATCCGCCAGATCCCACACCTCTGCAGGACGGCCAAAAAAGCCCAGCGCCAGCAGAGAGCCATCCGCGTTGAAATGGCTGATGAGGAGTTCATCTCCGCCCTGGGTGGCAAAAGAGACAAGGGGCTGGCCTTCCCCGGCTGCCACCGATGCCTCCACAGCCCAGATGCGAACCTGACCATCGTATTGTTCGCTTGTCACCAGACGGGAGCCATCGAGACTGAACGCCAACCCTTGTCCCACACGAGCGTCGTGGGCGAATAATGTCAAGATCTCCTCGGCTGTCTCAACGTCCCACAATTCAACGGTGCCGTCATGGCGGCCGGCAGCGACCATCCGCCAGTCCGGGCTCAAGGCGACGCTTCTGCTCAGCCGATCCACCGGAATCGATAGCTCTATCTGGCGCAGCAACTCGCCTGAACCTGTATTCCAGATATGAAGGATAACGCTGGCGAAATCATCACCGATGGCAAGCAGGGCCACTCTATCTCCTGAGGCATCAAAGCTCAACGTGAGCGATTGGAAATCAATCCCGCTATATGGCAATGTGTGTAGTAATTGGCCCGACGTCGCCTCCCACACCTTTACCGTGCCATCTAGGCTGACCGTCGCTACCTGCGCGCCATCGGTACTGAAAACACCATTCCATACCGGTTCCGTATGATCTGAAAAGGACGTTAACAACCGGGAGGCCTGGATTCCCTGGTGGAGAGCCTCTTCGGCCTCTGCGGTGTAGGCCGTCTGCAGAGCTTGTAGGGCCAATAGCATGCTCAATTCCGGGTCAGCATCAAGGTTGTTAAGAGCGGCCTGTGAGAGTTCGCGAGAGGTAGCCAGATCTGCCTGGCGTTCAGCCGCTTCTCGTTCACGTATGGCGTTGGCTTCGGCCGTGGCCCGGGCGACGGCTTCCGCCTCGGCTTCCACCCGGCGCAATTCGGCGATTTGGGCATTGTATTGCGCTTCGACTCCCTGGGTAGCCGCAAGGTTGGCATTTTGCTGAGCCAGGGCTCCCTGTGTGGCGGCAGCGTTGGCGTTGGCCACTGCTTCTGCCTCTCGGCTGACGGCCATGACCAGATTATCTTGCGCTTCGTTTGCATTTTGTGTGGCCCGGTTTCCATTCACAACGGCGGAAACTGCCAGGATGGCAGCCACAACCAAAGCGCCCACCAGAAAGAGAGCACGTCGGCGCAGGCGTTGCGCCGCCTGGGTTTGCTCCTCCGCCCGTTTACTTTCCGTTTCTGCCAGTTGGCGGGCCGTCTCCAACTCACGCTTGCGTCGCGCTTCCTCTTCAAGCAGCCGCTCTTTGCGGGCGGCCAGGCTGCCCTCCAGAAACTCATACTCCTCAGCCGTCAACGCCAGGCCGGTTGTATCCGCCCAACCCGCGAACTGATCCAGGCGGCTGCCCCGCAGCAAGAAGCCCGGATCTTGCTCCGCCTGTTCCCACTCGGCAGCCGCGGTCGCTAACCGCCGTTGCATCCGCACGTCATCCCGGCTCGCCTCCAGCCAGCTTCCAAGGCGAGGCCATTCGCGCAGCAGCGCTTCGTGGGCCACCTCGACCGTCGGGCCACGGGAGACCGGATCGCGGTCGAAGGTTAAGAGACGGGCGTGACCATAGGCGTCGATCACGACGTCCGACGTCGAAACATCGCTGGCTCCTGGAGCCTTGCGACGCTCTCCCAGAGCCCATAGCTCCGAGCGTAAGACCCGTCTCCGGGTATCCTCTACCCCCTCGCCGAGCGTGACCAGGCGTAGAAAAAGTTGCTCGGCAACAGCCTGACCACGTTTATCCAGCTCCCGGTAAAGGGCCTCGGCGCGGCGTCCCAGCGCTCCCGTCAACCCCCCCATTGCCTCGTAGGCAGCCAGGGTCATGGTGTGGTTTTGACGCTCCTCGAACAGCTCGGTTAGCGCGTATTGTAGGAGGGGTAGCGCCCCCGGCTGCTGGCCGAAGTCGGCGACGATAGCTGCCATTAGGCCCGGTTCCACGGTGACGCCGGCGCGCCGCGCAGGCTGCCGCACGGCCGCTGCCAGTTCGTCCGTAGAAAGAGGCAGGACGACCTGGGTGTTTTCCCTGAGCGGCTTGCCCAGTGGCTCATAGCTCAGCGGTCGATCGTAAAAATCGGCTCGCAAGGTGATCACCACACGCAAGGGGCTCTGAGGATCTTCAATGGCATGCAGAAGGCTGTCGATGAAGTGTCGCCGTCTCTCCTGGTCGGAGAGCAGCGTATAGAGCTCTTCAAACTGATCGATTACCAGGAGTAGCGACGTGCTCGGTTCGTCGGGCAGGATACGCCACACTGTGCGCAGCAATCCCCGCTCGTCCTTTCGCATGGGTTCGACCAGGCTGGGTGGCGGATCCACGGCGATGGGTAGCAGGGCTAACTCCAGCTCCTCCAGCGGGTGTGCGCCGGGGGTCATCTCGGCCACGAACCATTTCTCAGAACCGGGCGCGGCGCCGGCGCGCAGGGCGGGAATCAGGCCCGCCTTGACAGCGCTGGACTTGCCGCTGCCAGAGGGGCCGACCAGGGCCAGGAAATGGCTTTCGGCCAGCCGGGCAACCATGCTCTCAACCAGCGCCTCCCGCCCGAAGAAATCCTCGTTATCGGCTTCCTGGAATGCCCGCAATCCTTTGTAGGGATTGGAAACCTCAGTGGCAGTGGGCATGGCCGCCGGCAACGTGGCCACATGGAAGGATTCTGGGGCGTGCAGGGCGGCGCGGAAAGCGGCAGCCATCTCCAGGGCATCGGCGTAACGGTCGGCCGGCTTCTTGGCTGTCGCCCGCTGCAGGATGGCGTCGACGTCCGACGGCAATTCGGGCCGGATGGCAGTCGCCGGGGGCAGGGGTTCTTCCAGGTGTTTATGGATTAGCGTCGCCAGTGAGTCGCCGGGAAAGGGTTTCTCACCCGTCAACGTCTCGTACAAGATGAGGCCCAGGCTATATAGATCTGTCTGCGGGGTCAAGGGCTCGGCCAGAATCTGCTCTGGTGAGGCGTACTCCGGCGTCCCCATGAACGCCCCGACGGCCGTCATCTGAACGTCGCTGGTGAGATCCTTGGCGATGCCAAAATCGGACAGATAGGCATTGCCCTCTTCGTCTAGCAGGATATTGGCCGGTTTGATGTCGCGGTGTACGATGCCCTGGCGGTGGGCGGCGGCGAGCGCGGATGCCACCTGGTCCACCATCTGCACGGTTCTATTGACCGGCCAGCCGCCCCCTTCCAGGGAGGATTGCAGGCTGCCGCCGCGCAGCAGCCGCATCACCAGGTAGGCGCCATCGGGCTCGCGCCAATAATCGTAGATGGGCACGATGTAGGGGTGTTCCAGTCGGGCCACTGTTTGCGCCTCGACCTCAAAGCGACGGATGAATTGGGGGTGGTTGGCAAAGCGAGACTGGATAATCTTGACGGCCACCTCGCGGCCGATGACCGGCTGGTAGGCGCGCTGGATGGTGCCGTAACTCCCTGTGCCGATCTCTTCCCTCAGTTCGTAACCGCGCACGTCCGGCGTGACGCTGACCTCCAGGCTCACTTCGCCTCCGGCGATCTTCTCGTTCAGCGCCACGGTCCTTTTCGCCGGCGCCATGCCCAGTTCCTCTGCCAGCATGCGACGGTAGGAATCGTAAAGGGCCACCGCCTCCGAACGTTGACCGCTGAGAGCCAGGATCTCCATCAATTGCCGGTAACCACTCTCGCGCAAGTTATCGATGGCTATCTGCCTCTCGGCATACTTGCGTGCCTCTTTGTAAGCCTTCTGCCGGCGAAGCGCCGCCGTCAACGTCTCCAAGGCGTCCAGCATCCGTCGGCGCAGCGCCGCTCGCTTCTGTCCCGCCCATTCCTCGAAAGCATTGCTGTCGTCCAGGTAAAAGTCGGTCAGGAAATCGCCGCGATACAGGGCCACGGCCTGTACCAGGTGCTCGCGGCACTCCAGGCAGGCGAGCGGGTTGTTGTGCTCGTGGGCCACGGTGCGGTCGATGAGATCGGAAAAGGCGTGTGCATCTACTTCAAAGTCGGTTGCCGGATTGAGCCACACCGTGTGGCGGTCGCTGAGCACGAAACGAACGACATGGCCGGGGGATGCATCCCTGGTCGGCAATTCGGGAACCGCCCTGCGCAGGTGGTAAAGGATCTGGCGCAGGTTCAGCCGCGCCGAATCCTCCGGCAGCCCCGGCCAAAGCAGGGTCGTCAGCTTTTCGCGCCGGTGGCTGGCGTCCGGCTCGGCTGCCAGGTAAATGAGCAGCGCCTGCACCTTTTTGGTGCGAAAGTGGGCCAGGCGCTCGCCGCCGACCGTGGCCTGAAAGGGGCCCAGGAGTGAAAGCGATAAACCACTCATGATTCTGCCCTCCCGCAGATAGGTTGGCAGCGGCAATGATGCTTGCGCGTCAGATTTCCAATAGTCGTTTGAGAGAAAGAGAAACTGCTGTGCGTGGGTCGTGCGGGTCTGTAGCGTGGTGACGTTCTGCCGTCGTTTGCTCGCGGGGTAACGCGATCTTCTTGACTTGAAGACAGCATAACACAAATCAGCGCGATTCCTCAACTGTTAACGGTTCTGG
>JBMCFH010000198.1:0-6494 GCA_048620455.1 Chloroflexota bacterium | reverse complement strand
TAGCGCCCCCGCCACCCCACACAACGGCTCAACAACACCCCCGCCGTCTCCTCCGGGCGCACGTAGACCCACTGCATACAGCGCATACAGACGGCGCCCCACTCCTCTCCATCCACCGATAGACAGGTGAAGTCTGCCAGATCGTGACCCAGATCTTCCGCGCGCTCGCGCGCTCGCTCCATCACCGGCGCCAATTCGTCGCGCCAGCGCGCTTCCAGCGCCTGCTGCATTTCCTCGGTGCCCACCAACACCTCTCGTGTGAATTGCGCGATGTCGTCGCGTGATATCGCCTTGGGGAATGACTCCGCCTCCTGCACAATCTCCGCCAGGGCGCGGGCCACCGTCTTCGCCGTCAGGTCGTCCAGGTGATCCGGCCCATCCTGCAGGTGGCCGATCAGGCTGATGAGGGCGATCTGCAACTGCCACAACTCCGCAGCCGGCTCTTTCTTCATTCCCTTTCCTCCTCAACGCGACAGATGGTCAAAGACATCCGATTTTTCTTCAGAGAGCTTCCCCGATTTGCGCCAAACACGCAAAAAAATCGGATGTCTCGCGACGTGACAGAAGAAAGACATCCGATTTTTCTTCAGAGAGCTTCCCCGATTTGCGCCAAACACGCAAAAAAATCGGATGTCTCGCGACGAACCCTCCACGCCGTGACAGCGTCGTGACACCGTCGTGATAGTGCGGTGACACCCCTATGATAAAAATAGGTAATTAAAGTGCAAGGACAGTGAGTGGACGAACAGCTATTTCTGGTCCGGCTCTGGTGCGAAGATCGCGAGATCGAGCAAGCAGCGCCGGAGTATCGAGGCCTCATCGAGCACGTGGCCAGCGGAGACAGGCGCTACCTCAACGAACTGCGCACCATTCCGCTATTCATTGCCGCTTATCTGCAGGAGATGGGCATTGACCTTGACCCCTACTGGCAGGCGCGGCTGTGGATGGAACAGGAACAGCAAGAGGCAGACAAATAACGAGAAGCGCCCCCCGCATGGACGACATTCACGGCGACGGATTTGAAATCAGCACCGAATCATTCATGGTCAAAGTCAACATTGAGCAGCAGGCAGCGGAATCCGGCGCGCCGAAATGGCAGGGTATTATTGTTCATATTGCCAGTGGCGCCGTCTTTCATTTCGATAATTTGCACCAGATCGAGCGCGTGGTCATTCCCTACCTGCAGGCTCATGGCATTCCATTCGACCCCACAGAACGGTGAATGGGTTGGAAATCTACAAGGAGTAGCAATGGCGCCAGAGGCGCACGATAAAGGGAACGCGCCATGATCAGGGATCTCGATCGTACCATCAAGCAGCTCTTGACGGACGAGCTTCCCATCAACAACGGGGAAATCGACGTACAATTTGACCAGCCTACGCGCGAGTGGAGCGCGCGCCTCACCCGCCCCACGGTCAACTTCTTCCTCTACGACGTACGCGAAAACAACGTCTTGCGCCAGCACAACTGGGAGACGGCCCCGTTGCCCCCGGGCCGTGCAGCGCCCGGCAAGGTCGCACAGAAGCGCACCCCCTTTCGCATCGACTGTTTCTACATGATGACCACCTGGGCCGCCGAACCCCAGGATGAACACCGGTTACTCAGCCGCAGCATGCTGGCCCTCTTGCGTCACCCCATACTGGCCCAGGAGAAGCTGGTAGGCGATATGCGCAACCAGCCTTTCAAAGTGCAGGCGCGGCTGGCCAATCACGACCGCCTGACCAACCCCGCGGAGGTGTGGAGCTCGCTGGACAATGAGCTTAAGCCCTCCATCTCTTACGTCATCACCGTAGCCCTCGATCCCTGGGCGCCCATCAGCGGCCCGGCCGTGCGCACCCTTACGCTGCATACAGGCCAGAGCGAAGCCCCTGCTAACAACGGGACACTCATCTCCGTGCCCGCCGCCTCTCACATCGTCATCGGCGGCGCCGTGACCGACGATGGAGAGCCCGTGGCCAACGCCCGTGTGGCCCTTAAAGGCACCGGCTGGCTCAGCGCCACGGACGACGAAGGCCATTTCAAATTTACCGGTGTAGCGCCCGGCGACTACACCCTCGTCGTGTGGCCCTCCACAGACGGCGCGCCCGGCGAGCCGCTCGAACGCCCCATCAGCGTACCGGATGGCGAGTACGATGTTTCATTATAGTGAACGTACTTTTAGTAAAAGGAAAGGTGCCATGAGCGTAGCCTCAGACCGCGACAAAAAGAATCGTGATCCACCCTAGTCCCTCCGTTCTCTGCCCAGGCTACCCCCCTGGCCGAACCGATCGTCCAGGGCCGTGCCTCCCCCAGAAGCGCGGCGAAACTGTTCATTTGCAAGCTATGCCAACAAGGAGAAAACAATGCCTGTAGCTTATGCAACCCCAGGTGTCTATGTAGAAGAAGTTGATAAAGGTAGTAAGCCCATTGAGGCCGCCGGCGCATCGATGGCCGCTTTCGTGGGCATTACGGCCGAAGCCAGCCTCAAGTCAATCGATCCCGAGACGGGCGAGCGCGTGCCGGTAGAATCGGTGCTCAACAAGCCCACCCTCGTCACCAACTGGACCCAGTTCCAGACCATCTTCGGCGGATTCACCCCCGATGCCTACCTGCCCGACGCCGTCTACGGTTATTTCAGCAATGGCGGCGGCCCCTGCTACATCACCAGCATCATGGCCCTCAGCCAGCTGGGAGACGACCACATCTCTGTGGCTTCCGTCGACATCCCCGTAGCCAGCGGGCGCGGCAAGAGCTTTACCATCACGGCCAAGCTGCCCGGCATCAGCGGCAACGGCATCCCGGTCTCCATTTCCATGGACGAGGCCAGCGAGGATGATGGCTCGAAGTCGAGCAAAGACGACGATAAGAAAAAGAAGGATGACAGCGAACCCACCTTCACCCTGACCGTGGGCAACGAGGTCAAGAGCGGGCTCACCATGAGCAAGGGTGACAACTACGTGGGCGACGTGGAGTTCGAAAGCGCCGTCGTATCCTACGCCGGCAAAGCCACCCCCGCCGAGGGCGCCTACGAGCTGAGCGGCGGCGGCTCGCGCACGCCCTCCGCCAAGGACTTCATCGGCGACGTCGCCGAGCGCACCGGCCTCAGCGGCCTGGAAGCGCTGGACGACGTGCGTCTGGTCCTCTGCCCCGATCTGATGACGGGCTACGACGGCTCCGAGGAGTTCAAAGATAAGATCAAGATGGTGCAGACGGCCATGATCGCCGACTGCGAGCGGCTCAAGTACCGTTTCGCCATCCTGGACACCCCGCCGGGCCTCAACGCCCAGCAGGCCAAAGAGTGGCGCGAGTACGTCAATTTCGACACCTCCTATGCCGCCCTCTACTATCCCTGGATCGAGGTCGCCGACCTTAGCGACAGCCCGCAGCAGAAGAAACTGATGCCGCCCAGCGGTCACGTCGTGGGCATCTACAACCGCGTCGATTCCGAGGTCGGCTTCCACAAAGCGCCGGCCAACGAAGTGGTCAGCGGCGCGCTCTCCCTGGAGCTCAACCTCACTAAGGGCGAACAGGGCGTGCTGAACCCCATCGGCGTCAACTGCATCCGCTCCTTCCCCGGCCGCGGCATCCGCGTCTGGGGCGCCCGCACCCTCAGCAGCGACGGCTCCTGGCGCTACATCAACGTGCGCCGTCTGTTCATCGTCGTCGGCGCTTCGCTGGAATCGGGTATGCAGTGGGTGGTCTTCGAACCGAACGACCGCATGCTGTGGGCCAAGGTGCGTCGCGACGCGACTTCTTTCCTCAGCACCATCTGGCTTAGCGGCGCGCTGTTTGGCGCCACCCGCGAGGAGGCCTTCTACGTTAAATGCGACGAAGAGCTGAACCCGCCGGAAATCCGCGACCTCGGCCAGCTGATCATCGAGATCGGCATGGCCCCCGTGAAACCGGCCGAGTTCGTCATCTTCCGCCTGAGCCAGTGGGCCGGCCCCAACGCCGAAGGATAAGGTTAAGACCCGCGAACATGTTTTAACATGTTTCCAACCAGTAGCTGCCGGTTTCAACCGGCAGGCAGATTACAAAGGAGCAAACAATGGCTGTTTCAGTCGATACTCAACGTGAAGACCCTCTTGTTGGTTTTCATTTTCAAGTAGAAGTGCAGGGACACGTTACCGGCTACTTCACGGAAGTTTCCGGCCTGGGTTCGGAACACGAGACCATCGAGCACAAAGTGGTCAACGACAAAGGCGTCGAGGTCGTGATGAAGATCCCCGGTCGTCTCAAGTGGGAAAACATCACCCTCAAGCGCGGCATCACCAGCGACATGGAGATCTGGACCTGGCGCAAGCTGGTCGAAGACGGCAAGGTCGGCGAGGCCCGCTCTGACGGATCGGTGACCATGTTCGACCAGGAGTTGAACCCTGTTGCCCGCTGGGAGTTCAAGGCTGGCTGGCCCGTCAAGGTCAGCGGTCCCTCCGTGAAATCCGACAGCAACGAAATCGGTGTCGAGGAACTGACGCTGGCGCACGAGTACATCGAGCGCGTCGAAGTTTAATTCGCGAAGCCGGATCGTGAGACAGGGATGCGGGCGCCGTTGTGCCCGCATCCCCCACTTCTCAACTAATGCAAACAGAGTACGAATTCACACTTCCACGAGGGTACGTAGATGACGCGGGCGGCGTGCACCGCAACGGGCGCATGCGCCTGGCCACAGCCATCGACGAGATCGAGGCTGTGGAACATCCGCGAGTGCAGGAGAAGGAATCGTATCTCCCCGTCCTGCTGCTCAGCCGTGTTGTGACGCAACTGGGCGCCGTGCCCAACATCACGCCCGCGGTCATCGCCCGGCTTTTTGCCGCCGACCTGGCCTATCTCGAAGATCTCTACCTGCGGCTCAACAGTCCGCAACCCGTGCGCGTGGGTGCCACCTGTCCACATTGCAACAGCCAGTTTGAAATGCAGGTAGCGCCGCTGGACGGCTAAGAAGGGAGAACACTCATGCCGCAATCCCCGATTAGCAATCGCAGCAATCAGACAAGGCGCGATGAAGATCGGACTGCGCCGATAAGCGCCGAGCTGGTACGCCGCGTCAGCGACAGAGTATACGAGCTCTGGCGCGACGACCTGCGCCTGGAACGAGAGCGCCGGCGGATCAGCCACAAACGCTGGCAGAGACGCTGAGGAGAACGGGAATGACTATCAACATCTTGCGTACACAAACCAACCCCGCCTTCCGCTTCGTCGTCGACATCGCCGGTGTGCCGCAGGCCGTCTTCACGGAGTGCACCCTACCCGTCGTCGAGTGGGAGATGGAACCGGTGCACGAAGGTGGATTGAACACGTACGTACACCAGTTGCCGGGTCGCCAGAAGGCCGCGACCATCACGCTCAAAAACGGCGTAGCCACCAGCGCCCTGCTTAACTGGTACATTGACAGCATGAACGAAACGTTCAAGCGGCACACCGTGTCCATCAAGCTGCTCAACGCCAGCGACAAAATACAGCGACCAATTATGACCTGGGATATCGAAAACGCCCTGCCCGTTAAGTGGACCGGTCCGCAACTAAGCACCGCCAGCGACAGCATCGCGATCCAGACGTTGGAGCTGGTTTGCGGACGCGTCTCTCTCACGCGCCACGCCGGGCAGCAAAGTGGAGCATCAGGGTAACGGTATGGCTTCTGGTAGACGTTTTCGACGGCGAAACCCACTGTTGCGCCGCGTGCGGCGCCACGCCAACACAACCACGCTTTTCCGCATGAGAGGGGCCGACGCGCCTCAACAACCTGTTGCAGCGCAAAGCGCGCCGCCGGTCGCCACGAATCAACCGCTGGCGCCGCCGGCAGCGCCGGCAGCCCCCTCTCTTGACGAAGTGATTGCTCGCGCCGAGGCAGCGCCCTCGCCTCACACGCCACCACCGCGGCCCGCCGCCCCACCGGCGCAGGCGACCGCGCCGCCACAGACGGACGCACCGCCGCCGGCGCAACGCCAGGCGAGCGCTCCCCCAGAGGAGGAAGGCAGTCTACCGTGGCGGCGGCTGGAACGCATCGCACAGTTACATCGAGAGCGACGGCAGGGCGCTGCCGCTTCCCCACCGGCTTCCGAAACGGCACAGCGAGCGCCCGATTCCTCCGCGACATCACAGCAGCCGCCGCAGGAAACGCCGCAACCGCCGCCGGCTCAGCCCGGCGCACAGCCACAAGCCGGACCTCCTGCCTCGCCCACCGGCTCCGGTGGCAAACAACAGCAAGTGCCTCTGGATCAGGCCTGGCCCGTACAACGCACGCCGGACGAATACCAGGCGCCCAGAACGTCCAGACCGCCACATGACCCCGGCGCGCAATCGCAGCCGGCGAGCCCTCCTCCCCAACAACCACCGTCCCCGGCGCAAGAAGAGGCCGGTCGCGATGGTGGAGAAGAGCAAATCCGTGACCGTCTGAACCGTGTTGCGGCAGCGCGGCCCAGCGATTCTTCGGTAGAATTGCATTTGCCGCGCCGCCCGCGCCCCGCGCCGCCTTCCCAGGGGCCACAGGAACCGCCTGCACAGGGTCAGCAGGAGCC
>JBMCFH010000197.1:0-6501 GCA_048620455.1 Chloroflexota bacterium | reverse complement strand
TACGAGGTGCTGGAACCGGTGACCGACCCCCACGACGCGCTTGAGCCAGACGCCCCCCAGATCCACGAGGGCGGCAATCTGCTATCGCGCAGCGCCACCAGCCGCGGCGACCTGGATGAAGCGATGGCCAACTCCGCCTACACGGCGCAAGGCGTATTCCAGACCCAGCGCATCGAACACGGCTACATGGAGCCGGAGGCGGCAATCGCCTATCCCACCGACGAAGGAATCGAACTTCTCTCGCAGAGCCAGGGCATCTACGACGACCGCGAGCAGCTCATGCGCCTTTTGGGCCTGCCCAAAGACAAGATTCGCGTGAAGCTGGTGCCCAACGGCGGCGGCTTTGGCGGCAAGGAAGATATGTCCGTGCAGAGCCACGCCACGCTGGCGGCCCACTTGCTGCAGCGCCCGGTCAAAGTGCGCCTCACACGCGACGAATCGATCCGCATGAGCCCCAAGCGCCATCCCATCTGGATGGATTACACCATCGGCTGCGACGAAGAGGGCAAAATGACGTTCGTCAAGGTCAAATTCGTCGGCGACACCGGCGCCTACGCTTCCGTGGGCATGAAAGTGCTGGAGCGCTCGGCGGGACACGCTACCGGCGCCTACCACGTGCCGGTCACCGATGTTGAGGCCCTTGCCGTCTATACCAATAATATCCCCTGCGGCGCCATGCGCGGGTTCGGCGTCAACCAGGCCATGTTCGGTCTGGAAAGCCTCATCGACGAACTGTGCGAAAAAGGCGGATTCGACCGCTGGCAGTTCCGCTATGACAACGCCCTCACCGACGGCTGCATGACCGCCACCGGACAGGTCATCGAAGCCGGCGCCGGCGTGCGCGAGACGCTGCTGGCTGTCAAGGACCAGTTCTACAACGCCCGCTTTGCCGGCCTGGCCTGTGGTCTGAAGAACACGGGTATCGGCAACGGCATGCCCGATGAATCCTCGGCCAAGGTCACCGTCGCCGCTTCTGACAAAGTCATCGTGGATCACGGCTGGACGGAGATGGGCCAGGGCGTGAACACCGTCGCCCTCCAGGTAGTGTGCAACGAAACGGGCCTGGATCCCGATATAGTCGAGGTCCGCGTGGACACCATGGCCGAACAGATAGCGGGCATGACCACCGCCTCCCGCGCCACGTCGCTGGTGGGCAACGCGCTCATCGACGCCTGCAAGGGGCTGAGAGAGGACCTGCAGACGCACTCCCTGAGCGACCTGGTGGGCCGGGAGTACGAAGGTAAGTTCCGTGTGGATTGGACGACCAAGCCCGGTTCCCTGTCGGAGAAAGTATACACGCACTACTCCTACAGCTATGCCACCCAGCTCGTCATTCTGGACGAGGAGAAAGGGTTCGTGGAAAAGGTGGTCGCCGCGCACGACGCCGGCAAGATCTTTAACCCCACCCTTTTTGAAGGCCAGCTGGAAGGGTCCATCCACATGGGCCTGGGCTACGCCTTGACCGAAGATGTGCCCATGGAAAATGGCCAGCTCAAGAGCACCATGCTGCGCAAGACGGGTATTTTGCGCGCCAAGGAGATGCCCGAGCTGGAAGTGATCGGCGTGGAAGTACCCGACCCCTACGGCCCCTATGGCGCCAAGGGTGTCGGCGAAATCGGCCTGGTGCCCACAGCCGGCGCTGTGGCCAACGCCCTCTACCAGTTCGATGGTGAGCGCCGCTACAAGCTGCCCATGCCCATCCCACGGCGCGGCCTGACCCGCAAAGATCGTCAAAACGGTTCATAACAACCGCAAACCAGACGTAACAACCCGGTGCCAGGGTGGGCGCGGGCGCCCGCCCTGGCACACCCCAACCTTAACTCAAAACAGAATTACAAAGGAGAAAACAAATGCCCGAAGAACCTGTCGCCCTATACCTGCAAGACGCCCACGAGCTGTCGGAAGGGATCGAGCTGAGCAAATACGCTGAAGAGAAAGGGTTCCACAGCATATGGCAGGCTGAAAGCCGCCTGGTGCGCGACGCTATCGTGCCCATGGCTGCCTTTGCCGCGCACACCGATCGTATTAAGATCGGCAGCGGCGTCATTAACAACTGGACGCGCAACATCGGCCTGCTGGCTTCCACCTTCCTCACCCTGGACGACCTCGCGCCCAACCGCATCATCTGCGGCATCGGCGCCTGGTGGGACCCGCTGGCTAAGAACGTGGGCATCGAACGTCGCAAACCACTGACGGCGATGCGCGAGACGGTGGAAGTGCTGCGTCGCCTGCTGCGGCTGGAGAACGTTACCTATCATGGCGAGTTCCACCACGTCGACGGCGTGGAGCTGGACGTGGTACACGGTCGCCGTGAGCCGCGCAACGTGCCCATTTACATCGGCGCCACCGGCCCCAAGATGATGGAGCTCACCGGCGAAATCGCCGACGGCGCTGTGCTCAACTACTGCGTGCCGCCGGAGTATAACGACGGCGCCATGGAGCAGTTGGACCGCGGCGCGCGCCGCGCCGGTCGCAGCGTGGATGACCTCGACCGGCCGCAACTGGTGGTCTGCTCCGTCCACGAGGACCGCGATGAGGCCATTCGCGGCGCCAAGATGCTGCTCACCCAGTACCTGGCGCAACAGCCGCACATCGCCAAGGCCAGTGGCGTCTCCCAGGAGGTCGTGGCCCAGATTCAGTCCATTCTCGGCTGGCCCGCGACCAAGGAACAGATCAAGCAAGCGATGCAATACGTCGACGACGATCTGGTGCTACGCATCACCGCCACAGGCACGCCAGACGAGGCCAAGGCCAAGGTACGCGAATACGTCGAACGCGGCGCTACTGTACCTATCCTCTACCCCCTCGGCGACCCCCGCCTGATGATCGACACCTTCGCCGACGGCTACAGCAGCTAACCAGTATAATAGTGTACCGGTGTATTGGTGTATTCGTGCATTGGGATAATTGAATAGACCAATACACAACTATACCAATACACCGCCGTCAGCCGTCATTGGCGGTCCGCCGCCCGCCGTCCGCATCAAGTACGTGCCGCACCCGGTACGCCAGCTGTCGCCTGTCAAACGGCTTCGTCAGCAAATTGGCCAGCAGTGGATTGTCCGCTTCCGCCAGTTGTAGCTGCCCCGGCGTCAGACCCGAGCTGAGCAAAACCCTCGTTTTGGGCCAACGTTCCTGCACCGTTCGCGCCAGCCCCACGCCCATCATCTCTCCCGGCATAACAATATCCGTGAACAACAAGTCCACCGGCTCTTTTTCTAGAATGTGCAGCGCCTCCGTCGCGTCATCAGCCGTCAGCACACGGTAGCCTAACGCCTGCAGGATAGCCACAGGCGCCGCACGCATGACCGCCTCATCGTCAACCACAAGTATCGTCTCCTCACCGCCGGGCAACGTTTCCAGCGCCGGAATCGCCGGCGGTTGTCGTTCCCCTTCACTGGCGCGCGGCAAAAAGAGGCGGAACGTCGTGCCGTACCCTTTCTGCGAGTAGACCTTAATATCCCCTTTCGAACGCTGAACAAACGCATAGGCCATACTCAGCCCCAGGCCCGTTCCTTTACCCTCCTCCTTTGTGGTAAAGAACGGGTCGAAGATGCGATCGACGATCTGCGGCGCGATGCCCGTTCCAGTGTCGCTGACCGTGAGCACCACATAATCACCGGGCGAAATATTGGGGTTGCGCCGCGCAAATTCGCGGCCCAATGAGCGGTTTTCCGTCTCGATAACCAGTTGCCCGCCCTCCGGCATGGCGTCCCGCGCATTGATTACCAGGTTGAGAATGACATCCTGCAACTCGCCGGGATCAATCTGCGTCTTCCACAGCCCATCGGCCGCCTGAAACTCATACGTCACGGAGCGCGGCAGCGAAACGTCGATCAGCTCTTGCATGCCGCCCACGACCTCATTCACATCCGTCGCCTCAGTGCGGCGCGGCTCCGGGCGCGAAAAATCCAACAGCCGCTGTGTCAACTGTGCGCCGCGTTGCGCTGCCTGCAACACAACGCCGATGGCAGTCAGAGCCTGCTCGTCCCCTTTCAGATGCTTTTGTAGGGAATCCAGATATAGCACTATTACTCCCAGCAAGTTATTGAAGTCGTGCGCCAACCCACCGGTCAACTGGCCGACCGCCTCCATCTTCTGCGAGCGTCGCAACGCCTGGTGCGCGCGCGTGCGCGACGTGACGTCAGCCACCGTTCCACGATACCCGAGGAAGCGGCCCGCTCCGTCAAAACGCGGCTTCCCGCTCAGACTGATCCAATAGCGCTTTTGGTCAGACACCACCAGTTCCTGGCGTAGGTCGCGGAACGGTCGTTGTTCCTCCGCCGCGCCCTCGGCCGGCGTCTGTACCGCCGCCGCGATTGCGTCACGCAGTGCGGGCGAGAACTCGTCCTTCACATCCTGTTCCTCGCTGCGCGACAGGAAGGCGATCTGATGCTGCGCGTCCGTCTCCCAAAACCAATCAGAGGCGAGCTGCGCCCAGTCGCGGAAGCGCGCTTCGTTGTGTCGCAACTGCCGCTCCTTGCGGCGCAACTGCCGGTTGTTGGCGCGTATGAGCACAAACAGCAACAGCGCTGACGCAAGCACAAACAGCGCCCCCTTCACCGATTGGGCCATCGTCAGCACGTCCGGCGGCAGACCCAGACCCGCCAGCACCTGGTCCGAAAAGGCAATCCAGGAGATGCTGACGGCAGTATAAGTCAGGGAAATCGTAAAGGCGTTCCAGCGAATCGTTGGGGCTTTCATGACGTATCTGGATGACGGGTAGTCTGAGTTGAAGACAGAGAACATTCAAAAGCCAATGCAACCATACCAGGACAGGTATCACGCGACCGGCCGTATGTTGCATGCCAGCGCCCACAGCAGCACCATGTGGCCATTATACAGGAATCGCCGTGAAAAGTGACCGTGGAACGCGTGGATCTAGATCAGAATAGTACCAGCGTATCACCTCCGCGGCGATCTCATTTCCGCTATGGGACCACCCCGCCGCCGTAAGGTAACTTCTGGTCCCACCACACAGGCACTGATGATATAATGGCTACAGTGTCGCTCGAGACAACAATTGAGGAGGCAGCCGTGAAGCAGACACTACAAACCCATTTCAGCCCCTTCCGTCGTCAAATCGTCGGCCATCGCGCCACCTTTCAGACCCCATACGGCGAGAAGCCACTGGTCTATGCCGATTGGACCGCCAGCGGTCGTCTCTACGCGCCCATCGAAAAGACGATGAGTGACGTCGTGGCCCCCTACGTAGGCAACACACACACCGAAGCCAGCTACACCGGCACCCTGATGACGCGCGCCTACCACGAAGCGCGTGAAACGATCAAGCAACACGTCAACGCCGGTCCCCACGACCTGCTCATCGCCGCAGGGTCGGGCATGACCACCGTGGTCAACAAGCTGCAACGCATGTTAGGCCTGCGCCTTCCCGAGCAGTTGCGCTCCTACTGCGACATCCCCGAGGACGAGCGCCCCGTCGTCTTCGTCACGCACATGGAACATCACTCCAACCATACCTCCTGGCTGGAGACCATCGCCGACGTGGAAGTGCTGCCGCCGGACGACCAGGGTCTGGTCAATCCGGCTACCCTGAGAGAGCGACTGCCGGCCTATGCCCACCGCCCGTTGAAGATCGGCGCCTTTACAGCCTGTTCCAACGTGACCGGCATCGAGACGCCCTACTACGAGCTTGCCCGCATCATGCACGAGTATGGCGGTTACTGTTTCGTGGACTTCGCCGCCTCCGCCCCCTACGTGACCATCGACATGCACCCCGGCGACCCCCAGGCGCGATTGGACGCCATCTACTTCTCCCCTCACAAGTTCCTGGGAGGGCCGGGCACACCCGGCGTTCTCGTTTTTAACCGCTCATTGTACGAACTGAGCGTGCCCGATCGGCCCGGCGGCGGCACCGTCAACTGGACCAACCCCTGGGAAGGACGCAGTTACCTCGACGACATCGAGGCCCGCGAAGATGGCGGCACACCGGGATTCCTGCAAACCATCCGCGCCGCCCTGACCATCCGCCTCAAAGAGGCCATGGGCGTGGATGCCATGCGGGCGCGGGAAGAGGAGCTGCTGCCACGCCTTTTCGCCGGACTACGGGACATTCCGGATCTTCACATTCTGGCCGACCACGTGGAACAACGATTGGGCATCGTCTCTTTCTACGTGGAACACATCCACTACAATCTGCTCGTCAAGCTACTCAACGACCGCTACGGCATCCAGACGCGCGGCGGCTGTTCCTGCGCCGGCACCTACGGCCACTATCTGCTACACGTCAGCCCTGCGCAATCCCGGCAAATCACCACGCGCATCGACCAGGGCGATCTCTCCCAGAAGCCAGGCTGGGTACGCGTTTCCATCCACCCGACCACGACGGACGAGGAGCTAAGCTACATCGTCGACGCTGTGGGCGAAATCGTCGGCAACGTGGACGAGTGGAGCGAAGATTACGTCTACCTTCCTCACCAGAATGAGTTCAAACATCGCCGCGCTCAGGAAGGGAACGGGCCGCTGGCACGATGGGCGGAG